>DAOUJE010000118.1:0-28497 GCA_034423055.1 Dehalococcoidia bacterium | reverse complement strand
GAACATCAGAACGTAGTCGCCGGCGTCAACTTCGGTCGTGGCCTGCCGCGAGCTCTCCACTGCAAAGGCGTTCCGGTAGCCTCCGTCGGTAACCTCGCAACATACGGTCTGATGCCCGACATCGAAGACATCGAGACACGCGATCTAGCGCTTAGCATTTTCACTCGTATGTACGGCCCGCGCGAAGGCAGGGACCACATTCTGGAAGCGATTGGCGACACCGGGATGAGCGCGTACCTCGGTGCCGACATCCTCCGCGAGGCTCCCGAACAGTATCGATCCTCCATCGAGTACGGCGACAACATGATCGCTCAGCAGATGAAAGACATCGCGCAAGTGTTGTGCGCCGACGTCGGCACTCGCATCTTCTACACGCAGCACGGTTCATACGACACACACTCCGGCGAGCTCCTCAACCACGCCACCCTGTGGGACGAACTTGCCAACGCCGTCGGTGATTTCTACGCCGACCTCGCAGAGCACGGCCTCGAAGACGATGCTGTCGTCATGGTCTTCAGCGAATTCGGACGCAGAATCGACGACAACGGGTCCGGCACCGACCACGGCTCTGGCGGCGTCGCGTTCGTCATGGGCAACCCGGTCAAGGGCGGCTTCTACGGCGAATACCCGTCACTCGAACTGCGAGACCAAGTCGAAGGCGACATGGCCTACAACAACGACTTTCGAGGCTTGTACGCCACCGTGCTGGACGATTGGATGGGCGTCGATCCCAATCCGATCCTAGGCGGCAACTTCGAACAGTTCGACATGATCGCGCGGTAGCCCGCTCTCCGCACTCAACGCGACCCGAAAGCGATGCGACGGTCCATCTGCGCCGCATCGTTTTCTTTATCACCAAAGCCGCCGGACTCCGTACCGATCAAACAGCGACTCGTTGGAGATCAGCACGAACTCCTTTGTTACTTGGTTAGCTAACTTATGACTACTGCGGTTCGCGAGAGAATCGTCGCCCATATCCTCATCCTCGTTCCAACCAAGACAGTTCTGCATCGAGTCAACTTTGCTGGGACCAGCATCATCATCTCGCATCAAAATATGGAACTGGTAATTCACCCCGAGCGAGTTGAAATATCAATGGAACGCGGCGCGAGTGTCCTGGAGATAGGTCCGGCAAGTCATCTTCGGCGAAGAAACCTACTCCCATCGTTTCCGGGCCTGCGATAGGTTTTTGGTTGCCGGAAAGTTCTACGAGCCATACGCCGCTGTAGAACTGAGCCTTGGATCGACTCCCCCAAAGTCGAGAGTCGAACACTCCCAGCAATCCCGCGGCTCTACTCTCAACACCCGCCTCTTCTCGAAGTTCTCGTTCCGCTGACTCCGCCCACGTTTCACCTACATCCGTCACTCCGCCAGGCATCGCCCACAGGCCGTTGTCCTCCCGTCTGATTAGGAGAATATGCCCATCACGGAAAACAGCAGCATCGGCACCGATAAAGGGAGTGACATGGGACAAGCTCCCCTCGTACTCCTCCATCACTTCACCCAGCGACCTCTCCTCAATCGAGGCAACGAGGCGGGCGCTCAACTCGCGAACGCGCCGGTACCTCTCGCGGTCGTATTCGATCTCGGAATATCGCAGCCCCATATCCGCGACGCTACGGAGTTCATCCGCAATGAGGTACATCTCGCCCGTTCTATCCATCTCGTTCAATACCGATCTCCTCACCGACCTCAATCCGCTTCAACACAGTCTCAAAATGAGACTGCGCTTCGGCAACATCAACCGGAATCATGTCTTCATACTTGATCTTTAGCAGGATATGGTGGGCGATGGAGGACTCGAACCTCCGACCTCATGCGTGTGAAGCATGCGCTCTAACCAGCTGAGCTAACCGCCCATCGACAGATAATCCGGCGACGTTTCGCGTTTGCGATATCCGTTCGCCCACCGTCGAAAAGATTTGGTGGCGATGACAAGACTCGAACTTGTGACCTAGCGCTTATGAAGCGCTCGCTCTAACCTGCTGAGCTACATCGCCCCCGATAAATCGACCCTAGAAGCACCCTCGCGCCGTATCAACAATAGTATCGCCGCCTGCATGTTCGGTCAACAACTGTCATTCCCTCACTAGCCCCCGTCATTCCCGCGAAGGCGGGAAACCAGTTTGGCAGATGCGTGTTTCTCTGCTCCCCACCCCTCTAGATTCCCGCCTTCGTGGGAATGACTATGGTTATGCCGGAATGACTGGGGTTATGCACACATACCGTTCAGCGGGAGTTTTGGCAATGATCTCAGTCCGCCACGTATTCACCGCTCTTGCCGCCGCTTTTGTGAAGCAGTCGCAGATCGGTAACTCGAATGCCTCGTTCCGCTGATTTGCACATGTCGTAAACCGTCAATCCAGCGATCGACGCCGCTGTCATCGCTTCCATCTCCACACCCGTGCGCCAGGTTGCCCGAGCCGTCGCCTCGACCCGCAATCCTGTACCATCCGCCAACTCCTCGGTCTCAACCTCGATCTGCGAAATCGGGATGTTGTGGCACATCGGAATCAATTCAGCTGTTCGTTTGCCGCCCATCACACCAGCGAGCTTTGCCGTGGCGACCACGTCGCCTTTGCCGATGCCGCCGGAACGGATCAACGCTAGCGTCTTCGCTGACATCAACACCTCGCAAGTCGCGGTAGCGACCCGTTCGGTAATCTCTTTATTACCGACATCCACCATCCGCGCTTCGCCCGATGAATCGATGTGCGTCAACGCCGTTTGGGGTTCGAGAGATTCGTCTTCGTGATCAACCATCCCAACTAAACTTTCGAATGGCGCAGCGCTAACTGCTGAACTGTTTCCCTTGCGTTCGTAGCCCGTATCGACGATTTGCTTGTTTCGCGGCAGTTGCGACACCTCACGCACCATCGCATCACATTCCTCGTTCTGTCGATGGCCGGCATGCCCTTTCACCCACTGAAACACAACATCTCGACCCTCAACTGCATCGAGCAACCGTCCCCACAGATCGGGATTCAACGCCATATCGCCCTGTCTATTCCGTCGCCACCCGTTCGATCTCCACCGCTTCGCCCAGCCCTTTGATATTCCGTTGACAACGTAACTCGAATCGGAAACAACCTCCGTCTTACGCCCTTTCCCTAAATCCGCTGTGCTCTCCAGACCGGCAATCACCCCCATCAACTCCATCCGATTATTCGTCGTCCGACGATACCCCTTCGACATTCGCCAACTCTTACCGTCCGCCTCAACGACTACACCGAAACCGCCTGGTCCCGGATTGCCGATGGCTCCGCCGTCGGAGTAGATGAAGAGGCCTTTTCCTGCAGTGGGGTTCATATTTGCCCGCCGTTTCTGGTCAACCCCAACTATTCCTCGTAACCCTCGTCAACCAGTAACTGCTCTTCAGGCTGACCGGCCGCTTGTTTGGCAAGACGGTCGCAAGCTTCGTTTTCTTTTGCGAACGCCTCACGGAACCTGGCGTGACCGCGAACCCAACGGAACTCCACCTTCTTCAAGCGGTCGCCAGCGTGAAGGATACGCTTCCAAAGATCGGTGTTCTTAGCCTTGTCACCGTCTTGCTTGATCCACTGGTTCTTGCGCCACCGCTTCGCCCAGCCACGCGTCGTTGCGCTCACCAGATATTCCGAATCGGTGACCACGATCACCTTTTCCACATCGGGAATCTTTCCTTCAGACTGGAGCTTGACCAGCAGGTCCAGAGTCACGACTGGGCCCATCAGTTCCATACGGTTGTTAGTCGTATGCTTGTAGCCCTGCGATTGGCTCGCGCGCTTGCCCTTGACCTCCATGATCGCCGCCCATCCTCCTGGTCCGGGATTCTCGAGAGCGGAACCATCCGTGAAGATGCGAATCAAAGTCCCCTGCTTGACCGCTTCCTCCTCTTGCTCCTTGAACTCTGTATCCTCTCGAACGCGGTCGACCTCACGCCTCGCTAGATTCTGGGCCTGTCTCAACATCACGTCTGAGTTGGCTGAATCCAGCGCTAGGCGAACTTCAACCTCATGCCTCTGCATCAAGCGTCGGAATTCTTGCCACAGATCCGCGTTGCGAACTCGGTCGCCCTCACGACGGTTCCATTTGTTCTGGCTCCAAGCTTCTAACCAACCCCGGTTCACCGCGTTTGCCGTCAACTCATGGGGAGTGTCCAGAACTATCCGCAACCCGTCTTTCCGCATGAGCCTGCGAGTTTCACGCAACGCGTCGATGCACGCCGTCAAGTGCATCCTCGCAAAGTTCGTAGTTTGGAATTTGCTCGATACCTTTTCTACCTTGCCGGGTATCTTCAACTCGATGTAGTACGCTCCAACACCAGAGTTGCCTACCGTGGCTGCGGCGTAGGTGATGTGACAATCGGGTGCGATCTCATCAGCGGTGTCACCGCCTGAACCATCATCCTCAGATTCACTTTGGTCATCTCGCCGATTGCGCTGTCCAACATTCTGAGCGAGCGTCCAGCCTACTTTTTCATGCCGATCAATTTGACCTGCCAAACGTTCGAGTAGATCGCGATGAACGATCTCCTCACCATCATCGTTGATCCAATCTTTCGCTCGCAAATCCGCCAAACGGTCAGAGTCTCCCACTGTTTCCGCAACCCATGTCGAAGGCATCACGATCTCTACCATCTCACCAGTCGACTGTACCGCCTCAATTCCTTTGACCGCTGCCATCAAACAGCAGCGAATAAACGTGGCCCCGTCATCAACAACTCCCGCGATTGGGTCAAGTTGTTCGTCACCAACCTTGACCATCGCACTGTAGGCGCCGAATCCTTGATGTGCCTGATAGTCGACACCGCAGTTGATGCGAACCGTCGCTGTCGCCTCTTGCGTTGTTTTGGTCTGCTGTGTCATGTTGACTTGATCGATGTCATCACGTCGCGCCTGAACCCCCGATTGAAACATCGTAAATCAAGAGCATCAATTTCGCTTTCGTCAATTCAGCCACCGAGTCGAAACATCTCGATTTTTTCTCGACCAGTTCCGACGCCAGTCATATCAGTGTTCGACGACCGAAGCTCTGAGTACCGATCACGCCTCGTCACCCACACGCGCCCGATAATCCCGCCAAGCTCATCATCTGAGGCTCCAGATCGCATGGGACCCTTCAAATCAGTTCCACGCGTCGCGAAAAGACATGTGACTAACCGACCTTCAGTCGTCAATCTTGCGCGGGTGCAGTCGCCGCAGAACGGCTGCGTGACTGATGTGATGACTCCGATCTCGCCGGAACCGTCTACATAACGGTATCTCGACGCAACTTCGCCTCGGTAGTTCGCATCAACGGGCTCCAGCGGAAACTCGGAAGCGATCAGGTCGATGACTTCCTTGCCGGACACAACTTGCGACAGATCCCAATCGTTTAGATTGCCTACGTCCATGTATTCGATAAAGCGGACAATGTCGCCGGTTCCACGGAAGTATTTCGCAGTCTCTACGATGGTCTGTTCGTTCACTCCGCGTTGAACCACTGCGTTGATCTTCAACGGAGAAAATCCAGCGTCGCGCGCCGCTTCGATACCCTCGAGGACCTTCTCCGGTCCGTACGGACGACCGCTCATCTGCTTGAAAACGTCTTCGTCAAGAGCATCCAGGCTGATCGTCAAGCGATTAAGCCCTGCATCCCTCAAGTCCTGAGCGTAGCGAGGCAGCAAAAAACCATTGGTCGTCATCGCCAGATCCGTCACGCCATCGATGGAAGCCAATTCTTCTATCAGGGTCGTAACATCCGAGCGCACGAGCGGTTCGCCCCCAGTGATCCGAATCTTCTGAACGCCGAACCCGACGAATATCCGCGCCAGCCTGACGATCTCTTCGAACGACAAGATCTCTTCCCGTTTCAGAAATTCGTAGCGTTCACCGAATATCTCAGCAGGCATACAGTACGGACATCTGAAATTGCACCGGTCCGTGACCGAGATTCTCAAATCTCGTACGTTTCGTCCAAGCGTATCTTGGATCTTTCGGTTTGTAGACAGGGTTGTCATGCGCTAACGACCTTCATGCTCCGTCGACCTTCATGCTCCGTTGGGAAAGCGAGGAGCCACGTGCTTGAGATTGTACCCGTCGAACAATTCAGGCCCGAGTTTTACTCTGAGTGTCGAGTAACAACCGTTCCAGCGCAGGGGCGATCGCACGGATGGCGTTGCCACGGTGGCTCAATCGATCCTTTTCGGCAGAATCCATCTGGGCTGTCGTTAGCGTCTCTCCATGGGGAACAAAGACCGGATCATACCCAAAGCCATTGTTCCCGCGCTTCTCAAATGCAATCTTGCCCTCGACCGTACCCAGCGCGTGCAAGAATTCCTCGCCCATGTCGGGTCCCCAAACCACTACCGCGCACACAAACCGTGCGATGCGGTTTTCCGGAGGCACACTCGACATTCTGCTCAATAAGAGATTCGTCCGATCTTCGTCGCTCAGTCCGGCACCACCGTATCTAGCTGAGTGAACTCCGGGCGCGCCAGCTAAGGCATCCACTACCAGACCCGAATCGTCGGCCAGCGCGATTGAACCGAAATGCTGCGAGTAGTATCGGGCTTTCAGTTTCGCGTTGTCCAAAAACGTCGTCCCATCTTCGCGCGGTGCATCGATTGGTGGCAATTCACTCAGCCCTACGAACTGCGCCGGAATATGCTCAAGCAACCGACGAAACTCGCGCACCTTGCCGGAGTTCTGTGTCGCTATTAATACGCTTTGGGGAATCGCTGGATTCATGACAGAGACCTCAAGGGGGCAGAACTTCGAAAATTCACGCCCAAAGATCCAAAATCCGATTGACGATTGGCTTCAGAGTTGTTAACTTTGCGACTTGCGGCGCGGAATGATATTCTAATCTCTTGGTTGAAGTTGATGCCCAACGCCCCCGAGGGAAACCGCGCTGACGCAAGCGCGATGAAGCCGAAAAGTAGCTGACAGACCGTCAAACCACTACGACAAGACCGCATCTAGATGCAACACTGGCTGACTCCCTCCAACTTCAACAAGCTCGCACTCGTTGTGCTGGCTCTTGCCGCAACTTCTATCCTCGCGGCGTGTTCGCCTGAGCATCCCCAATCCACTTTCGGCTACGGCGGGCCCATCGCGCGGGATCAAGGCGACCTCTTCATCCTTATCTTCTGGATCGCGGTCGCCGTATTCATCGTCGTCGAAGGCGCTATCATCTATGCGGCCATCCGATACCGCCGTCGCGATGACAAGATCCCCAAGCAGGTCCACGGGAACACCAAGCTCGAAATCACTTGGACTATCCTCCCGTCCATCGTCATTGCTGCCATCGCCGTACCCACTATCATCGGCATCTGGGAACAGCAGCGTGGAGCGCCAACTGACATGGGTGACGTCCTCGAAGTCGAAGCCATCGGTCACCGCTGGTGGTTCGAGTTCCGTTACCCAAACCAAGAAGTCGTGACCGCCAACGAGATGCACGTCCCAGTCGGCCGCCCGGTCAACGTGCAACTCGCATCCCAAGACGTCATCCACAGCTTCTGGGTACCGAAGCTCGCCGGCAAGATCGACATGGTGCCACTCAACGACAACCTGCTATGGTTCATCGCCGAAGAGCCGGGTGTGTACGACGGGCAATGTGCTGAGTTCTGCGGCATCGCGCACGCCCACATGCGTTTCCGCGTGATCGCCCACACCGAAGAAGGCTTCCAACAGTGGGTTGCTGGAATGCGCACACCGCCTGAACAATTCGAAACTGGCAGCCCCGAACAGCAGGGACAGACCCTCTTCGCAACCCACTGCAAGACCTGCCACACCGACGACTCGTGGCGGCAGGACGCCTACTCTCTCGAAATTCAACAACAAGACTCCCGGTGGGCGACTTGGCTTGACGATATCGAAAACTCACGCATCGTTTCCGCGCCCAATATGACGCATTACGGTGAGCGATTGTTCCTGGGCGCAGGCATCAAAGAGAACTCTCGCGAAAACCTCATCAAGTGGATCACTGATCCTAACGACATCAAGATCGGCACTTCCATGCAAGCCCATGCCGCTGTATATCAGGAACGCGACGACAACAGGATCAATCTCTCGTCTCAAGAGGTCGAGAACATCGCAGACTATCTACTCGGACTCGTTCCTGGCGACATCGAGCAACTCGCTGCACCGCAGATCACCGGAGGAACGCCTGAGGAACGCGGCGAGCAACTTTTCGTCTCGATCGGATGCAACGCATGCCATTCGCTCGATGCCGATACAACGATCGTTGGTCCTAGCCTCATCGGCATCGCTGACCGCGCCGGCACCCGCACCACTCTTTCAGCAGAAGACTACATGCGCGAGTCGATCAACGACCCAGCCGCCTTCATCGTCGATGGCTTCACCAACTCGATGGTCGTGCCAAAATTGCCTGCCAACCAGGTTGACGACCTGATCGCCTACATATCGACACTCGAATAAGACTCAACCTTCTCGGATAGACTGAATACAGGGAACAAATCTCGCATCCGCAACCCGCAAATCTCCCAAACCAATGCAGACTACACATCCAGGAATAGACCGAGAGCCCATTTCGTTGAGGTTCCCGCGCATCTTCCCCAGGCCGAAGAGCGAGTACGGCATCTGGAGCTGGATCAGCACGGTTGACCACAAGCGCATCGGAACCCTCTACGCTGTAACTTCCTTCCTTTGGTTCCTGGTCGGTGGCATCGAAGCACTGCTGATGCGTATCCAGTTGTCGCAAGCCGACAACACTTTCCTCGATCCGGAACTCTTCAACCAGCTCTTCACGATGCATGGCACTACTATGGTGTTCCTCGTCGTCATGCCGCTCTCAGCAGCGTTTTTCAACTGGCTCGTGCCGCTCCAAATCGGTGCCAGAGACGTGGCATTCCCGCGATTGAACGCATTGAGCTTCTGGATATTCCTATTTGGCAGCCTCTTCCTGAACTTCTCATGGTTCGTCGGCGACGCGCCCAATGGTGGGTGGTTCGGCTACGCGCCAAACTCACACTTAGCGTTCAACCCCACGCACGGCATGACCTATTGGGTCATCGGGCTCAACATTCTTGGTATCGCATCCATCGCCGCGGGTTTGAACTTCATCGTCACTATTCTCAACATGCGTGCGCCGGGTATGACCCTCACCAAGATGCCGGTATTCACGTGGATGACCTTCGTCACCTCAGTTCTCATCGTCCTCGCACTGCCAGTCCTGACCGTCGCCCTGATCCAACTTCAGGTCGACCGCCTCTACGGTACCCACTTCTACAACCCCGTAGCAGGTGGTGACCCCGTCCTATGGCAGCACGTATTCTGGCTCTTCGGACACCCCGAGGTCTACATCCTCATCCTTCCAGCAATGGGCATCGTGTCCGAAATCCTACCCGTCTTCTCACGCAAGCCGCTCTTCGGATACACCTTCCTCGTCTTCGCCGGAGTCGCGATCGGCTTCATGGGATGGTTCGTGTGGAGTCACCATATGTTCACCGTGGGTCTTGGACCTGCCGCCAACTCCGCATTCGCCATCTCCACAATGGCCATCGCAATACCGACCGGCGTAAAGATCTTCAACTGGCTAGGCACGATGTGGGGAGGATCAATACGCTTCTCAACCGCGATGCTCTTCGCCATATCCTTCATCGCCATGTTCACCATCGGCGGACTTTCCGGCGTCATGCACGCATCCGTGCCAACCGACGCCCAACAGCAAGACACATACTTCGTCGTGGCCCACTTCCATTACGTCCTCTTCGGCGGCGCAATCATGGCTATCTTCGGCGGTATCTACTTCTGGTGGCCAAAGGCGACCGGATACTTGCTCAGCGAGAAACTTGGAGTCACCAACTGGCTCCTAATGCTCATCGGCTTCAACCTCCAGTTCGCCCCGCAGCACTGGCTCGGACTTGATGGCATGCCGCGCCGTATATTCACCTACGCCGAAAACATGGGATGGGAAAACACCAACATGTACGCCTCAGCCGGAGGTTTCCTAATGGCCTTCGGCGTTCTATTCTTCCTCATCAATGTCTTCTACAGCGCCCGCAAGCGCGTGCCCGCAGGCGATGATCCGTGGGACGGCCGAACTCTCGAATGGTCTATCTCCTCGCCACCGCCTCACTACAACTTCGAGAAGATACCGAACGTGGAGCATCGTGACGACTGGTGGTTCACGAAGCACCCCGAACTCATCGCCGAATATTACCACGACGAACATGAAGGCGAACTCCGAGCCCCTTCAGGTGCCCAGTTCGACGACGACGTCGATGATGAACATCACGATGAACACGCCGACTCTCATCACGGTGATGACGATCACGGACACGGCATCCATCTACCCGACATGTCCTACTACCCGTTCATCCTTGCCTTGGGACTCACGATCGTCGGCGCAGGACTAATGACAATCATCCCCGTGATTATCATCGGTGTCGTCATCCTGCTATGGGGCCTCATCGGTTGGTCGATGGAACCAGTCAACGATCCCGTACCTGAAGGCGCATCGCACGGGCACTAATCGAACTCAACCTAAGCTCGATATCCCAACGGAAAGCAACTCCAATTGGCATCTGCATCCGCGACATACGAAGTGAAGAACGAATACGGTGAAGTGATCAACACTTCGACTGGATTGAGCAACAAAAAGCTGCTCATGTGGGCGTTCCTAGGATCCGATGTCATGTTCTTCGGATCCTTTATCGCAACCTTCCTCGTTTACCGCAACCGCAGCCTTGTTGGACCATACCCCGCTGACATTCTCGACATTCCCATCACGTCGGTCTCAACCTTCGTGTTGCTCATGAGCTCATTGGCCATGGTGCTAGCCCTTTCCTACGTGCAGGACGGTCGTAAAAAACTTGGCACCTTCTGGATATTCGCCGTCGTAGTGCTCGGCTCCATATTCCTCCTCTTCCAGGTATACGAGTTCAACCACTTCGCAAAGGTGGGACTGACACCTAGGACCAACTTATTCGGGACAACATTCTTCATCCTCACCGGGCTGCACGGCGCACACG
Organism: Dehalococcoidia bacterium; assembly: GCA_034423055.1. GTDB lineage: Bacteria > Chloroflexota > Dehalococcoidia > Lucifugimonadales > Lucifugimonadaceae > Bin127. The sequence goes on along the minus strand of DAOUJE010000118.1, from coordinate 17,540 downwards.
TGACCCTCGGCGTCCTATGGCTCATGTTCCTCGGCTTCGGTAGTATTAAGGGCACATTACGTTCCGACAACGCCATTGACCTTGAACTAGCCGGTCTCTACTGGCACTTTGTCGACATCGTCTGGATCGTCATCTTTACCGTTATCTATCTCATATCGGCGCGCGATGTTGCTCCCCCAGGAAGCATCCCTTGGGTGCCTGGGGCACACTAAACGTAAACAACCCCGAATCCAAACAAAATCATCACCAAACGAAAATGTCGAACTTCTTGAACAAGATCCTCTACCACGATGGTCGAGGTTGGTGGGACCTGCCTCGAACACAGTGGCAGGAACCCAACCCGAAAATGGAAGGGCCGCTGGGCGACGGGGGCACACTCATTAAGCGGATCTGGGAAATCACCACCGCCGCGAATCTTCATCACGGCACTCCAGGGTTCTACGTCCTGATCGGCGCGATCCTCAGCATCATCACCATCGTCGAAGTCTGGGCTTTCGCTTGGCTATTCCTCGGCGCACTGCTTGTTCCGTTGATGCTCATCCTATCCCTCGGCAAATTCGTGCTCGTCGTCGGGTTCTTCATGCATCTGAAGTTCGACCGCAAATATTACGCTTGGATCTTCACGGCCTGTATGGTAATTGGTATCGGTATATTTGTCGCCTTGCTCCTCCTTCTAAACTACGGCGGTCAAGTTCAGCAATAACCGCGCGGTCTGATCTTGTCAATTTCCCTCCCCCTTGATGCCCAAGGGGGAATGCAAGGGGGGTTAGAACCAGCGTCCGCAACTCGGCGACGCATGAAAGGCCCCAACTCTTGAATCCGTCAACCGAGATCGCTAACTCCATCGGCGATTTCTTCTCCGCTTGGTCATTTTCAGGCCCCCAGTTCATCATCGTCGTTTTCCTCGCAGCCGTTTATATTGTCGGCATGTTGCGACTCCAGATTCGCTCCGGATGGCAAGCGATACCGATTCGCAAGGTGATTTACGCCATCTGCGGATACGCGATCCTTTTCTTCGCAGTAGCTGGCCCGCCCGAAGCCTTTTCAGAAGACATGTTCTTCGCTCACATGATGCAGCACATCCTCATTGCAATGGTCGCCTCCGTATTGCTGCTGGCATCCACACCCATGGCCGCATATCTCTGGGCAATGCCAGAGGGCGTACGAGCGGGATTAGCACCCACGCTCGCCGAGAATGGATGGCTAAGAAACATCAACGCAACCCTCACAAACCCCAAGTTCGCTTTACCGGCATTCGTCCTCACACTCTGGGGATGGCACATACCCGAGGCCTACTCCTTAGCCGTCCGGAACGACCTCGCCCATCTAGCGATGCACCTCTCGATGTTCGCAACCTCCATCCTCTTTTGGTGGCCAATCATCGGACCACCGCCCGTTCGATCACCGCTGACCGACCCGCAACGCATCATCTACCTGATCCTCGTAGTAACTCCCACCGCCGTACTCGCCGCAATAATCACCCTCTCAAATACTGTCATCTACACCCCATACCTCGACACCCCGCAACACTTCACCCTCACTCCCTACGAAGACCAACGCATCGGGGGCCTGTTGATGTGGATACCCGGCAACATCGTCTATCTCGCCACCCTGACGACCCTCTTCCTGCGCTGGTTTGCCCAAGAAGACCGCAAAAACCGTAGCTACCGTCTAAACCGCCGACAGATCGAGGCGACGCGAAGGCGTATTCAAGAACTCAACCGAGAAGACCCAGATTGAAGGAGGCGATTGACCTTCTCGCGCCACTGGTAAAATCCAATACATTGGGCGGTTAGCTCAGAGGCCCAGAGCGCTTGCCTTACAAGCAAGAAGTCGGAGGTTCGAATCCTCCACCGCCCACCATCCCCCACGTCTGTCGCAACAGGATTCTACGAACGCCGTGCAAGTGAGAGTCTCCGTTATCAAATCGGTCGGCATACGGAACACTTGCGACCTGATCGCGAGGATCGCTCTCCTAGGCGCAGCAATCGCAACTGCGCTGTCGGCGTGTAGCGACCAACCCGAAGCCACGCCCACGTCGCATCTTGCAACGACTCCTATCCCCTCGGTTGCCGAAACTCCCGCTCCGGAATCCGCAACCAACGGCATACTCGATCCTACGCCTGTCATAGCGATTGCCTACACGCCGACGGTGGTACTTCCAGCCACACCTGCACCGACGAGCATAACGATAGCCGCAACTACATCAGATCCGGTCCAAACGCCTACAACCACTCCAACGTCGACACCGACCCACACGCCGGCTACCCCGCCGACCCCCGCGTCACCGACCACGCAACGCCAGGTGCTCATCGATCCAGAGGTCATTACTGGGGGCTACCACATCGGAGTCGAAACGCTCTGGCGGGAAGTCTTGTCCATCGTACCCCTCTCTGAAGACGAGCGGTCCTGCGTCCTACGTACCTTCGCGCCTGATGTCGAGGGCTCTATGGACCGTACCTTCTGGCCGGAATTACCTGAGGAACATGATGTTGAGGCCCTAGGGTGCCTGGCGCCCGAGACCTTCGCCAACATCTATCTCTCGCTCTTCATCACGGTATATGCCCTGAATGACGAGCATGTCGAATGCCTTCGAGGACTCTTCAGCGTGACAGATTTCTCGGTCATCATCGCCGCAATGCTTCCTGAAGGCCACGATGCCAATCAGGTCGAAGTCGACGGCTTCGCCATCCGCATCTTGGGCTGCGTGCCCGAGCTAAACGAAGGCCCCGATGATCCGACCCCGCCCCCGGTTCCGCCATCTGAGCCGACACCCACGCGGACCCCTGTGGCTTCGCCGACCTCGGTCTCTATTCCGACCCCTGTCCAGACCTGCGGCCTCGCCGTGCCCGACCAAGCCGCCAACCCCGGCCTCATGCGCGACTGCAACACCCTCCTCGCCGCTAAGGACACCCTCAGAGGCACCGCAATCCTCAACTGGAGCGTCGACACCCCCATCTCGGACTGGGAAGGCGTGTGGGTTCAAGGCCCCCCGAGTCGGGTTACCGGATTGATCCTGACATCCAAAAGTCTCACCGGTACGATACCGCCGGTACTTGGACGGCTCGACGCCCTAGAGCATCTGCGGCTTGACCAGAACCGACTGACAGGAGAATTGCCAGCAGAAATGGGCAACCTTCGCGATCTGAGAAGCCTTCTCCTCAACGACAATCAGCTGACCGGCGAGGTGCCAATCTCGTGGGGCAATCTCGACAATCTTTGGCACTTGAAACTGGCCAACGACCAGATAACCGGCTGCATTCCGCCCGCAATCCGCTATGTCCATGCAGACCACCCCTACGATTTCCGGCTTCCGGCATGCGATCCCACCGACAACGGGCCGCCGACGTCCCTAAGTCCAAAGGACCGTTACTACGGCCACGATTGCCTCGACAGCCACGACATCAACTTTGTGGGCGGTGCCACATGGTGGATGAGCCCGTCGCTTGAAATTGGATCTGGCGTGCTCGAGCAGCGAATCCTGGACAACGATCTAGTCGTTCTTGGACAGGTTGTGGGCGTCAATCCGGAGGTGGTCACTGTCGACAGCGTGAAGTCGAGACTCCTAGATCCTTCCATCTACGATGGCTATGAACGCACACTTTTGATCGAGGTTCACCTACGCGTCCAAGAATATCTGAAGGGGCACGGGTCCGATGAGATAACTGTTGTGGTCGAAGGTCAGAGCGTGTTCAACACCGAGGAAGAAGGGACCTGTGCCAAGGCGGCGTTCGCGCACGTGCACGGTCGGTTGATCGAGTCGCAAGAAGGCATCGCGCTCTTGACGCACGCCAGCGATCCTGACTTCTATCATCTCGGTTACGCGGACGAGATCATCGCCGGTTCTCATAATGATCACAGCACTTGGTTGGCCGGCGATTCCGGGAAGTTCTACGACGCGACCCGGGAGGAGTGGATCGGCATCGACGAGGCGAAACAGAGGATCTCCAGCGTCGTTGAAGAGTACGACCGTCGCGACGAACAGAGATGGCAAAGCTGCGTTTACTACAAGTACCGCCACAAAGGCAGAGACCCTTGGGGTTATCGGGGATTTGGGTGGTCATATGAGTACTACCGCGACCACGACATCATTTTCAATGGCGAAGGTGTGCCTGTATCTGCTGGCACAATGGTCTGGAGCTTTGAGGACCGTAGCAGCTACAGAAGCGAATTCCGTTTGCGTCTGGAGGGCAGGGATGCCGACCTGTTCGAAGTAGCGTACCACGCAGAATACGAGAGAACTTACAACGAATGGGATGCCACCGACGGAGACGGATACGGCCATCGTCAAGCAATCTGGTACATACTTCCCGATGGAATACACGAGAAATGGCAGCAGACCGTTTCCGGTTACGTCATCAAGGCCGTTGAAGACCTGCCAGAAGGGGAGTACCAGTTCTACCTGTTCGTCGAAGACCAGAGCGAGGACTACGTCTACTGCGGGCAGGCGCACCCCGAGCCGAACAGGTTCAGAGTCTTCGTAGATGCCGATAGATCTACCGTGCCTCCCGCGCCGAGCAACGTAAAGGTTCTCGATGACTCGGAAGGTTGGACGATCGTCTGGGACCCCGAGGACGGCGTCGACGAATATTACGTCTATGTCTATCGTCTGGACGTGGACGGATATGAGACAGGGGCGTATGCAGGTGAAGATACGGAGGACCCGGGATACCGCATCAGGTTTGACGAGTTGAACGGATGCGATGACTTGATCTACGTCAGGATATCCCCGATGGGTGATGGCGAAACCTATCTCAAAGATTTCGGCGTGCCCTACGACCCGATCGAGTTACGAACTGAGCCGTGCGCGCCATGACGGATATCCTTGGCGGATTCCCATCGGCAAGGGTCTATATTGACTCATCGGCAGAGGCGAATCACAGCGAGATAGCGAATTCAAAGACGGTTCTTCCTACCGTCAACTTTGGCCCACCAAGTGCCAATGCGGGTTGGACTGCATCCGCATCCCGAGGGGGATAGTCTGGGCGGTGGTCGTTACGTCTGCATTATCTGGATCAGGTTGCCACAGGTGTCGTCAAAGACCGCAATAGTGACGTTGGGCATTTTTGTTGGCTGCATCGTAAAAGCTACGCCCAATGACTTCAGTTTTTCATATTCTGCATGGATGTCCGTAACACCAAAGGAGTGCGCTGGGATGCCTTGGTCAAATATCCCTTTCTGATATGCCTGCGCTACCGGGTTTTCATTTGGTTCAAGCAGAAGCTCGGTCCCATCCGGGTCATCGGGCGATACGACGGTAAGCCACTTGAATTCCCCCACAGGCACGTCATGCTTCTTGACAAAGCCGAGGGTCTCCGTGTAGAACTTCAGAGCTTCGTCTTGGTCACTTACGAAAACGCCGGTAAGTGTAATTTGCATATCTGGCTTCCTTTTCTTTTCATGGTGACACTCAAGCCATCGATTCATGACACCCCTGATTGGTTCATCGTTGAAGACAAGCATCCGATACTTGCCGCGCTTCTCTGAGCTCACGAGCCCTGCTTTCTCTAAGACATCAATGTGCTTGGCTAACGCCTGTCGGGAGATGGCGACTTCATGTCTCCCGATCAAACGCGCCGTGAGCTCGTAAAGCGTCTGCTCCTTTCGCTCGCAGAGCTCGTCCAGCATCAATCTACGTGTTGGATCCGCGAGTGCCTTGAAGACCAGGTCCTTGTGCATGTACACAATATAATACGCAACAATAGAGTTGCATGTCAAGAAAGGAGAGATCATGGTGCGCGACACAGACACTACGGTGTGGCCCCCCGCCGCCTCGGTGCTGGATTGGCTTCTTGACTCGGACCCCTCCATCCGCTGGCAAGTCCTCCAAGATCTAGTCGACGTCGACGCCGATAACGTCACCGCTGAGCGTGCCCGCGTGGCACATGAGGGATGGGGCCGACGGTTGCTCGATGTGCAACGTCCAGACGGGCAGTGGGGCGATGGAGAGGCGCACCCGTTCTGGTGGACGAACCTGTACACCCTCCTCTACCTGCGTGATCTCGGCGTGGATCCTGAAAACGATCGCACTCGACGCGCGATCGAGCTAGTGCACTCGCGCGTGACCTGGGGCCCGTGGCACGGATACTCTCCGTTCTTCGAGGGGGAGGAAGAGCCCTGCATCAACGGGCGCGTCGTGGCGCTCGGCGCCTACTTTGGGAAGCCGAGCCTCAGATTGGTGGACCTTCTGCTGAGCGAGCAGCTCGATGATGGTGGGTGGAACTGTGAGACGATCAACGGCTCCGTGCGTTCCTCGTTCCATTCGACGATCTGCGTCTTGGAGGGCTTGCTCGCACACGAGCAGTCGTTCGGGGAAGCCCCGGCCATCACGGAAGCCCGCGAGCGTGGCGCAGAGTATCTGCTAGAGCGGCGGCTCCTCCGGCGGCTCTCCACGGGTGTTGTCATCGACGAAGGTTGGAGACGCCTCGCCTTTCCTCCGTTGTGGCACTACGATGTCCTGCGGGGCCTTGAATACGCGGTGACTGCGGCGGGTTTCAAGGACGATCCGCGCCTGGCAGAAGCCATCGAGACAGTTGAAAGCCGTCAGCTTCCTGATGGACGCTGGGGCCTGGACGTGCGGCACAAGGACACCCTCTACGAAGAGATCGCCGGTGCTCCCGGAGAACCGAACCGATGGATCACGCTCCGTGCGCTCCGCGCGCTGAGACGCTTACGCCAATGAAGCGCCCGCAGCGTCCGGCTCCTACGGCTTCTACATCTTGGAAATTTGGCCCGCCTGCCTAAATTCGAACCTCCCAGCGAGAAGTTCGCAGTACACTACCCTCTAGCCCGCCAGCAACGGCAGCTTGGGGCCAAAACGGATGAGCGCCAGCATAGAGTGTCTCGCGACGGTTCGAATCCTCCACCGCCCACCAAGGTATACCGTAGACAGAACTGCATTTGAATCGTTGCTTGGCGGGTTGTGGTCATCCAGCACCAGGGGCCGGTGTAGATTCGGTGAGGCGAACGTTGGTTTACGTGGCAGGGTAGTAACGATAATCAGTCTGTGGAGAGTCGGGGTTGACGCGCATCAATCGTAATCGACCGCCAATTGTGGTGTTGTGGGCAAGGACTGACAGGTGAGGATGACTTCTCCGTTGAGATCCGCATCCGTTAGCGCCATGCGTGCCCTAAGGTGGACTTTGCCGTTTCGGAGTTGAGCCCGGCAGGCTCCACACACCCCTGACTCGCAAGAGTAAGGTGGGTTCGCTCCAGCGACGCGTACGGCGTCGAGAACCGTCTGCCCGGCCGAAATTGGAACGGTCAATAAGGTTCCCTTTAGCCGCACAGAGGCAGTGGCGGCAACCCCTTCTATCGAGTCGTCGGGCGGCTCGGACGCGCCGAAGCTCTCAGTGTGAATGCGGGCGTCCGGTACGTCCAGTCCTATGAGGGCCGCGCGGACAGTCGTATTCATATCACCGGGACCGCAGACGTAGTACTGCGCGTCTTGGGCGTAAGGCGGATGTTGGTCAATGAAAGCGCCGATGATGTCGTCGTCGATTCGCCCACGTCGCCAGTGCGGGAGCGACGACAGCCAGGACGGTGAGGAGAGGACGTGCCGCACTATCAGCCGACCTTCAGCCTGCTTTTCCATGTCAGCTAACGGTTCCCGGAAAATTATCGAGTCTGCGTTTGCATTGCCGTAGGCCAGATACGCGACGGAGTATGGTTCTGCAAGTAGGGCAGTGCGAATCATCGCGTATAGCGGAGTGATGCCGCTACCAGCACCGAAGAAGTAGTAGGTTCTCCTGCGGATGGGCTCAGGATCTAGGTAGACCCCCCCCCCGAAAGGCGGCATAACGTCAACAATGTCCCCGGCGGCAACGCGGTCATTTACGTGATTGGACACCAACCCGCCTTTGACCCGTTTGACGGTGATACGCAGCGGATCACGGGATGAAGGAGTCTCGGAAATGGAGTAGGAACGACGAACTTCGGCACCATCAATCCAAAAGCGAAGGGTCAGGTGTTGTCCGGCTCGCCAGCGGAATGTGCCGGAGAGTCCCGGCGGAACGGCGAAGCGGAAGGATGTTGCCTGCTCGGTTTCAGCGCAGGTATCTAGCACTCTCAGTTGGTGGAATCCGTCACCCACAACATCAGAGCCTTCTACGATTGACCGCGTAATCGCTATCCTTCCTCTACCCAATCCCGCACCAGTTCCTGGTGGCCACGAACACCTGCTTCCCCTTCGACCGAGGAAGGACCGTGCACGAAGTAAGGACTTTTCAGTGACCGCTGCTGCTGTTCGCAGGAATAGATGTCTTCTGTGGTGAAGTCTCCGGATGCCATCGGGTCGTCTTTATCGCCCTCATACTTCCCGCCGATCCGTTTGGACCAGAATCCATAGGAGCGGAATGACTGGCGAGTGAACTCCCAAGAGGACACGTCTGCCACCCGTGTGCGAGTAACGACGCGAGTCAGATCGGGAGCCAAAGGGGTTATATGGAATAGGGACCAGGCGCTTTCGCTTTCGCCTAGACCGATACCGGGGAAGAGCATCGGAACCCAAGCACCTGCCTGTTCTGTCGGAATCACGAGCGGATAGGGCGCGTTCTTCTCGAGGTTCTCCGCATAGTCCGCACTTAACGGTTCCCAGAAGGCGTAATGCGGGCCGACGAACTCGGCCTTGATGCGCGAGTGGTCGTACATTGCCAGAGTGCCGGAGTGCAGATGGGCCAAGTGGTAACCGTCGATGTAGTTTTCCACCACGATCTTCCAGTTGGCCCGGACATCGTACTCCACGCGGCCTTCTTTGTACTCGACGAGTTCTTCGACCTTGTGAGGTCCGAGGAATGGTTCCACCTCGCCGAACCATTGCATGATCGACCCGGCGTTCTCGTCGGGATGCACCCATAACATCCCGCGCCAAAGATCTGTAGACGCCTTTCTTAGCGTGATCTTGGACAAGTCCAATTCGGGGAACTCCCGTTCCTGCGCCGGAACGGAGATCAGGCAACCTTCCAAGTCGTATGTCCAGTCGTGATACGGACACACGATCGCGCGTTGGGTTTGACCCACGGCGCGAAGGAGCTGGGTGCCGCGATGGCGGCAGATGTTGTGAAAGGCACGCAGTCGCCGGTCGCGGCCCATCACTATGAAAATGTTGTTGAGTCCTGCCTGCACCGAGATGTATTGGCCCGGCTCGGTGATGTCCTCTGCAAAACCCGCGAAAGCCCAGGTCCGCGAAAAGATGCGTTCCTGCTCCAGATCAAACCACTCTTGCGAAGTGTAGGCCGAAACCGGAAGAATCGGCATTCCTCGGTTGCTATCCATGATCGGCTCCTAACCACCACCCCGGCTACGACAAGAAGGCAGGATTCACCAAGTCAAACCAAATGGCCGCCGCGGAAAGGACCAGCCACGAGACACTAATGAACCAGAACAAAACTGGATTCTCGTCCCGATGTACGATCCGCACGACGAATGCTTGGTCGTTTACGATGCCGGAGATAGCCCAGTAGATGAAAAACAGGCCCCATACCCAGTACCACTCCGCCACCGCGGCGACCAGCAGAATGACCATAGCCAAAACTGTAGGAATATTGGAGTTAAAGAACCAAGCCATGCCGCTGTGCTTTCTACGATTCTCCCGTCCAGACCTGATACCGGACGTGCCGAGTATAGCACAGTGAAAAATCGTGGAGCGTGCCGTCACTGATTGGGGTCAGTGGTTCGAATCCCCTCAGTTCCACCATGTCGCCAACTGCCACAAGACCTAGACTCGCGCGGCGCACTATTTCGCCCCTACCCGCCAAGACTCCACAACCCCGATCGCGATCCCACACAGACGATTGATCTCCCCCAGTGGCGCTCCGCCCTTAACTGTGACGTAAAGCCCCATCAGCATCACGTATGCCAAATCTGCCAAACTCTCCACGTCTCCCGCTAATCTGGCGTTTCAGCTTCCTCAACTACCCCAAGCGCGCCGCAAAACCCGCTCAAACGCATCCACAAACCCATCCAACTCCTCATACGTGTGCGCCGCCGAAACATTCCCGGCGCACTTGCTCGACAACAAATAACCCTCGTTCATCATCCCCATGAACACCATCTCAAGTAACTCGTTGTCGTTGGTCGCATACGAGCGATAGTCGCGCACGTGCTCGGCTGTGGCTTGGATTGCGAATAACGATGTCGCTCCAGTTACACCCATCGGCGCCTCCATCTCCGAGATTACGTTTCTCAGCTTCTTCCGCAGATACTCTCCCTTCTCCTCCAATTCCTCATACACATCTACCGACAGTTCTCGCAACGTCGCAACTCCTGCCGTCGCGGTCATCGGATTGCCGTTGAAGGTCCCCGCATGTGAAACCTGCGGACCTCCCGGACCATTCGGGTCCCACAGCGACATGATGTCCTCTCGACCACCAAACGCACCTACTGGCAACCCGCCGCCGATCACCTTGCCGAAACACGTCAAATCAGGTGTCACTCCGTAATACTCCTGTGCACCGCCGCGAGATGCTCGGAACGCGATCACCTCGTCGAAAATGAGCAGGATTCCCAACTCCGACGTCAGCCGACGCAAACCTTCCAAGAATTCGGGCTCTGCCGGCACCATCCCGCACTGACCGTTGATTGGCTCAACAATTACCGCCGCCAACTCGTCGGCGTGCGATCGGATAACCCGCTCCGCGTTTTCGAGATCGTTGTACGGCATGATCACGATCTCATCTGCCGACCGTGGGGTCATTCCACGCGTCATCAATACCGCATCTGGCGACTCACCATCACCGGCCAGCCCGACATCCGGTGTCACGCTGATCTGCACCGCGTCGTGGTTTCCGTGATACGCGCCCTCACATTTCGCTAGCATTGTCTTGCCCGAAAACGCTCTAGCCGCACGGATCGCGTTTAGCGTTGCCTCGGTTCCCGAGTTGACAAACCTGATCTTGTCCACCGACGGGACCCGTTCGCACATCAACTCGCCCCACTCAACGACTAGAGGCGTCGGTGCCGGATACGACACTCCCCGCTCCAGCTGCTCCCGTAACGCGTCGATCACCGCAGGGTGGCGATGCCCAAAGATGAGCGTCGTCATGTTGTTAATGAAGTCGACCCGCTCGTTACCGTCAACATCTACGATCTTCGAGCCTTCCGCCCTTGAAACATAGATCGGGAACGGTCCCCAGAAAATCGAGTTTCGAGTATCCCCTCCCGGCAACCACCGCTTCGCCTCCTCATGCTTAGCCGACGACCCAGCGTTCAAACCAACATAGCGCGCTCGTTCAGCCCGCAACGAATCAGAAATCTCTTGCTTTGCCATGCGCATATGTTAACCGCATACCCCGCCATTTTGTTCCCGTTCCCCCTCTCCCACGAAGGGGAGAGGGGATGCCCTGCTACCGCAGTTCAAACTACATCACTGGTGGATGCGGGAACACCCGCTGCCAACTCTCCCGACCAAATCCGGGATCCTGCGACATATCGCCATGCTGAGCCAATCGATCCTGCGAAGCTGCCTCTATCGATGTCATAACTTCCGCGAGCAACTCGGCTTCTAACCGATGTCGGATGTCCGCATACGCTGGATCATCCAACAAATTTGTCTGCTCCTGCGGGTCGTTCTCAATGTCGAACAGCAATGCCTCGCCCGATTTATATCGGTGGAGTTTGAAGCGTCCGTCGTAGTTCATCCACCCATCGGTCAACATGCCGAAGATACGGTCACGACCAGCATTACCTGGCATTCCTTCGCCCGGCAACGGTATCGCGTCGTACCACACTGGCAGCTCAACACCAGCCCATCTCAACATCGTCGCCGTAACATCCCTCAACTCAACCAAGTCATCAACAACCTGACCACCTCCAACGCTAGGGCCCATAGCCACGAACGGTATCCGAATTGCCGACTCGAAGAACGATGCCTTCCCGATCAGGTTGTGATCGCCGAGGTAGTCGCCATGGTCGGACGCCAACACGATGTATGTGTTCTCCAATACGCCCTGCCGCTCCAACGCATCCAATATCGCCCCGACCTCATAATCGATCTGCTGAACCAGACCTGAGTAGTGTTTCCTGATCGTCACCTTCGTCTCGTCTGGAAACTCCTCATAGTCGACTCCGTTCCATGGCCGACGATTCCCTGAAACGTTGGTCTCTCGGAGGCTCGGATGATGTCCTGGGACTTCGGGCGCGGCTTCTGGGATTTTTGTCTCGTCAATGCCTTCCAGGAACTGTTCGTTGGGGTCATACGGACAGTGCGGACCTGGAAAACCCACCATCATCGCAAATGGCCCCTCATTGCCATAACGCTCGATGAACTTCACCGACTCTGAACCCACGAAATGGTCCCAAGAGTGTTCCCACGGGATATCGTGGATAACCGCCCCTTTGTTCTCGTGGTAGCCGTCCATCTCGTCGCCGTGCAACTTTCGAAGTCCGTGCTTCTTCAGATAGTGGTAGTAGTCATCCCGGACGTGGAGCCAGCGTTTGTCTTCGCAGACGACGCGATACTGGAAGCCGCGACGCTCGTCCCAAGGGTAGAAGTGCATCTTTCCGATGCCAGCAGTGTAGTATCCGGCATCGTTGAGAATCTCGGGGTAAGTGCACATCCCAGCCTCACGCCAGTCGGCGCGGAGGTTCTGGGAGTTGTTGGTGACACCGTTGCGGATGGCGTTCGCTCCAGTGAGGAGGGCGGTTCTAGCGGGGACGCATACAGGTGATTGCGAGAAGCCGTTGGCGTAGCGGATGCCTTCGTTCGCGATGCGGTCGATGTTGGGAGTTTGGAGCCAGTCGGCACCGTAGCACCCAGCGAAATCTGCGCGGAATTGGTCCGGGAAGAGAAAGACGATGTTTGGTCGTTCGTCGTTCGAGCTCAATTGTTTATTCCTTCAATCCAATTCGGCTACTGCGGCTGTGAATGCTGGGAGAACTTTCGCCCAATCACCGACTACTCCGTACCTTGCGTGTGAGAAGATGTTGGCTTCTCGGTCTTTGTCGATGGCGACGATGTTGCGGGCGGAAGAGCATCCGGCCATATGCTGGCTCGCGCCGGAAATACCTACTGTGATGTAGGTGGTCGGACTGATGCTCTTTCCGGTCAATCCCACTTGGTGCGAATGATCGATCCATCCTGCATCGCAAGCCGCACGGCTGGCACCCAACGCGGCATTCAATAGGCCGCACAACTCGCGCAGATTATCGAACGGTTCCGGACCGCCAAGACCTCGTCCGCCTGAAACAACGACATCCGCCTGCTCCAACGGAATTCCCTCACTCTCTTCAACCACTGTCTCGACTAAAACCGGCACTGCACTTGCAACACCAACATCCGACATATCCAATCGTTCGATCTCCGGCATATCCGCGGAAACAGGCGCGGGCTCGAACGCACCGGGTCGAACCGAAACCACCTGCAAGCCATCGCCTGCAAACTCATACACTGCCAACGCACCGCCTCCGTGGACCGGACGTGTAACCGCAATTCGATCCGTACCCGGATTAACTGTCAAATCGATGCAGTCCGATGCCAACCCGGCTCCAAATCGCGCCGCTACTCTCGCACTTACGACTGAACCGGCATCCGTATTAGCCACCAAAACCGAACTCGGCTCTAGCCGCTCAACCGCCTCAGACACCAACTCCGTTAACAACGAATAAACCCCGCCAACTCCGTCGGTCGCTGCTTCTGTGTGCTCCAACAAAATCACATTCCCAACTCCAATCCCATTAAGGTACGCTTCACTGAATGATCTATCAACCGCCAAACACAACGTCGCATCCCCATCAATCCGCTTGGTAGCACTCACCAACTGCAGAACGGTAGGATGCAGCCTGCCGTCAATCACTTCGCCAACAATCAGAACGCCGCCGCTCATATCAGTTTCATCTCCCGTAATCTCAGTGCCAGCAACCGACCCGAATCCGCTTCATCCTCTCCTTCGATGATCTCGACGTTCGACTCTGACACCGGGACAAACAGCCGTGTCATTGCCAACTTTTCGTTATTCGCGACATCGTCGATCCCGAGGTCTGCGATCGTCGTTGTCTCGGGGCGCTTGCGGGTAGCCGCCATGATCCCACGCAAGTTCGCATAGCGAGCCTCGCCAAGTTCATTCGTAACCGTCATTACCGCCGGCATCGGACATTCGATGCGTTGGAATCCACCTTCGGCCACGCGCTCAACTTCGAATGAGTCGCCACCGGGACTCACCGCAAGATTTCGCACCAAGGTAACCAATGGAGTGGACATCAACTCGCTCAACATGATCGGAACATGCGCCTGATCCCAGTCGGATGCCTGTCGACCGGCCAAAACCAAATCTGCACCACCATCCCGCTCGATCGCTGCCGACAAGACCTTGGCTGTACCAAGAGCATCCAAAGACTCCGATGCCTCGTCATTGACCAACACCAATCGGTCTGCGCCGATCGCCAATGGCTTCTTCATCACATCCAGAGCAAACTCGGTACCGACCGAAAAGATCACGATCTCAACTTCCACGCCTGCATCCCGCAGGCGCAATGCCGCTTCCACCGCGTTCATGTCGAAACCGTTGACTATCGGTGGCACACCAGCTGGAGGAATGACGCGCAACTCAGCCTCATCTACCTTGAACTGCGACGAGGGGATATCCGTGTCTGGCACCTGCTTTGCGCAGACTGCTATCTTCAACATGCGTTACCTGTCATTAAATTCACTCTAGATTCCGGCTTTCGCCGGAATGACGGACTTCAATTCTAACCATTCTGGGATGCATGTCTCTTAAGTTGCATCCAAGCGGCAAATAGCAACGTATCAATCAACCAAATGGCTATCATTCCATGCAGATCGCAGTCTCAAGGAGCGCATGATCATGACGAACAGACTATTGGGAGTGCTGGCAGTCTTGGCAGCGATCGGTGTTGCGTTTGCCGTGACGGTGGTAGTTTTGGCGGCGACGCGGAGCGGAGGGGAGTACGAAGGGAAGTCGTTCGGCGAACGCTTGGCCAGCGTCGTCGGGGTCGATTCTGACGCGTCGGAAAGGGAACACCAAGAGGTGATGCTGGAGAAGATAGAGAATGTTGACGAGATCGTGAATGAAATGGCGCGGGCAGATGAGGATGAGATAGTGGATTTCCTAGCGTCTGCGATTGAGGACGGACAGATTTCTGATCATGAGCTAGAAGAGTTGCGGGAGTGGTTGTACGACGCACCGGAAGTATTTACTTTCCGAGACTTCGACAGCTTCGAGGAACCGTCTGGGGCGTTTTTTGATAACCCTTTCATCGATAACAGGTCCGGGTGGGAACGCAACGGGCGCGGCGAACGGAACGATGGGAAAACGGATCGGGATTGGATGAAGGGTGATGATGAGGATCGTTTCAAGCGCGAGTTCGCAGATAAACCAAGATTTAAAGCGGTAGAAGGTGAGTATCGAGTACTTCCGCACGAGTACTTCAACCGCGATGATGCTGAGTGGTTGAGGGAGTTCTTGGACGACGGCTTGATGAGAGATGATGAGTTTCCCGAGTGGCTCGATGAGATGAGGGAGGGACGGGAAGGCCGCGATCCCCGGTTTTCCATAGAGCGTCGATACGAGTTTGCAGACGACGATACGTGGGAGTGGCTGGAGGAGCTTGTGGAAGAGCGTGTGATGGATGATGAGTTTGAGGGCTGGCTTGAGGGGTTGCCCATGGAAGGTCTACCTGAATTCCCGGGCAACGGTAGCTTCGAGTTTGACAGCGACGATGGTCGGTTCAGTTTCCGCGGAGAGTGGCATTGGTCAGGATCTGACGACTACGAGTCGGATCACATCGAAAATGACGACGAATAGCAATAACGCGAGAATAGATGCGCCACGTTGCTGTTTGGCGGTTTGATTCAGGCCTCCGCGACATCCCTGCGCTCCCATCCCGGTCTGAACATGCGGAGGAAGTTGGATAATGAGTATGCATTAAGCTGTGAAATCAAACGTCCTCGGCACAGATTACCCCTTGCTCAGAATACAACCGAACGTTGTCAGAATTGAATTCTAGCTTCAAATCGCATGTGATTTGATCCAGAGCGACTAATTTGAAATGGACTGGCACATACAAATTCAAGCGAGGTTGGGTATCAGGTAGCTCACCTTTGTCTACAATCTGGAAACTTACAAGAAGGTGACGAGCATCATGAATTACTTTGAAATTCTGCGACGGCGAAAGATAGAACGAACGTTGTGTGGTTGAGATATTGTTGCGATTGTATGTCTTTACTTCCAAGTAAGTGTGCCGATCGTATCGATCAGTTATCAATAGATCCGGGTATCCAGTCGCGCGCCTCCTGCCTCTCGCGTCTGCCGGAGTTTCTGCGCGCAAGCCGTTTTGTGTCATGTTTATTGCATCGGTAACCGGCTTTTCGATCTTGTTTCCAACTTCATTAACACGGCTGCTTCGGATCCCCTCATGATTCAAGATTTGGCAACACTCCCGAATTGCGGAGGTTAATCCGTCAATCAATTCACAATCCTGTTGGTCATCAAGGTCAAGAGGTATTACTTGGCGGCCTGAAAGCATCTCTATGACTTGCGGGTACGGAATTTGCCGAGCGGTTCTAGCAAGCTCTCCAAAGTTCATCTATGCCTCTCCAAGATGACTACCCTGTTTGAATTGGTTCCGCGGTGGTTGTTCGAAATACCCCAAGTGTTCGATGTTTTGGTGAATTTTTGATCGTTCACCAAAACGCCAACCAAGTCGTATGGCAATCCAGAAACTGCGTCGGCGACGTGGTGCTCCAACAAGATTTTCCCATTCCTCACCTCACCGACTTCAAAGGCAGCGAAGCCACCGGGCTTCAAAACGCGTGAAAATTCTACGAATGAATCCCGAACGAACCGGGTCCAAGTTTCGGGTGTGCGATGAATTGAGATCGGTACGGAGCCAGGATCGATAGCCGCGAACCAGCATCTCAACCAGTTGTCGGCGCTGTATTGCACGATGTCAAGGAATGGTGGCGATGTGACGATTAGATCAACGCTTCGATCGTTAATGTATGGAGTATCGCTTGCTGGAGCGGATCCGAGAATCGGTTCGAAAAACGTCTTGGACGGTCGATGGCTTAGCAAGCTACGAGATTTCTTTGTGACGATTCCTGCCACGTCTCGAAAAGGTGGCACCTGCTTTCGCCTCTGGTTGATTTTCCTCTGGTTTGCGACACCAGTTGCTTGGTTCGGCGGCAACGTGTAAACAGAAAAAAAGCCTGGAGAGTGCCCAGTGAGACGATTTATGGCGACCATGCGGATCCAATCGTCAACGTGATCGAAGGTGCCCTCGCGCGAACGGCTGATTAACCACGACCTTAGGGAGCAGATGCTAGCTAGCGTTTCGGGATGGTAGAAAACGAGCAACTCATCATCCTCAACTCGACCATCCGAAAAATCAATCTCGGCTAAACGCTCGGTCACTTCGTCCAGTTCAGGGGGATTGAGGCGTGGCCGTGTCAGCATCGTAGATAGCGGATTGATGTCGTTTCCCATCGGCACCCGGTTCATTAGAGCCGCTTGTATTGGTGTCGTGCCGCGCCCCATAAACGGATCGTATACGACATCGCCGGGTGAAGTTAGAGCGTCGATGAAGAA
>DAOUJE010000117.1:0-10853 GCA_034423055.1 Dehalococcoidia bacterium | reverse complement strand
CCAGCAGGGAGCGGATGGAAGAGCAGGAGGAAGAACGACGGAATCAAGAGGCGCGGGAGCTGGGACGACTACCGCAGTCTTTCACAGGTGACACTGACCCGCAGGATTCGGATCCGACCAACCGCGCGCCAGTGGTATCTTCGGCTCTCGCCGACGTGAGCGGATTGGAAGTCGGAGACACGCAGGACATCTCCCTGTCCGGCGTGTTCAGCGACGCCGACAACGACGCGCTGACCATCACCGCCGCGTCTTCGGACGACGCAGTTGCCACGGTCTCGGCGGCATCCGACGGATCCAGCCTGACTTTGACGGGAGTGGCAGAAGGCACGGCGACGATAACGGTCACGGCGCAGGACGGCGACGGCAGCAGCGTGAGCGACGCATTCGACGTTTCGGTGGTCGCAAAGTACACCGCGCTCATCGCGCAGATGTATGAGTGGCGCAACGACCCTGATGCCCAGCGGTACGGCAGGCCGCACACCGCACGCTGGGACCGGGCTCTGCTTGCCTTCGGCGAGACGGTGGCGGACACGACGCTGACGGCGATGGCCGCGGACGAGGCGCAGGGCTACGCCGACACGAGCTGGGGCGAGCGCTGGGTGCCTGTGGCCGCCGCGTTGCGGGAGATCGAGCGGCAGACGCCGCCCACGCCTACACCGACGCCCACGCCCACGCCTACATCGACTCCAGTTCCTGAGCCAACGGCCACACCCGAACCGACGGCCACGCCTGAGCCTTCTCCGACGCCTACACCGACACCGACTCCCGAACCGACGACGACGCCTGAGCCGACGGCCACGCCCACGCCTACACCGACGCCCACATCGACACCGGCACCCGAACCGACGGCGGCACCCGATACTGAGACGGAGATTTCGGACGTCGTCTCCCGGTACGACGCGGACGGCGACGGCCGCATCGTTCAGTCGGAAATGCGAAAAGCCCTCGACGACTTCTACGCTGGCAAACTCACCCAACTCGAGTTACTCGAGGTCCACAAGGCCTACGCCGCGTCCTACGCCAAGTCTTGAAACACGACTGAAGGTACAACAGACAACCACCCGTAGGGGCGGTTCGCGAACCGCCCCTGCTTGTATTTTTTGGCTGAAGCGCCCCTACTTTCGCCGGAACGACGGGGAGCACCGCATGAATCTCCGGCAGGAGGAGGACCACGGTGTGTCTAGTGCATAATCGCCGACAGAGTTGACATGTATATCGTATGGCGATACAATGACTTCATGTATATCGACCTGCGCTATATATCTTGGTTCTCTTGGCCGGGAACGCGGACTTCCGATTCAGGCACGTGACGATGCTCAACCAAAAGCCCTCAGATCTGCTTCCCCTACCCGTCTCGCAGATGCACATCCTGCTGGCCCTGACGACTGGCGACAAGCATGGCTACGCGATCATGAAAGAGGTCGAATCATTTACCGAGGGCGCGGTCATGATGGGGCCTGGGACGCTGTATGGAGCCGTCAAGCAGATGTTGAAGGCTGGCTTGATTGATGAGAGTTCCGAACGACCGGATCCAGATTTAGACGATGAACGTCGTCGTTACTACCGCCTCACGGATCTGGGCTTACGTACTTTGGACGCCGAGGTTGCCCGCATCGAGCATCTCGCTCGCACTGCGAGGTCTAGGCGCACCAACGCCATCACGAGGTTAGGAGCCTGAAATGCTGTCGGAAAGGGTATACCGCGCTCTCCTCGTCGCATACCCAAGGGATTTCCGAGGAGAATACGGCGAATTGATGGTCCAGTGTTTCCGCGATCGGATGCGCTTCGACGGCAAGGGCGCACGAGCACTCATCGTATGGATGCATATGATCTCCGATCTCGCAATTTCCGCTTTCAATGAACACGCAGGAGGTTACGGAATGGGCAACACCAAGCCAATCATCGAGACTGAAGCACTCACCAAGATATATGGCAGTATCGTTGCTGTAGATGACCTCTCGATGTCAGTCCCCCGCGGCCACGCTTTCGGTCTCCTTGGTCCCAACGGCTCCGGCAAAACAACCACGATGGGGATGTTGCTCGGGCTCGTCCAACCGACTTCCGGCAACTTCAGCCTGTTCGGTTCTGCTGACCGACTCCAAGATTCCCTGCGCCGCGTCGGAGCGATCGTCGAGTATCCATCCTTCTACCCCTACCTCACAGGTCGAGAAAACCTCCGCTACTTCCAAGGCATCTTTCAGCGCGGCGAACCGGAAGACATCGACGGGCTCCTCGAAAAGGTCGGGCTGGCAGAGAGTGGAGACCGCCGGTTCAGCACATACTCCCTCGGAATGAAACAACGCCTAGGGCTGGCATTTGTGCTTTTAGGCGATCCCGAACTCCTCTTGTTAGATGAGCCCACCAACGGAATGGACCCCGCAGGCATGGCCGAAGTCCGTCACCTCATCCGGCAACTCGCCGAGGACGGGAGAACTGTCCTCGTAGCCAGTCATTTGCTGAACGAGGTCGAGCAGATGTGTGACAGCGTCGTCATCATGTCCGACGGAAACCTCATCGCCCAAGGATCCGTGTCAGACATTCTCCGATCCGATGAAAATGTCCGTCTCAAGACCACGGATAACGCGCAAGCTGTAACGATCCTTTCGGCGCTCGATTGGATTGCAGAGGTGCGGATGGAAGGTGGTGAGGTTGTCGTGTCTTCTGCGCGCGACGAGCTCGCTGAAATATCAACTGTTCTCGGACGGTCGGAGGTTTACGTCATTGAGACTAGTTCCGGCCCCGGTTCGTTGGAGAGATACTTCCTCGAAGTCACCGGCGACGATGAATCAAGCGGGTAACAACTGATGCAACACACACTTCAGCTCACCAAATGGGAATGGTTCAAAGTCCGCCGTCTCCGGATGCCGTGGATACTCCTCGTAATAGCTGTCTTGGTCTCGCAACTTGGCATTTGGGTCAACTATCTGGCTTTCCACAACGACGATGTCAACATGCTGATGGGCGGTGGATTCGTGTCATACAGCGTGTCATGGGAGGAGCCCACGCCCGGCTCATTGACGATTACCTGTTCTGATTTTGTGAACGATCAGATGCCACCGGGTTTAGATCAACTCCCCGAAGACCGACGCGCCGAGTTCCTAAAGGAGATGGACGCATGGCGCGCCGAAGGTGTTTGTGATGCATTCGCTGACCGAGAACAGCTTCGCAGAGGTTTCACGCTTCCCAACAGCATCACTCAAAGCATTGCCATCATCTCTTCTTTCAGGCCTATCGCGATAGGTCCCATCCTCATCATGATTCTCGCGGCCTCAATCGTGGGATCCGAATATGGTTACGGCACTCTACGAACCGTTCTTGCCGGCGGCATCGGGCGATGGAAATTCCTATTCGCCAAGCTTCTGCTGCTCATAAGGATGTCTTCTGACGCGCTTGTCATCATTGCGATCGTCGCCGTGGCTTCCAGCTTGGCAATCGCTCTAATCTCCACTGACGACAACGGCAGCATCGCAGACTCCGGCAAATGGTCCGATGTAGTCTTGATTTTCCTCAAAACGATGTACGGACTGCTGCCATTCATAGCACTCGGCGTCTTCGTTACAGTGCTAACGACCTCACGCGGTGTAGGCATCGCTCTCTCAGTCGGATACTTCATCGTGGAGTCCATACTCGCCACGCTTCTACGCCTCAACGACACACTCGCCGATGTCGCAGATTATCTGCTCATTCAAGCCTTCCTCTCTTGGACGACTATACCGTCGGAACTGGATTCTTCGGAGACACTCGGAGTATTCGTTGCGATCCTCGGTTACGCCGTCATATTGGTCGCGGCGACGGCTTGGGTATTCAAGCAACGGGACATCGGCGGGGCCGTAGGGGACTAAACCTGGCTTGATCGCGTTGCGGAGTGTGGTCAGCAGTGGCGGTTATTGCTTCGCCGATGATGCTGAGTTGGAGTTCTAACTCAACTCCAATACCCGTCGCACAAAATCATGCACCTTTGGTCGATCAGCCTCCCGCTCCCAATCCTCCATCGAGTCGTGATAGAAGTGTCGGTGGAACTTTTCCGCTGCCAAGAAATATGCGTCGATCAGGGGGGCTTCTGCTTCTTCCGACAAATTCATCGCGGCATTTTTCAGCGAACGATGGCTCTCGTGGGGCCATTCTCGCTCTTGGGCTGCCGCCATTACGGCGTGAGCGGCGGCACCCCACAGCTTTTCTGCGCCTTGCAACACGTCTCCGCGTTCGAACTCCTCATCGGAAGCCGCGAGGAAATCGACGGCGGTCTGGCGGTGCTCTGTGGGTGACATTGTTGTGGTTGCCATGTCTATGAAGCCTTCCAGTGTCGATTGTACTGGTTGTTCATCGCACCTCTGGATGGACGTTCCGTCCGCTGAAGCGCCGGCTTCCGCCGAAATGACGGGAGTTGATGTGTTGACTGTTTCTTGGAGGCACGTCGCATATAATTGCATCTAAGGACGCGCTCATCATCCATCGCATACGGATCTAAACTCCGACTGAAAACTCTCCCCTCGCATTTGACGTATCCAGCTTATGTTGGCGTGATCCACGACGCGATAATTTCCTAGATGTCCAACTCACCACAAGCATCGGTTGCCGACAAAGGTTCGGAAGATTCGCTGATGTATCGCCCACCTGAGCGCGACGAGGAGCCGGAGGTCACGTTCGGCGACATCATGCAGCGCATTCGCGAGGCGCTTGGCGGCATTCCGGGTATGGGTGGCAGTGATGAAGGTCCTTCGCGGGAATCATCCGAACAAGGCGGTGGCGGATCAGGCAGAGCAGGCGCAGTAGTCCTTTTATTGATACCAATAGCCGCCGTTGTCTGGCTGGCGACCGGTGTCTACACGGTCGGACCTGAAGAGCAGGCGGCATTGCGGACATTCGGCCGGTTCGTAGCGATTGCCGATCAAGGGCTCCATTGGCACTGGCCGAGTCCGGTCGGTGTGCGCAATATCGTGCCAGTCACAAACACCAGACGTCTTGAGCTTGGTTTCCGCAGCGCGGCGAACGGCTCAAGCACAACTCCGGTCCAAATCGAATCCGAGATGATAACTGGCGACGAGAACATCGTCGATGTGCAGGTGGTTGTGCAGTATCGAATATCAAACCTACGCAACTTCCTGTTCGAGGTTGATGACCCCGGCGATCCGGACCGCGATGTTCCGCCTGGGATGCCTGATGGCGAGACTCTGCGCGACATTGCGGAGACGGCGGTGAGGCAGGTGGTCGGTGCTCGCAACATCGACGACGTGTTGACTACCGAGAAGGAGCAGGTCCAGGCGAGCATTTTGGACAAGATGCGCGAACTCACCCGCGACTACAACACTGGCATCGATGTGTTGCAGGTGCTCTTACAGAACGTCAACCCGCCAGCCGAGGTGCAAGACGCTTTCGAGGACGTGGTAAGGGCCCGTGAGGACCGTGAGCGCGACATCAACTTGGCGGAGGCGTACGAGGCGTCGCAGATACCGCAAGCGGAGGGTGCAGCGGCGCAGATCGTAGAAGAGGCTGATGGTTTCAAGCGAGGTCGAATCGAGCGGGCACGTGGTGAAGCGGAAGGTTTCGAAGCGATCCTGATCGGTTATGACATCTCTCCGAATGTGACTCGTACGCGGCTCTATCTGGAAGCTGTGGAGCGTATTCTGGCTGGCAAATCGAAGATCGTGATTAACTCTGGTTCGAACGCTCTGCCGCTCTTGCCGCTCGACAGTTTGAGCACATTGCAGGGCAACTCATTGAGCAATTCGGCGGGAGACGAGTAACGCTATGCCCCGCCTGATACTCACGATCGTCATTGTCGTCGTTGCGGCGTTCATCTTCCTGCCGCAAGCGTTGTTCACCGTCGACGAGACGCAGTTGGCTATCGTCACCCGTTTCGGCGCCTTCCAGCGCGACTATCGCAGCCCTGGCTTGTACGTCAAACAGCCGTTCGTCGAGACGGTAGTGAAGATGGACAGCCGATTGCTACGCGTGGATGCCCAGCCGGCATCGCTGCTGACATCTGACAAACGTAACTTGGTTATTGATGCCTACGCGCGATACCGCATCATTGACCCGCTCAAGTTCTTCCAGCGTCTGCGAACCGAGACTGAGGCGGTTTCCCGCGTGTCCGATATCGTCAACTCTCAGTTGCGTCGGGAAGTTGCTCTGGACACGCAGTCGGAGGTCATCTCGGAGACTCGCGAGCAGGTGATGCGCCGCGTTGCGGAAGCCAGCAACCGGTCTGAGATTTCACGCCAGCAGGCTTTGGAACTTTTCAACAACAATTTGCGTGACCCTAGGCTGACGATTCTGTTGACTGACGAGGCGATTGATGGTGTGGTTACTCGTGCGCGTCCGGCTACCAATGAGGAGTTGGATGCACTGACACGAGAGGAACGTCCCGAAACCATCGGTAATGCATCGGTCGCCTACTTGCGACCGTTGGTAGACGAACTTGGCATTGAGATCGTCGATGTGCGTATTAAGCGCGCCGACTTCCCGACCGAGATCGAGGCGTCAGTGTTCGCCCGCATGAGAGCTGAGCGTGCGCGAATCGCTGATGGTCTGCGTGCAGAAGGTACGCAGAGGGACCGTGAGATCCGCGCCGAAGTAGACCGCGATGTCCAAATCATCTTGGAGACGGCAAACGGTACTGCGGCTAGACTGCGTGGTGAGGCGGAGCAAGAAGCGATCACCATCTTGGCCGAAGCGTTGGAGAAGGCGCCAGAGTTCTACGAGTTCCGACGGTCGTTAGAGGCCTACGAGAGGATCATCGACGGTCAATCGCTGGTCGTCTTGGAGATCGACTCCGAGCTGTTCAAGTATCTGCAATCAGCGGGTGTGCTTGAAGAGGGGGAGTAGTTAGGCGACCGCTGGATCGCGGTTTCGTCAGATTACCTCCCCCATCACCCGCTCCGCCCTGCCGATGCCGCGCTCTTGCTGATACCTCAGCATCGCACCCATCATACGCAATCCCCCTTCAACATCCTTATCATCAACGCGCAAGTCTTCCAATCGCCCCCAATCCGGGGTGCGGGTTATGTGGCGTAGCAGTTTGATAGTGTTTAGAGGGGCAGGGATTATGGGTGTGGTTTCGGGGTGATTGAAGGCTATGGGATCGGGAGATATGGTCGTATCCGCTTGATCGGGGCGCTTTATCAATCCGCCTTCTGATGGTGAGAACCAGTGATCGCCGGGGGGGATTTCAGTGTTGGTGCGGACGCAGCGATGGAGTTGGGGTTGGAGACCTACCGCGGTGAGCAGGGTGGTTTCGTGCCAGAGGCGGAGGAGGGGGAGAGCCGATTTTGGAGTGGATTCGGCGTAGTTCAGGGAGTCTCTCAAGAGTGCGAAGAGGTTCGGGTTGGCGGCGTTCTGTAGCGAGAAGCGTTCGGTGATTTCGGCGAAATGGGAGGCCAGAGTCAGGCGGTCAAGGTCGTTGCGGAGTCGGAGATAGGCGTTGACGGTTTCAACTTGGCTGACGATGTGGAGGTCGGATCGGCCTTCGGATATGTGGGCGGTGATGTGTCGCAGCAGGTCGACATGTCCGCCAGTTCGGGATGTGGTTCGTCGTGCGCCGCGGGCTACGCATGAGATGAGGCCGCGATTTGGGGTCAGGAGGATTACGATGCGGTCGGCCTCGCCGAGGTCTCGGGCGCGGACGACGATGCCTTCGGCGTTGAAGTATCGTCGTCGAGTTGGCGACATGATAGATTCACCTTCACCCCCGGTTCAAGCCCGGGGCAGGTTCCAATCCTCTCCCATCAAGGGATGTGTCTGCAACTCGATGGCAACGCGGTCAAGAGACCTTTCGCTGGCAGGTCCCGTTTGCACCACCCCCTGGATTCCGGCTTTCGCCGGAATGACGGTAGTTATGCACACGTCTCATCAAGGGAGAGGGGATTCGTTTTGTGCAGGGCGGTCAGTTCTGGTGGTTGGATGAGCCGTTCTCCAAGTACGGTAGCGGCTCGTCGAAGGTTTCGCCGCGCTGTTGTGCTGCTCGTCTGCGCCTATCCCAATTCTTGATCTCTGCGCTCACCTGTGCCCGGATTTCTGCGCGGCCTTCCTCTCGCCGTCTCTCTTTCGCAGGTTCGACGAGATTCTGTCGTATCCATTCGCTCATCAACATGGTGCTACTCAGTATTTCGATGACTGTAAACGTGATGATCGCCGCCGCGATCCCGACTTGACCGGTACGGAGAATGATATCAAAGTACGCCTGTATCCAGTTTTCGGGAGTTGTCGATGAGACTCCGTCGTATGTGGCGATGCAGAATCCGACAACCACCTGCAACGTGAATAGCACGAAGTAGAGCGTCGACCAACGCGGTCTAATCGCCCATATCGCTTCACGGTCAACGTTTTCGGAAGGCTCTCCTTCGCCGTTCCACTTATAGCTATGGCTCAAGACTCGCTCGATTGAATCATCCATCCATCCGTTCGGTGCTTTGCCAACCATAACGTTGGCGCGGATGTTCATTCGAGTCGAAATGGCGAACCCGGCGAATTCATGTGGGCAAGGGGTGATTTGCCCCTTTCGCGAAGTGAGCGGGGAATGCCTGCGGGGATGATGGGTACAGGTGACGGATGTCATTCCGAGCGTAGCCGAGGAATCTAACCTCCTTTCAATTTAACCTTCGGCATCCCCTGCGAGCATTGCTTCGCTTGCTCGCGTCCCCTTCGCTGCGCGAAAGGGACGTGTATTAGCGCAGCCCCACGCTGCCGTCCTCGCGGATTGGTGGCGGGATTCGTGCCGGGTCGAAGGGGTGCAGGTTCGGGGCTTCTTCGTTGAAGATAACTCCGAGGCCGGGTCGCTCCGGGAGGGTGAACCAGCCGTCTACGACCTCCATCGGCGCGTCTACCATGTCTGATCGTGGCGGCTTGTCTTCGTCGACCGCCTCAAGCACGTCCCAAGATGGCGACGAAATCCCAAGTTGGACGCAGGCGGCGGTGGCTATAGGTCCTTGGAAGTTGTGCGGTGCGATCAGGATGTGATGCGCCTCGGCGATTGCGGATATCTTCTTGACGCCGGTGATGCCGCCAGCAACTGCGATGTCGGGCTTGAAGAACGAGCAGTTGGTCATCTGGGCGTATTCGCGGAACTCGTAGATGCCGGTGTTGCGTTCCCCGACGGCAAGGGGCAGTCGCATCTTCGTCGCTACTTCCGACATCGCAAGCACACCGTCGGGCACGATGGGGTCTTCGATGAAGTACGGGTTGAACGGCATCGCCTTCTCGCAGAAGACGACGGCTTCCGAAGGTCGCATGTTGCGGTGTATCTCGATGCCGATGTCGAAGTCGTTGCCGACAGTCTCGCGGACGGCGGCGAGCATGTCAATGGCATTGTCGACGAGGACGGGGTACTTGAGAAGTTGGAACTCGCGCGGCATGGGAGTGAACTTCAGTGCGGAATAGCCGCGGTCGACGGCTATCTTGGCGCGTTCGGCGACTTCGTCGGGTGTTTCGCCACCGACGCCGAGGAATATGCCTCGCACTTTCTGCCGCGCTCGTCCTCCGAGTAAGTCCCACACGGGCGCGTCGAGCCGTTTGCCCTTGATGTCCCACAGCGCCATGTCGATACCGGAGATGGCGGCGGCGATGGAGTTGCCGCGGAAGCTGCCGTTGTAGCGATGCATGTAGTTGAAGATGTGCTCGGTGTCGGCGGGATCCATCCCGATGATGGCCTCGCCGAGAACTTTCATCGTCTCCTCTGCCGCTCTCGGGTACGCCCAGTAGCAGGATTCACCGATGCCCTGCGTGCCGTCGTCGGTGGTAACACGGACGACCAGGAAGCGGTCAACTAAGAAGGTTTCGATTTGTTCGATTTTCATTAGGTTCCTCGGCGAGGTTCAGTCGCTTATTTCTGATCTGGATTCTAGAGAATGCGCCAGCGTTGCGTCGTCGGCGTATTCGATGTCGGTGCCGGACGGCAGGCCGCGGGCTAGGCGGGTAACTTTGATGCCAGCGGGAGCGATCGCCCGTTGGAGATACATGGCTGTGGCTTCGCCATCGAGGTTGGTGTTGGTCGCGACGATGACCTCAGTTACTGTCTGATCGGAGGTATCGTCTTGGAGGCGTTGGAGGAGTTCTTTGATCTTGAGGTCGGAAGCCGCGATGCCGGACGTTGGCGAGATGGCGCCGTGGAGGACGTGGTAGAGGCCGTTGTAGGCGCGGGTGCGTTCCAACGCGGTCACATCAAGGGGTTCTTCGACGACGCAGATGACGGTACGGTCACGGCTGGGGTCTGAGCATATCCCGCACACCGGCTCTTCGGTGATGTCGGCGCAGAGCTCGCAGAGCTTGATGCGCTGCTTGATGCCGGTGATCGCTTCGGAGAGTTCGGCGGCTTCGGTTTCCGGCATCCGGACGAGGTGGTAGGCGAGTCGCTGCGCGGATTTGGGTCCGATGCCGGGCAATCGTCTGAAGGCTTCGATTACGCGGGCTACGGGTGCTGCGACACCGCGGGGCGCATCGGATGGCGGTGCTACTGGCGTGATCGATCGCGGCGGGTCGGGGCGGAACGCGGCCATTGGTGTGGATTGGTTCAGGCTAGAAGCCCAGACCGGGCAAGTTGAGACCGCCGGTGATCGCCTGCATCTTCTTGGCGGCTACCTGCTGTGCGCTGTCCATGGCTTCGTTCACCGCCGCCATCACGAGGTCTTGCAGCATCTCGACATCCTCGGGATCGACGACTTCAGGATCGATCTCGATGCTCTCGACGCGAGATCCGCCAATTACGACGGCCTTGACGGCACCGCCGCCGACGGATGCCTCGGACGTGGCATTGGCGATCTCTTCCTGCACCTCCTGGATCTTCTTCTGCATCTGCTGAGCTTGCCTGAGCATGTTGCGGTTCATCATGATGCGGTTGCCACCTGTCCTGTCATCGGTTG
>DAOUJE010000116.1:0-23281 GCA_034423055.1 Dehalococcoidia bacterium | reverse complement strand
GGTGTTGGAGATGGAAGGTGGAACGGAAACGATCCGAACGGTGATGGAGGAGATCGTAGCGAGCGGCGAGGCGAACGGGGTGAAGTTTACGGATGACATCGTCGATGCGAAGACAGCTGATGCGATTGCAGAGGCGGACGAGTTTCAGTCGTCATTGCAGTCGGACTTCAATCGCGGCGGGAAGTTAGAGCTCGATGATATCTTGGGTGCGGCAGTGCGATTGGGACGCGCTTCGGGAATACCGATGCCAGCGAGTACGGCGTTGGTGATGACGTTGCAGAAGTTCAAGGATGGCTGGCCGGAGTGAAGCTTTGATCAACTGAAAAAAGTGTCTGGGATGCGAGGTGCGTTGCAGGATTTGCCATCTGGTTTATGATTGCGCATAAATTGAAAACCTGCGTTAACACGTTGGTTGGTATCAGGATGTGGCAAAGGATCGCATGGATTAATCCTGTGACGCTGGGAAGTTCCCATTTCCCACATCGCCAACTTGACGAAATTCGACAAAGATAGGAGCAGAGAGTAGATGGCGGCATTGGCATCGTCTCAGATCAGGAACATCGTTCTAGCGGCACACAGCGGAGCTGGCAAGACGACGCTGGCCGATGCCATGTACTACAAGACGGGGGCGGTCAACCGGCGTGGCCGCGTGGACGAACAAACGAGCCTTTCTGACTACGAGCCAGAAGAGCAGGATCGAGGATCGAGTGTTCAGATGGCTATCCTGCCTTGCATGTGGCGGGATCATAAGATCAATGTGCTCGACACGCCTGGATACCCTGACTTCCGGGGCGATATGCTGTCAGCGATGCGCGTTGCTGACGCGGCGGTCATGTTGATATCTGCACCATCAGGCATCGAGGTTGGCTCGATACAGGCGTGGCAAGCTGCGGAAGAAGCCGAGTTGCCGCGAGTGATCGTGGTCAATAAACTGGATCGACCTGAAACCGATTTTGAAGAGGTCGTGAGTGTGATTCAGGATGCCTGGGGTCGGATGTGCGTGCCGGTTCAAGCTCCTGAGGGTAGTGGAGAAGGATTGACCGCGATAACTGATTTGCTGGATGGCGCGGTTGAGGATATGCCCGAAGAGGTAGTAGAGGCGATTGCGGAGTCAGACGATGACTTGATGATGATGTATCTCGAGGGCGAGGAGTTGAGCGCCGAAGATCTCGTGAATGGTCTACGTTCGGCGATTCGAGCGGGCACGGTCATTCCGATATTCGCGATGGCTGCCGATAAGGAGATCGGTGTCGAGCAGTTCATGGATGCGGTCGTCGATCTGCTTCCTGCACCGGACGATGAGTTGCCTGAGGGTGTGACGGAAGACACGCCTGCCAGCTTGATCTTTAAGACTTCTGCCGATCCGTTCGTCGGCAAGGTCTCGTACATGCGTATATACGGCGCTTCGTTGTTGCCGAACTCGCATCTTGTCACGGGTTCTAAGGCTGACAACGAGCGTGTGGCACAGGTGTATTCTCCTGCCGGCAAAGAGTTGACGGTTGTGGATGAGGCGGTACGAGGAGACATTGCAGCGGTCACGAAGCTGCAAGAGGCATCGACGTACGACACGCTGTGTTCGCGAGACAATATGGTCGAGTTGGAAGGCGCGGAGTTGCCTGCTCCGATCTTTGCTCTTGCGATCAGCCCGG
Source organism: Dehalococcoidia bacterium (assembly GCA_034423055.1). GTDB lineage: Bacteria > Chloroflexota > Dehalococcoidia > Lucifugimonadales > Lucifugimonadaceae > Bin127. The sequence continues at coordinate 21,632 of DAOUJE010000116.1, read as the reverse complement.
AGTCACAAGCCGACCTCGACAAGATGGCGTCATCGTTGACGCGCATCACCGAGGAAGACCCGACGTTGCACTTGGAGCGAAACGCCGAGACAGGCGAGTTGGTGTTGCACGGTCTCGGCGATATCCACGTCGAGATGGCGATCCAGCGCATCGCGCGCAAGTTCGAAGTCTCGCTTAAGACTTCGTTGCCGAAGATCGCGTACCGCGAAACGATCGTGTCGAATGCCGATGTTGACTACAAGCACAAGAAGCAGTCGGGTGGAAGTGGTCAGTATGGTCATGTCCTGATGCGCGTGGCACCGTCGCAACCAGATTCTGGGATCGAATTTTCGAGTTCGGTCGTCGGGGGTAACGTGCCTCGTGAATACATTCCGTCAGTCGAAAAGGGCGTGCGTAACGCCGCGGCGCAGGGAGTGTTGGCGGGGTTCCCGGTTGTAGGGATAAATGTGGAACTCTATGACGGGAGCTCGCACTCGGTCGACTCATCCGGCGTGGCGTTCGAGATCGCGGGCAGCATGGGATTCCGACAAGCGATGCGGGATGCTCGGCCACAGCTCTTGGAGCCAGTGTTGAAGGTCGACGTGATGGTGCCGGACGAAACCGCTGGCGACGTGATGGGCGACCTGAACCGCAAGCGGGCCCGGATAAGCGGCATGGAGCCGCTAGGCAACGGATTCACGGTGGTCAAGGCTGAAGCGCCGACATCGACGATGCAACGCTACGCGGCTGACTTGCGATCGTTGACTCAAGCGCGAGGTTCATTCAGCGTACAGGTTGATCACTATGAGCCAGTGCCGGCGCAAGACACTGACCGCGTGATCGCGCAGTACGCCGACGCGAATCGTCGCTAGACTAGATTCAGCGGGTCATCCATAGACGTTCGCCATCGGTTCGTAGTTCGACCGTACCGAGTTGATCGGTCCTGAAGACGCGTTCTTGACCGACGGTAGCGTTGTATCGTTCGATAACCTCAAGGTGTGGATGACCGTAGCGGTTTGCGGTCCCCGCGGCGACAACTACTGCTACTGGTTCGACGGCATTGATCAGTGTTGCAGTTGAGGATGTGTTGCTACCGTGGTGCGGAGCTTTCAGTACGGTCGCGCGCAGGTTCGGTATCGAAGTTGCCAGCCTGATTTCAGCCGAACGCTCGATGTCGCCGGTCAGCAGGAACGAAACATCGCGATGACGCAGCATCGTCACAATGGAAGTCTCGTTGCTGTCAGCGCATTGAGCACCGGCATCACTACACCCGCCTGACAACACTTCGATGGTGGTGTCGTGATCCAGCCCGATCTGCATTCCAGGCCACACGATCATGGCGTTGTCGTGGTTTTCGATGGCAGTAGACCACGACGCGAAAGCGTTGCTAGTTGAGTTTTGCCCTGAGTGCAAGACTGTGCCTACTGGAAAACGGCGCAATACCTCGGGCAGTCCCCCAACGTGGTCAGTGTCAGGGTGTGTCAGAAGCACGATGTCGATCTCGCGGTCCCAAAAGGGAAGCATCGATCCCAAAGTGTTGGCAACCTGCGAATCGTCCCCACCGCCATCTACCAGCATTCGATTGCCATTCGGAGTTTCGATGAATATCGCTTCGCCATGACTGGTTTGCAGAAAGCGCACGCTGAGATGAGATTCCTGAGTATTACGCGCCAGCGCAAGGCCCCAAGTTACAGTCGCCACGATGAGCAGGACCGCAGAGAGCACAATCGCAAACGTCACGTTTCGGGATAATGCAGCGTTGACGCGTTCGGTTGGAGTGCCCTCACGCGGTCTGAACCACGCTCCGAAGCTTTTCAAGCGCGGCAACGCAAGGAAGGTAGCGGCGATCACGGCATAGTAGAACACTGTCATCCAAACCGACCATGAACCTGTCTGGATTGGTCTCGGCGGCAGATTGGCGAAAATATCTGCGATGAATGTCAGATAACCCGTCGTAGCCATTACGGGGACAGCCAAGATATCCGGCAAGATCGGGATCGGCGTGTTGGCGGCAACGACAACGACTGCTGAAAAGATGATGATGATCGGGACTGCTGGCATCGCTAACAACGTCGATAACGCGCCCCAAATGGGAACTGCGTCGAAATGCAACGCCACTAGCGGCAATGTGCCGATGCTAGCCGCAATGGAAACTGCCAGTGAGCCGACGACGAATCTACGGACGCGCTCCGTGAAAGCGTGAACTTCGGCCGTTGATGCTCTTGAGACAGTGATTTCGGTGGCTCCTTCAAGCAAGGGTGACGCGAAGGAAATGCCCAGCATCGCCGCGAAGCTGAGCTGGAACGATAGCGAAGCCAATATTGCGGGTTCCAAAGCGACCATCAACATCGCGGCAAGGGCCAGCGCGGCCAATGTGTGCGATCCGCGGCCCAGTACTCGGCCTAGGATGAAAACTCCGAACATGATGGCGGCGCGCGTTACAGGAGGCGCGAATCCTGCCAATGCGGCGTAACCGAAAACGATTATCAACGGTAGCAACAGATAGACACCGCGTCGTCTTCCGAACGCGAACACCGAAAGTGCCATCGCAATGCCGCCTATCAAGCCAACGTGCAAGCCGCTGATCGCCAGTAAGTGCGCCACTCCTGCTGAACGGAAGTCTTCGACGGTGCCGGTGTTGAGATACGACCTGTCTCCGGTCAACAATGCGATTGGCAGATCAGATTTGGATGCGCCGATTGTTTGCACAAGGGCATCTCCGATATCCTGCCGGATACGATCGAGTGTGCCGCCTTGGTCGATCTGGACAGCCGCAACAGAATCCGATGCTGTCGCGTATTGATCGTCGATCCTTTCGAGATCGGCAATCGCGTCGCCACCTCGCCAGCATCCGATCAGAAACACCACCGCGAGCAAGGCGTACGCCGCGCGCCTACGGGATACGACCAGCGCAAAGGCTGCGAGCGTCACAGCGGATGAAAAGAGAAGGAACGCGACTGTAGGGATCGCGAAACCGGGTGCGAATCTGAATATGATCGCGGCTCCAATGCCGACGAGGAAGAACGTCGATACCCACGCGATCCTCATTCAACGATGACCATTGGCCGGATTGCTTCCAGCGTTTTCTCGCCAATGCCGTGGATTTCGAGTAGCTGCTCTAGGGTCGAGAACTGTCCGACGGCGGTTCGTAGCGCGATGATTTGGTTTGCTCTGGTTTCGCCGATGCCGGGAAGCGATTTGAGCTGATCAACGGTTGCCGAATTGAGATTGATCGGTTGGATGAAAGGGCTGGTAATCGAGGTGTTGGGCAGCGTTGGTTCCGATTCGGTGATGCCGTCGGAAGCGACGGAATCTAGAGAGTCTGCCTTGGACTCGGTCGATAGCGAAGGGACGTGGATGAGGGAGCCATCGGTGATAATCGCGGCAAGATTTAGACGCTCTATGTCGGCGCTCTCGGTCATTCCCCCTGCGGCTTCGATCGCTGCTAGCACGCGATCGTCGCGATTCAGTTCGTAGACACCCGGGGCGCGGACTTCGCCTGTGATCTGCACGACGACTGGCGCGGGTGTCGGGATCAGGATTTCGACCTCGGTGACACTTGCGTTGTTTGCACCCAGGAAGTACGCGCCGGCCAATGCTAAGACGAGGGCGCTGATTGCCAGCATCCACGTAGCAACCGACTTGAAGTTGATTTTGTCGGCAGACGGCTTGGCAGTCTTGAAATGGGGCGGATTTTCTTTGCTCACAGGATTGATGAGATAGTTTCGATACGTTGGACATGTTACCGCGCGAATAGTGTGTGCGAGGGAAAACCCAATCTGAGTTCGCGAATACACGCATCGAAGTGTCGAATCCGCTAGCTTGTAACCTCCCTATGGACGATGCATTAAGATCATGTAGATGTGAATCAAGCGCGCCGCGCAACTCGTGAATCGATCGATGAGAAAACGATGAGTATGGGTGTGGCACGGTAAAAGACAGCAAGGAAAACGGAGAACAGATTGAACATTGGCCCAAATGATGCCCTGGTAGTCGTGGATGTCCAGAACGATTTTTGTCCTGGTGGAACCGCGGCGGTCGAGGATGGCGACTCAGTAGCGAGGAAGTTGTCAGATTTAGCTCTTAACTTCCGAACGAAGGATGGCCGGATTTTCGCAACCCAAGATTGGCATCCGACATCGCACAAGAGTTTTGCTGAGAACGGTGGGATTTGGCCGTCTCACTGCGTACGCGGAACGGACGGAGCGGGATTCCACCAGGATCTGAAACTTCCTATCGGCAGCAGTATCGTTCGCAAAGGTCAGGAACCTCAATCAGAGGCTTATTCTGGCTTTGACGGAACGACTCTGGACTCGCATCTCCAGCGATTAGAGATCAAGCGGATATTCGTAGGTGGTCTGTCAACCGAATACGCGGTGCAGCACACGGTATACGACGCGCTTCAAAAGGGTTACAACGCATTCGTAATCACGGACGCGATTTCGGCTATCAACGCGAACCCCGACGACGACAAGCGTGCCCTAGATTCGATGCTGGCGAGCGGCGCTAAGGCAGTTACGACTACCGAATTGATGGACTAGCCTAATCGCAACTTCTATAAACGCGCAGAGCGGCGGATCATTCCGCCGCTCTTTGCTTTATTGCTGACCTGAAACCAGCGATAGCGAGTTCGGTTGCTGATCAGATGAACAGCGGGCCGAAGATCAGCGACACGACTGCCATCAGCTTAAGCAGGATGTTGATCGCCGGACCAGAGGTGTCCTTGAAGGGGTCGCCGACGGTATCACCGGTGACAGCTGCCGCGTGCGGATCGGATCCCTTGCCGCCGAAGTTGCCGAGCTCGATGTACTTCTTGGCGTTGTCCCACGCGCCGCCTGCATTCGCCATGAAGATGGCAAGCAGGAAACCGGCGATGATCGAGCCTGCAAGCATTCCCCCGAGCGCGTGTGCGCCGACGAAGAGACCCACGAGGATGGGCGCTGCGATCGCGATCAGCCCCGGCAGGATCATCGCCTTCAGCGAGCCACGAGTGCTGATGTCGACGGCTCGTGCCGCATCAGGTCGGACTCCTGGCCTTCCCTCGCGGAGCCCGGGAATTTCTCGGAACTGCCTTCGAACCTCTTCGATCATGTGCCCGGCGGCGGTGCCTACGGCTTGCATGGTCAGTCCTGCGAACAGGAAGGGCAATAGCGCGCCAACGAGAGCACCGATAAGAACCTTCGGTTGCAGGAGGTCGAAACTGTCGATGTCGATCACCTGACCGTACGCGGCCATCAGTGCCATCGCGGTGAGGACGGCGGAGCCGATGGCGAAACCTTTACCGGTTGCTGCCGTCGTGTTGCCGAGGGCGTCCAATGAGTCGGTCCGCTCACGCACCTCGGGATCGAGCCCAGCCTGCTCGGCGATGCCACCCGCATTGTCAGCGACCGGGCCGTAGGCATCGGTTGCCAATGTGATGCCGAGGGTGGACAACATGCCGACGGCGGCGAGACCGATGCCGTATAGGCCTGCGAGTTCGTAAGCGATCCAGATGCCTGCTGCGATCGCGATGGTCGGGATCACAGTGCTGTATAGACCGATAGCGATGCCAGCGATGATCGTCGAGGGATGACCAGTTTGGGATTGCTGAGCGATCCACTTCACGGGTGCGAATTCGTAGGACGTGAAGTACTCGGTAGCCGTGCCTATCACTTGTCCGACGACAAGACCGACAAGTATCACCCAGAACAGGTCGAAGCTGAGCGAATCGTTCATCAAGATATAGATGCCGGTTCCGATGAGGGCGAGGATGCCAGCACCGAAGATGCCGAATCGGAGGCTCCAGAGGAGGTTACCCATCGTGGCGTCGTCTTTGGTTCGGATGATCGATGTACCGATGATGGAGGCGAAGATACCGATACCGGCGAGCATCATGGGTAGGACGATTTTAGGTGCATCAATATCTTGGACAGCATTAGCAGCGGTCCATGCAAGTGCAATAGTCGCAATGATCGAACCAGCGTAGGACTCGAAAAGATCCGCCCCCATTCCGGCAACGTCTCCGACATTGTCGCCGACATTGTCAGCTATGACGGCAGGGTTGCGCGGGTCGTCTTCAGGCAGCCCGGCCTCGACCTTGCCGACCAAGTCTGCTCCTACATCAGCCGCTTTGGTGTAAATGCCTCCGCCGACGCGGGCGAATAGTGCGATTGATGATGCGCCGAAACCAAAGCCAGCGATGACGTTCGGATTGCCGAAAATCAGCCAGAGAACGGTTACTCCGACGATGCCGATACCGACGACTGTGAGACCCATGACCGCGCCGCTGTTAAAGGCGACTCGGAGCGCTGGATTCAGACCAGATTCGGCGGCGGTCGCAGTACGAGTGTTGCCGCGCACGGCGATGTTCATGCCGATGTAACCAGCGAGCGCAGAACCAATCGCGCCCGCTAGATAAGCGATGGCAGTCCAAGGCCCGGTGACCGATAGATTGCCGTCGCTGATCAGATTCTCAATCGTAGAGTTGCCGGTCACGTTGAAGTCGATCAATACCGCGAGGACGATGAAGATGATGACCACGAATCCGGCTAGGATGGTGTATTCCCTGCGGAGGAACGCCATTGCGCCTTCCTGGATGAGAGCACCGATCTCTTGCACAGCATGGCCGCCGGAGGGTCGGTTGGAGACCACCCTGAAGAGGAATGCTGCGACCAAGAGTGCAAGCACCCCAGCGCCGATGGCAATGAATAACTCGATCATTTAATCACGCGTCCTTACTAACGCCGCACGACGGAATTCGACACAGGACGCTCAGCGATCCGTCAACAGCCAATGCCGAGACGTCCAAGTTACGATTCTAAGCGAATCGAGTGATGGAATAAACTGAGTTCAGGCTTGGCTTGTCAATTGCCTGAGCTATCCATAAAACGTTGGGAAATCGCGTCAGGCTCGATTATTTTGATCTCCGCGCCTCCCCAAACCGCTCAACCAGCTCCCGTGTTGCGCCAACGGGATCGTCTGCGAGAGTTACGGCGGTCGCGACGCACGCGCTGTCTGCCCCGGCTTGGGCGACCGCGGCGATGTTGGATGCTTTGATGCCGCCGATGGCGACGATGGGAGCGGTTACGCGGTCAGCCACCGCTCGGAGCGTAGAAAGCCCCGCCGGGCGGGTATCGGATTTGGTCGTCGTAGTGTAGATCGAGCCGACTGCGATGTAGTCCGCACCTTCATCGAACGAGGCGATGGCTTCATCGAGTAATGCATTAGATTTGCCGACGATCTGATGGGGTTGGAGGGTGTTGCGGCATTCGGCGATGGGAAGGTCGCCTTGCCCGACATGAACGCCGTCCGCGCCGACTTCGGCTGCAATTTCGGGAAAGTCGTTGACGATGAAGAGCGTGTCGTTGACGCGGCAGATCTCGGCGATGGTGCGGGCTTCGTCGGTTACGACCGCTTCAGGTACTTGCTTGTGCCTGAGTTGAATGACGGTTGCGCCAGCAGACGCGGTCGATTCGGCGATGTCGAAAATGTCGCGCCCGGCGCAGTGTTCTGGATCGACGATTACGTAGATCCCGCCGATGATTTTGGAAGCGGTGGGACGGGGCGTCACGGCGCAGGAACGATTAGGCTTCTGACGCCAACACGCCGCCTTCGGCCCAGTTGGACCGCTTGGTGTCGTGGATGACGACGGTAGTCGCGGAATCGGGGATGCCAGCGACTTCAGATATGGTTTTTGTCACGCCTTTGACGATCGCCGATTTCTGATCGTCAGTGCGGCCTTCGAACATGTGGATGTGGACTACGGGCATGTTTTCGTCGTGCTCCTGAGTTGTTGAATTCGTCGCTGAATTATAACGCGCGGATTGACCTTGTATTTCGATCACCGACCTACGGACAGCCGATACGCCAACGTAGATGGCAATTCGGCATCAAGTATCAGGTCTTGGGCTTTAGCGACATCGTACTCAGCGCGATGGAACTGGATTTGCGGAACCTCCTCGTCGGTGAGCCGTAGGAGGGCGTACGCAGCCCGCGGATCGCCGTCCCGCGGTTGCCCGACACTGCCGGGATTGACGAACCAGCGTGTGTAATCGAGTTGGAAGTCATCGCCGTCCCGCGCTTGGATCACGCGCCAATTCGCGGAGGCGTCTCGACCGAAAACCGATGGTATGTGGGTATGTCCGTGAACGCATCCGGTGGTATCGAAGTGGTTGAGATTCAGATCAGCGGTCTGTGAAGTGAGCATGTATTCCCAGATCGGGTTCCGAGGCGTGCCGTGGCAGAGCGTGATACCCAACTGAACTATCACCAATGGCAGCGCGGTCAGGAAATCTCGATTTTCCGTGGTCAGAGCATTCTCTGTCCATGCCGCGGCCGCCGCGGCTGAAGGATTGAAGTTGGCGATCGAGATTTCGCCGATCGCTGCAACTTCGTGGTTGCCCTTGACCATCGCTAGGTCAGGCAAGGCGCGCAAGCGTTCGACGACTTCGTTAGGTTGAGCGCCGTAACCAACGCTATCGCCAAGCACCCAAACAGACTCGATTTCGGCTCGATCAGTTGCGTCCTCAAGAACCTTCTCAAGAGCAGGTAAGTTACCGTGTATGTCTGACAACAGGAGGACGGTAGTCATGACGTGTCGTTTCGTGGCAATGGGTCGCAGATTAGCCCAAATATAATCTTTCGTATGCAATCCGACGAGCGTTCAGCCCACGCGCCGATCAGCGAATCGGATCTAGTGGAGATCATCAAACAGCGTGTCCATGCGGGTGGTGCATCGGCGGCGGGCGAGGTAGGAGTCGGCGACGACGCGGCAGTGATGCGTTTCGATGCCGGGCATATCGTGCTCACCGCGGATGCCATGGTCGACGGTGTCCACTTCTTGTCGCAGTCGATGTCGTGGCACGACATGGGGTGGAAATGCATCGTCTCCAATCAGAGCGACATTGCAGCGATGGGAGCTATCCCACAACACGCGGTTCTGACACTTGCGATACCCTCGTCTATGCGTGTCGGGGATTTGGATGAGTTGCTTTCAGGGGTGATCGGTGCGTTGGATGAATTCGGAGGGAAGCTGGTCGGAGGCGATACTGTTTCATCCGACAACATCATCTTGAGTGTTGCATTGACCGGTCAACTGCATGACGCGTGTCACCCGTTGACGCGTGATGTAGCGCGCCCCGGCCAATTGGTCGCGGTTACTGGCCCACTAGGCGGCTCAGCTGGTGGTTTGGTCGTATTGGAGCAAAGGTCGGTCGAATGTGACAGTACTTTGGTCGATTCGGGTGGTGAGCGATTGCTGAGCGCCCATTTCCGACCGAGCCCTAGAGTCGATCTCGCCGCCGCGATGGTGGAATCTGGCGTGGAATGCGCGATGGATGTTAGCGACGGACTATTGATCGATTTGGAGCGCATCTGCGTCGCGAGCGGCGTGGATGCAGTGATCTACGCTGATCGAGTTCCGGTCGATTCAGATTTGCTTTCTGAATTTCCGAATCGGGCTTTGGAGTTGGCATTGACGGGAGGCGAAGATTACGAACTGGTTTACGTCGCCGATGCGGAGGCTATTACGCGAGTTAATAAGGCACAACCAGAGTCTGTTGCTTCCGATTTCGGAGTCGTCGGCGAGATCGTACCTCGCAAAAACGTCAAGGGCGAGGTGACCGTGTTGGATGAGAATGGCGAACCGATCGAGTTTGAAGCTAAAGGCTGGGATCATTTTGCGAGGTAGATAGTGGATTGATGAGCGACGACGTGTTAAGCATTGTCAGTAATTCTGAAAGCCAAACGGAGGCGTTCGGACGAGAAATCGGCGCGGCTTTAAGCGTCGGCGATGCCGTACTCCTGTACGGTGAGATGGGCGCGGGTAAGACGTGCATGGCTCGTGGGATTGCGATTGGAACTGAGTCGGAGATTTCGGCCCGGAGTCCGACGTTCATCATCTTGGCTGAGTATCCGGGTAGAGTACGGGTTTTTCATTGCGATCTGTACCGTGTCGCGGGCATAGCTGAGGTCCTTGATCTCGCGTTGGAGGAAACGCTGGACCGAGGAGCATTAGTAGTGGAGTGGCCGGAGAATGCTGAGGGAGCGTTGCCGGAAGACGTTTTGGAGATTCGGATCAAGCCAGATCACTCTTCAGAGCGAAGATCAATCTCGATGTCACCGACCGGACCAAAGTCGCGGTCTCTATTAGATGCAGTTGCGCGGAAGTTGAAAGTGGCGATGAGACTATGAACATTCTAGGAATCGACACCTCGACCGCTTTCGCCGGAGTAGGTCTCTACGTCGACGGCGAAGTCTTGACGCGTTCGTGGCAGTCGCGGCACAATCACGGGCGCGAGGTGATGCCAACCGTGATGGAGTTGCTTGATGCTGCCGGATTGCAAGCGAGCGATCTCGACGCGGTTGCAGCGGCCCTCGGTCCCGGTGGCTTCAGCGCGGTCAGAGTAGGAATCGCGACGGCGGAAGGGCTTGTCGCACCCACGGAGGGTAAATTGATCGGAGTACCGACACATCTGTTGCAGGCGTACGCGCATCGGAAAGAGATGCGAGAGCACGTCGTGTCTCTGATACCGGTGGGCCGGAACCAGGTTTCGTACAGCGTTTTCGCACCACCGATATCAGCTTCGTCGGAGAGCGTGGAAATCGGAATTTGTGAAGAGAGCGATGTAGCTTCACGATTTGACAAGGATGGTCATGTGCTGTGCGGAGAAGGGGCAGAATGGGACGCCGGCTCCGGCGATGGTGTCGTGCGACCACCCGAACACTTGCTCGACATTGCGCTGGAACGTCTCGAACGCGGCGAAATATCAGACGGGTATTTGGAGCCGATCTACTCTCGTCCTCCTACGATTACGGCTCCGCGAACAACGTAGAGCGGTACAGGCAATCCGATGTGCACAATTGTTGTTTGGCAGGGCGTTTTGCTCGCCGAATGAATCTCATTGGGAACGAGAAAAACATGGAACTAGAGCGAACATTGGTATTGGTGAAGCCTGACGGAGTACAGCGTGGATTAGCCGGCACGATCATTGGTAGGTTTGAAGCGACTGGTATGAAGATCGTCGGCATAAAGCTGATGCAGGTCAGCGAAAACTTGGCGCAACGTCACTACGCCGAACATGAGGGCAAACCGTTCTACGAAGGTCTGGTCAATTACATCACCGCCGCACCAGTGGTGGCGCTCTGCTTGGAAGGTCCCGATGCCATCGCGATCACCCGAAAGCTGATGGGCGCGACGAACCCGAGTGATGCGCCTCCGGGTACGATTCGAGGAGATTTCGGTGTTGAGATCAGCCGTAATATGGTGCACGGTTCAGCGAATTCAGACGATGCCGAGAGGGAGGTCGGTCTGTTCTTCAGCAACGCTGAACTGATCGATTACACACGTTCGAACGATGTTTGGATCGCCTCTGACGACGGATAGCCGCCGCGGTTATTGCAATCGGACGACTTCGGTCGCCTGCGACCAGAGGCCTTCGAGATCGTAGTAGGCTCTGGTTTCACGATTGAAGAGGTGAATGATGAAACCGGGAAAGTCGATGAGTAGCCATCCGCCGGAACCTGAGCCTTCGCGATTGTTGCGCCGCATGCCCAACTCTCGGATCTTCCGCTCGATGCGGTCAGCCATCATCTCCAAGTGACGCTCCGTCTCGCCGCTGGCGATGACGAAGAAGTCGGTGAAATCACTGACGTTTCGAGTGTCAAGCAGAACGACATCGGAGCCTAGGTTGGCAGAGGCTTCTTCAAGTGCCGCCCGCGCCAGTTCCTCAATCGAAAGTTTGACGGTAGTTTCGGATGTGGATGTAGTCATGTGTTCTCGGATTATATCGGTACAAGATACGACCATGAATCGACCCGTGGTTCAGTCACATTCTTGAAACAGGCGATTTTATTCTGGAAAGAAGGACTTCGTCGATGGTATGAGCAACAAGCTCGGCAATGGTCCATGAATCGACGAAAACTGACCAATCCTCATGCTGAATTCGAAAAAGCGCGCGCTAGTGGCGATGAGCGGAGGCGTCGACTCCTCCGTCGCTGCCGCTCTGTTAGCCCGAGATGGCTACGACGTTATCGGTGTAACGATGCGGCTGTTCAACGCGCCGTTCGAAGGAGCCGGTAAACTCTCGAAGTCATGCTGTTCGCTCGAAGATGTCGAGGATGCGCGGGCGACATGCCGAATCATCGGTGCGAAGCACTACTACATGAACTTCGAGAAGGAGTTCCAGCAACATGTCATCGACTACTTCGTCGGGGAGTATCGGCAGGGCAGGACACCCCATCCCTGCTTAGCGTGTAACGACCGATTGAAGTTCAGCTTCCTAATGGATCGAGCTGAGCTTATGGACGCGGACATTGTTGCTACTGGCCACTACGCCCAGATTGCCTCTGAAGAAGACGGTCACAGGTCGCTGTTGCGCGGCGCTGATGTGATGAAGGACCAGTCGTATGTGCTCTACAACTTGCGTCAAGATCAGTTGAAGCGGCTGGCGTTTCCCGTAGGCGGATACACCAAGGATGAGATCCGCGAGATCGCCCGAAACGAAGGGTTGCCAGTAGCCGACAAGCCTGATTCGCAAGACATTTGCTTCATCCCGACTGGCACTTATCGCGAGTTTGTCGAGGAACGGCTTGATGAACCGAAATTGGGTGTAGTTGTCGATGTTGAAGGCAATGTGTTAGCCCGGCATGACGGAATTCACAACTTCACGATCGGTCAGCGCAAGGGGCTGCCGATGATGGGCGGCACCAAGGGACCAATCTACGTCACCTCGATCAACTCGAAGTCGGGCAAGGTGACCGTTGGATCGGTGCAGGATCTTCTACGTGATGAGGTTTACGCGTCGGCGGTCAACTGGATCGACGGAGCCCCGCCAGATGATGCTGACGTAACGGCGAAGATCCGATACAGCAGTCCGGAAGAGCCGGCATCGGTTGAGATGTTGAGCGCGGAAGTTGGGAAAATCAGGTTCTCGAAGCCGATGCGAGCTTGCACACCAGGCCAGGCCATCGTCTTCTACGACGACGATCGAGTTCTCGGTGGAGGCTTCATTGAACTTGAATCTCCCATTTCCGAAGTTTCTACCGAGAGTGATCTAGCCGTCGCGGCGTAACCGTTCGCCATCGCAAGTCGAGCCAACCACGCGATTAGCGTATCCTGAACGCGTCATGCAGACGGCGCAAAAAAGGGAAACAGGCCCGACTTTCGCGTTCGAGACGGAATGTAGGCGATCCGGTTATCGCGTAATCGCCGGTATCGACGAAGCTGGCCGCGGCGCTCTCGCAGGTCCCGTCGTAGCCGCAGCTGTGGTGCTTCCTGCCGATATGTCGGAAGAACATACCGAGCTGATCGACGACTCGAAGAAGCTAACCATCAACCAACGCGAGCACGCGTTCGATGTGATTCGCACCTACGGGAGTGCGCACGGCGTAGGTATCGTGTCTGCTGGTCAGATCGACGAACTTGGCATCGTTCCGGCCACTAAGCTTGCCATGCGAGACGCGATACGTGCGAGCAGGTGGCGGATCGACTTCCTCTTGATTGATGCCGTCACCAACATCGGCATCGCAACGCCGTCCAAATCGATAATCCGCGGAGATTCGAAATCTCTCTCAATCGCGGCAGCGTCGATCGTCGCCAAGGTGACACGCGACCGCATCATGTCAGACGATCTTGAGGCACAACATCCGGGGTACGGCTTCGCACAACACAAAGGCTACGGCACCGCCGCGCACATGAACGCTCTACAAAAACTCGGCCCGTGCCCGGTACATCGTCGCTCATTCAAACCTGTCGCACAGCTCATTACCGACAAATCATGGAAAGCTTTAGCCGCCACATCCGCATCAAACATCGCCGCTCGTAGCGAAATGAATCTTCCCGACGGACTAGGTTTGAATATCGAAGACGCGGCAGTCGACCATCTACGGCAACTCGGCTACCGAATTATCGATCGCAACTACAAAACCCGACACGGCGAAGTCGACATCATCGCCAAGGTCGGACCAGAGTGGGTCTTCGTCGAGGTCAAGGGACGCAACTCGACAAAGTTTGGACGACCCGTTGAAGCCCTTACACCCGCGAAACTTAACCGCATCGAGAACGTCGCGCTAGGCTACTTAGCATCCGAAGTTGGCTCTAAAGCCGTCGATTGGCGTATCGACTTCGTGGGCGTTACAAGATCGCCCGACGGCCGGTCATTGGACTTCGAAATCGTCCGCAATGCCCACTACTGATCGACAACCTTGATGATCAAAAAACCGCAATCGGATTGACAGGCGATCCGGTAACCGTGGGCAACCTGAGCGGCAAGATGTTAATGAGGAACTCCCATCTTCCGCGTTCGGCACAAGCCGTAGCGAGATCGTCGAGCCAAGCATTGTCGAGTATCCACAATCCCATTCCGACGATCCCGACTTGGTGGACAGGGTTGCTGAAACGCTCGTAACGTGTCGGCTGGACATCGTTGCCGGTGTCCGATCCCATGACTGCTACTCCACGTTCATGCATGAACGGCAGAATCTCAGGCAACGGTCCGGATGACCCAGCGACGTATGCGTCCACAGGTCCGAGTTCCTCGCGCATCCCGAGTTGTCCCGTCCGCAGAAGCAGAACATCACCCTCACGTACCTTGAAACCGCACCGCTCCTCAGCAGAGTTGATGTCGTCCATGCCGACACCGTCTCCGCGTTCGATGTAGCGGACCCCGCGCAGCATCGGCGCGTCTACTAGAACGCCGCGCGTCACGATGCCGCCAACCGCCGCGGTCACATCGAGTTCGGTCGCGCCGTCGGCTACAGTCACGACCGAAGATGGTCGTCCGTTGTAAGCCCTGCCATCCCAGAAGAAGTGGGCGAGAGAGTCGATGTGGGTAACCGTGTGCCCATGGAAAACCAATCCGAAGTAATCAATGGCGACTTGGCGATCGGGACCCTCCCCGGCTCGGTAAACGTCTCCAGATCCGATCATGTAGTGCTGTGGCGGACGCGGCACATCAACTGCGGCTTCGAATCCCACCGCTCTCGCACATGAGACAGTCGCACCTTCTTGCACCAAAGACAGCGCGTCCAGCGTCGTCTGGTTGCTGAGGTGGTTCAACGTCCCACGCTCGTCATCATCGCCCCATCTTCCCCAATTGTTGAGGTCGCTATGAAGCCATTGGAGCAAATCGTCTTGCGAGGGGCGTGTTGAGGGCATCAGTTACCTTGCATGTCGACTCTGGTACTGCGCGGCATATCGCAAGAGTCTCGATGCGATCTCCAAGTTTTTGCTTTTAATCTCGCGCGACAAAACTCGGATCTTGATTTTGGCCAGATATGTGATGCCAGTGACAGCTAGAGATGCCGCGCTGAGAAGCGGTTCACCAAGGACTGCTAAAGCGAGTGAGAGCATCAATGGGAAGAGCAACAAGCTCAAGCCGACACCTTGTCCGACCAATCGAAACGTGTAATTGCGTGCGATCGAGTCTTCCTCAGCTTTGCGCGCCGCATCTTGGTAATCCACGCCTTTGTCAATGATGCGTTTAGAGATTCCGGGTGAAACGTCATCGAGCTTTTCCAGTAGTTGCGGTGGCGGCAACGCGATCCGAGCGTAAGACGCTTCGTTGATGATGCGGTTGATGCGAGCCTCAGATCTAGCTTCGTCGAGCGCTTTCCACAACGCTTCGGCCTCACTTGCCCAATCCATTGCCGATCCGAAAGTTTCCAGAATCGCCGTCCTGACGCGCGATTCCACTAACTCGGGTTCGATGCCGAAAATATGGAACATGTTGCCGAAGCCTTCGGACAGGGCATCGACAGGCGTTCCGTGTAGATGTCGCAAAATCGTTTCGTAGCGGAGATTGACAGCCTCGTCTAACGCCTCAACGTTTTCGTTGTCCGACATGCAATAATCACATCCTGCTCTTCGATTTTCAAACAGTCCCTGCACGATTATAGCGCGTTCTCAACCGAGTCAGCACGCCCTTGATCACACGCGCAGTCATGATCGCCCCTTAGCTGGACGAACCCAAGCACGTTAGAATCACAGGTGGCGCGCTAGCTCAATTGGCAGAGCAAGTGACTCTTAATCACTAGGTTCGGGGTTCGAGTCCCCGGCGCGTCACCATCGCCGGTTTCAACGAGGCGATGTCTCTGAGTGTGGAACGCGATCAATGTCCGGCGCACCAAAACGTGGAAGCTCTCATAGGATATTGAGACCATTGCAAAACCCTCCCCCTTGATGCCCAAGGGGGAATTGGAGGGGGTTTTAGGCGTCGATCGGGCATCCTTTGCGATCTGCGCCACGCTTGCCCAATCCCTCTGGATTCCCGCCTTCGCGGGAATGACGGTGGGTGCGCGGGAATGACGATGGGCGCGGGGAATGACGGGGGTTTTGCAATGGTCTCAGGATATTCTGGCACTGACGCTCAACATCCGGCGTCAGCATGTATGCTGGGAGGGGGTGAACCCATACATAAAGGAGGTTCAAACATGGGCACAATATCCGTTAACCGGCTAGCCGGGCTGTCCCTCATATTCGGCCCGATAATCGCCTTCGTCTTCTTTCTCATCGAGCCGGGTGGACTTCTGATAGACAGCGCTGACCCTTCAGACGCTGTCGGCTCAATAACGGCCAAAGGTTCCAACGCCGCGCTGACTAATGTGACCAACATCGCGATAATCCTCGGCTTGGCGCTGATCCTCTCGGGCCTCTATGCGCTGATGCGGAACGTAACCTTGCAGGGCAACGGCAAGGCGTTTGTTCAGATGGGCTTCTTCATGATCTTCGTCGGACTGACCGGTTGGATTTTTGCCGCTGGCGTGGACTTCATTCTGGCCGATGCCCAGACCAGCGACCAGATCAATGGAAGCGTCCCCGTCTACTACGCCGGCTCCGCTCTCTTCTACGCTGGTGGGATTACACTCGGATTTGGCGGCTTCATCTTCGCGTTGGGCCTCTCCACGAGAGACGACTTCAACCAGATAATCTCCCTGTTGGCCGCCCTTGTCAGCCTAGCCGTGATGGTCTTCTTCATCATGGCCGTACTCGACAACGGCGGTCGCGACACCTTTATCAGCATAGCCCGCGGCTGCTACGTGCTACTGGTTATCTGGTACGGATACTTGGGATCAGGATTGATGAAACGACCCGACCCTGATCTGTGGCAATAGACAGAGTCTAGGACTTTACGGCGACCGACAGCACGAATGCAGGGCGCCACTTCGGCATCACCGGAACATACCACTTGGGATGGATCGGTGCCTTCGTTTCAGCGCGCGTACCAGCCCCTTTCGCAACGTGAAATGGGCGCGCACAAGCGAAGCGAGTGCGTGGGGTATGCCCGGGGAGGTGCTTCGACCATGCTCAGCATGACAGCCCCCATTCACCCCGCCCCGTGCATACCCCGCTGAAGAGCGCCGCCATGTCATTCCGAGCGTAGCCGAGGAATCTCCCGGGAGATGCTTCGACCATGCTCAGCATGACAGATCCCATCCACCCCACCCCGTGCATACCCCGCGGAAGAACACCGCCATGTCATTCCGAGTGCAGCCGAGGAATCTCTCGAGAGATGTTTCGACCATGCTCAGCATGACAGCTCCCATCCACCCCGCCCCGTGCATACCCCTGCGTTCTCGCTTCGCGTGGGATGCACGACCAGCGGCGCACACCTACACGATTCTGATATTGAAAAATCGCCAAAATACCACGTGAACGATATGTAATCTGCGTTTACCATTGACACTCGGTTTTCACCATCCGATGGTGAATGGTCGGCGGTTCGGTGCGCTCCGCGCCGAGTCGGTGTCGCAAGATTTTGCAGCAAGGAGAAGCGAGACGCATGAACAAGGAAAGTAGCAGATCTTCGATCTCCGGACCGTCTGGTTACCCCCCCCCCCCCCGATTTTCAGGGCCTGACAATCGTAACCGCTGGAGGCCAGGCATGATGCGGTCTTCCGTCCTCCGCCGCTACCCGCTCCTGCTCGCGGCAGCTGCCGTGCTGGCGCTGTTCATCCTGGTGAGCGCGGGAGTGCAATCCGACGAAGAGGAACCGAACCCTGCTGAGACGCCCGGCCCAGTTGCCAACATGGTGCTGTCTGCCACAACGGACGGCGTAACTGTCAGCTGGGACACGCCCGACAGCGGGGGTGCGCCCAAGGGTTACATCGTGCATCTGGAGCCTGTGGGCGGCAACCTGGAGAGCGGCGCGACGTACAACGTATGGGTGCGCGCCCAGAACACGGCGGGCGAGGGACCTCGCACGCAGACGAGTGTCACCATGCCGTCGGACAGAGCGGCGCTGATCGCGATCTACAACGCGACGAACGGCCCGAACTGGCTCCCCATCAGGGACTGGTTGAGCGACAAGCCAATTGGAGAATGGGAGGGTGTCCATACAGACAACAACCGCGTGACCGAACTACACCTCAACGGCTACCGGTTAAGCGGTTCGATGCCGTGGGAGCATTTAACCAAGCTGACCGAACTAAGAGCATTGAGAATTCAAGACAACCAATTGAGCGGCTCGATATCGCCGGATCTGGGCAAACTTTCTAAATTGCAAGAGTTGTTCCTCGGTAACAACCAATTGAGCGGCTCGATACCGCTGGAGTTGGGTGAACTCTCCAACCTGAGACATCTGTATCTCGAAAGTAACCAATTGAGTGGCTCGATACCGCCGCAGTTGGGCGAACTCACCAATCTGAGATCACTGAACCTCTATGACAACCAGTTGAGCGGCTCGATACCGCCGCAGTTGGGCGAACTCACTAATCTGAGATCACTGAACCTCTATGACAACCAGTTGAGCGGCTCGATACCGCCGCAGTTGGGCGAACTCATCAATCTGAGATCACTGAACCTCTACGACAACCAGTTGAGCGGATCGATACCGCCAGAGTTGAGCAGGCTCACCAAACTGGAAGAGCTGTATCTCAGCGACAATCAATTGAGCGGCTCGATACCGGCGCGGTTGGGCAGACTCACTGGACTGGAAGGTCTGTACCTCCAAAACAACCAATTGGGCGGCTCGATACCGGCGCAGTTGGGCGAACTCACCAAACTGGATGCGCTGCACCTCAGCGAAAACCGACTAAGCGGCTCGATACCGTGGGAGCATTTGACCAAGCTCACCGAACTGAAAGGTCTGTATCTCAGCGACAATCAATTGAGCGGCTCGATACCGCCGGAGTTGAGCAGACTCACCAAACTGGAAGAGCTGTATCTCAGCGACAATCAATTGAGCGGCTCGATACCGCGAGAGTTGGGCAGACTCGCCAAGCTAGAAGATCTTCGTCTGAGCGGCAACCGGCTAAGCGGTTCGGTGCCGTCGGAGTTAGGCAGCCTCACCGAACTGAGAATTCTGAGTCTTGATGGCAACAGGTTGAGCGGATGCTTTCCAAGGACCTTTCAGCGGGTTAGAGCGTTTAACCCCAGACATTTTTATCCGTTAACCGACGGTATTGGTCTTGACTGGTGCATGGCGCCCAGGGTGGCAAGCGCCATCGCGGATGCCATCATCGTCAGCGAGAGCAGCACCCACCAGGTATCCCTCTCCGGGGTGTTCAGCGATGCCAACAGCGACCAGCTGACCGTCACCGCCGCATCATCCAACGAGGACATCGCCACCGTCGTGGTGTCGGCCGACTACTCGGCCCTGACGGTTACGGCGAAGGCCCGTGGAATCGCGACCATTACGGTAACGGCAGACGACGGTAACGGTGGCACGGTATCGGACGCTTTCACGGTGACTGTGAAAGCCGCACCAGTGGTGGCGTCGCCCATCGCCGACGCGAGTCTGGAAGTAGGAGGGTTCCTGGACATCACCCTGTCCGACGTCTTCAGCGACGCCGACGGCGACAGCCTGACCTTCACCGCGACGTCCTCCAACCTCGACGTGGCGAACGCGCTGGAATTCCACAGCGAGTTGACGATAATCGGCGGGTTGGCAGGCTCGGCGACCGTCACGGTGACGGCGCAGGACAGCAACGGCAACCGGGTCAGCAACGAGTTCGACGTGACAGTGGCCGCTCCGCAGCAGCAGGCGCCGCCCAACCGTGCGCCCACAGTGGCCAGAGCCCTGTCGGACGCAACCATTGTCAATGTGGGCAGGACATACCAGGTATCCCTGTCTGGCGTGTTCAGCGACCCCGACAGCGACGCGTTGACCATCACCGCCGCATCGTCCGACGAGGACATCGCCACCGTCGCGGTGGCGACCGACCAGTCGAGCCTGACGGTTACGGCCAAAGCCCGGGGTGCCGCGACGATCACGGTGACCGCGGACGACGGCAACGGCGGCACGGTCTCCGACTCCTTCGATGTCACGGTGACAGCACCGCAGCCAACGCCTACACCCACTCCAACGCCGACTCCCGAACCAGAGACGGAAACGGAGCAGGACACGACGACCACCTCCGAGACGGATACCGATAGCGAGACCTCGGACATCCTCGCCCGGTACGACGTCAACGGAAACGGGAAGATCGACCCATCCGAGTACCGGCAGGCGATCCAAGACCACGCCGAAGGCAAGATCACCTACTCGGAGATGATAGAAGTGAC
This sequence comes from Dehalococcoidia bacterium, assembly GCA_034423055.1. Lineage (GTDB taxonomy): Bacteria > Chloroflexota > Dehalococcoidia > Lucifugimonadales > Lucifugimonadaceae > Bin127. Next base: position 1,174 of record DAOUJE010000116.1, on the reverse strand, counting down.
CATCGCGACGTTCCGCTGATTCCGTGCTACAGCCCCTTTCACAAAGTGAAAAGGGCGCGCACGAGTACAGCGAGTGAGCGGGGTATGCTTGGGAAGGCGCGGTGTGGGGGGCATGTCATTCCGAACGCATCCATGTCATTCCGAACGCAACCGAGGAATCTCCCGAGAGATGCTTCGACCATGCTCAGCATGACACCCTCCTTCACACCGCCCCGTGCATACCCCTGCGTTCTCGCTTCGCTCGCCCGCGTCCCATTTCGTTCCGAAAGAGGACGGTGCGGCGGCAGCTGATCCTTGACGACTAGCCCCTGTGCTTCATCTTGATTGTCGGTTGCCAAGGGATTCGGCACGTCCTGACCGACGGACATTTTGACGATATGTTCCTAACCGAGATGGTTCGCAATTCGATCACTGACTCGAACACGTTTCTATCGTCAGCCATAAGCGACTCACCAGCAGGCTCTAAACCCCCGCTTGCCCAGCCCGTATCACCGTCGTAGCATGCTGGCTACGAACCCAGAGGAATATCCACATCACCGACGCGATTAGAGCGGCTGCGACAATCCCCAACAAAATCCCAAGCATCTGCGTTCCAACTACGGCGACCATGGGTGGTGCAAGCGTCGAAGCATCCTTTCCGGCGAGGTAGGGTAGTAGCACCGCGCTGAGCATCAATCCGATACCAGCACCGATGACGAGCGATATCGATGCGATCACGATCTGTTCCAAGCCGATCATCAACAGCATCTGACGCATCGACATGCCCATCGATTTCAACACCGCCAACTCGAGTCGGCGTAGTCGATATGTGGTCCAACCGGTGACGATGAATGCGAGGATCGAAACTGTGGTGACAGCAACGAAACCGAACCCCAGATAACCGTTCCACCCTGCTGCCGTGAGCGCGTCGCTGCGTGATCGGGTAATTTCGGTTCCAGCGTGTTGCATCAGACGCGCCGAGAGATTGTTAAAAGACAATAGGTCTTCGATCTCCGCGAGGTCGCCAATCTCTGCATCTGATGCAGATATCCAAAGTTCGTTGGTTGCATCGGCGCCTCTGATTTGATCGATCGACATGATTCGCTGAATCTCACGCAAATCGGCTATCAAGTAGGGAGATGATGCCGACGGGAACGTTGGAAAGAAATCCGTGAACGCGACGAACTCAACCGTC
>DAOUJE010000115.1:0-18856 GCA_034423055.1 Dehalococcoidia bacterium | reverse complement strand
CATGTCATTCTGAACGTAGCGCCGCCCTCGACCATGTCATTCTGAACGCAGCGTAGCGGAGTGAAGAATCTCATACCGCATCCCCAGGACGACCTTGTGAGATTCCTCGCTGCGCTCGGAATGACAAGCCGCCCTAGGCCACGTCATTCTGAACGCAGCGCCGCCCTCGACCATGTCATTCTGAACGGAGTGCCGCCCTCAGCCATGTCATTCTGAACGGCGCCTCCCGCCACGTCATTCTGAACGTAGCGCCGCCCTCGGTCATGTCATTCTGAACGTAGCGCCGCCCTCGACCATGTCATTCTGAACGCAGCGCAGCGAAGTGAAGAATCTCACACCGCGTCCCTAGGGACAACTTTATGAGATTCCTCGCTACGCTCGGAATGACAGCTTGCCGGTCGCATAATTGCGCATCATGCGTGGGAAAGAGGTGCGCCGCGCATCCCCGGCCCGCGTCGCTACGCTTCGCGAAGGGGGTAGTGATCTGGTGCTGCTTTCTACTCCAGCGTTACGCTTGAGGACGTCGGCTCGCTCTTGCCGGCTTTGTTCTTTGCCACGACGCTGATTTGGTAGGTCTTGCCGCTTGCCAGATTGCGGAAGATGATTCTCTGCTTCTTGGGTCCGGGGCGTCTGATCTTGTACTTGCTGCCCTCGCCGTCTTGAATGGTGACGCGGTATCGAGTGGGTGTGCCGCCGCTTGCCGGAGCGTCCCAGGTGACGATGATCTTGTTGCCGTTAGCCTCGAGTTGCAGGTTCTGCACGGGGCCCGGGGGCGCAGGGAGCGTCGTAACTTCCACGCTCTTGGTGGGATGAAACGCCATCCCTCCCCCGTATTCAACGATATGAATGCACACTTCGTAAGACGTCTCGCTGGTCAGCCCGGAGATCTCAGTCCCCGACTCATAGGAGGTCAGAGATGTCTGTGCAACCCGTTTGTTAGAGGACTTGTCAAAGACCCCGACGACATACCATCGGATTCTTCGAGGGAATGCCGGACGTTCCCAGCTGACGCTTATAGTGTCTTGAGAGATCGCCGTGGCGGCCAGGTTCTCCACGCCGCCGTCGCTCAAGGTGATTGTGGCGCTGGTCTCATCGCCAAAACCGCTGCCACCCCTAAACCAGACTCCCACACTCACCGTGTAGCTTTTGCCGGAACTAAGGTTCCCAGCTTCAGCTGAGCGACCACTATATACAATTGTTCTATCTACAGAAGCATCCGTGTCATTGTCCGTCACCCTCACTTGGTAATACAAGACATCGCCCGAAGCAGGAGAGTCCCAGGCGGCGGTAAGTGAGGAAAGTCCGCTTTGAGTGAGGGTCAGGTTTCGGACCGGATTGCTCGCCTGTTGCGCCTGCGCGGACGGCGCGCCACCGAAAAAGACCGCCAACGCGGCGGCCAGGAGAATGAGAGGGAACCGGTGTCGGATCACTAAATTAGAACGTATGTAGGGGGGGGGGGAGGTAATGGACACAACCGCCCGGACTGCGCGGCGCGGAACTGAGATCGTCTCGGTAGGTCGCATCGAATCATTTCTCTCCATGGGTGTTCATGCAGGATTCCCATTCAGCCGTGATGATACGTTGTGTCATCGGACTCCGAGAGCATAATAACATAGCAGTCAACCCTGCATACGGCTATATCCCGCGTCTTGTGCGTCCCGGGCGGGCATCCCGCCATGTCATTCTGAACGCAGCGCAACCCTCGGTCATGTCATTCTGAACGGAGCGCAGCGCTTGGCCATGTCATTCTGAACGGAGCGTAGCGGAGTGAAGAATCTCATACCGCATCTCCAAGACGACTTTATGAGATTCCTCGCTGCGCTCGGAATGACAGGACGCGGCACTAGGAATGACAGGGCGAGACATTCGGAATGACAACCCGCCGGTCGCATGATTTCGCATCATGCGTATGCCCAAGGGGGAAGGCCCCGCACAACCCCCGTCATTCCGGCGAAAGCCGGAATCCAGAGGTGCGGGGCATACGGGGACCGGCTAGCAACACGCGCTCGTGCCACTGCCGACATTGAGTTATGCACACATCCCTGAGAGAGGGAGGGGTATGGGGCGTGGTCGGGGCTGTGGATCATTTCGCCATAATGGCGATATCGCTGATGCGTTCGAAATGGCATCGGTTGTTGGTAAGTAGGGTGAGATCGTTGTGGACCGCGGTGCATCCGATTAGTAGGTCGAGGTCACCGATGAGACTGCCCCTGGTTCTGAGCCGTGCCCGTTCGTGACCGAACAGTTCGCAAATCGGCTCGTTCAAAGACACGATCTCGACGGTGTCGAGAAATCGGCGCAGTCTCAACCTCGTTGATACGCCTGGTAACGCTTTCTCTACCGCGGAGGTGAGCGATAGCCCAATCCGAGTCGATCAAGTAACGCACCGCGCTAGAACTTGGGAACGCGTGTAGATACGACGGCGCGGCTGGCGTAAATGTCCTCGATCAGCTTGTCGCAGTCGATAGTGTCTTTCCATGCGCCAGCGGTCTCTCTAAGTGCGGCTCGTCGCTCTTCAAGCGAGCGCGGTCGTTCGGATTCGACGGTCAGCTTTACTTGGGCGCCTTCTTGGAGGTCAAGGGGTGCAGCGGGTTTGAGGACGCCTTCAGAGTACGTTGCAGTAGTTTGTAGGAGCATTGGAGGCGAAAATCTTATCCCAGGCTGTCTTTTCACCTATCGAGTATATGTGTTCGGAGCAAACACGTATCTGAGATTTTACTCACTAGTAGCCTCACTGATCTGTAGCTCGTCGCCGTTTTCACGGACGGCGCGCAGGATGTCTGAACCCGGATTTGAGGGGTTTTAGGGATGGAAGGATGGGTTTGTTGCAGGCATCCCTCTGCGAGCGGGCGGGTTTCCGCCTAGCCCCGCTCACCCTTCCCCTCCGAGCATACCCCGCTCGCGTCGCTGCGCTAACCCCCTCTGAATCTCCCTCTGAGAGGGGGAGAGGTATGGGATGTTGCACGAAAGGAGCATGGCTTTGATTCGCGCGGTTGTGAAAAAATCCGTCAGATTTTGTCGTTTGAGGGTTGCATTGGTGGTGAGTGTGTGGCATGGTTGTAATTAGAACGTATGTAATTGGTGATGTCGGCGGTGTGTCGGTGTCGGGAATGAATGAGGAGGATGAAGAAGTGGGGAGTGTTGACGTGGAAGTATCTGCTGGGCGTGGCGTTGGTGAGACGTCGCGGCTGGATCGGAGCGGCGGGGTGGTTGTCAAGTGGCTCGGGGCTGGTGTGGTGGCTGCCGGAGACGGCAGGACGGGAGTTGACGACGGCAACAGTGTTGCGCGTGGGGAAGCGGATGATGATGCTGGGCGCGATGCTGATGCGCCTCGCCGCCTGATTGATGTTGATCGCAGTCCTAGTCGTCAGACAAGTAGTCGTCTGACTAACCGTCTGACTATTAGGGCTGCGGTGGGCAGCGAGGACCGCAAGGGCGATGTGATCGATCCTCGCGGTTGGGAGCTGGACGGGTATCGTCGGAACCCGGTGTTTCTGTGGGCACATGATCGGTCGAGGCCACCGATCGGGAAGTCGCAGCGGATCTGGGTCGAGGATGATGCGTTATATGCAGTGGTGGAGTTTGCGCCGACGGATTTCGCGAGTGAGATCGCGGGGTTGTACGCGCGCGGTTTCATGCGCGGCGTGTCAGTGGGATTCCTGCCGCTCGAGACAGAGTTTCGCCAGGCATCGAATGGTCGTCGGGGGTATCTGTATCGTCGGCAGGAGTTGCTGGAGATCAGCGCCGTGCCGGTGCCGATGCATGACGGAGCGTTGGCGGGCATCCCCCGCTCGCTTGCGCTCGCGCCCCCTTCGATCCGCGAAAGGGGCGAAGGAGAGCTTGCGGAGATGCGGGATGATTTGCGGGGGTTGTGGGTGGGTTTGGGGGAGTTGGTGGATTGAGAGGGCAACAAATCCCTCCCATTTTCGCCCTGCGAAAATGGGGAATTAAAGGGGGTTTATGCGGGTGGGTGTATGAACCCTCATTTGTCCCCCGTATCGGGCATCGCCCCTTTTGCACCGCGAAGGGGGCGCGAAAGAGCGAAGCGATTTTCGCGGGGGATGCGACGTGGCGAGGAGGGCATGGAAGAGACCTTCCCCTACCCATCCGCCCCGGGCATACCCCGCACACTCGCTGCGCTTGTGTGCGCCCCTTTCGTTACACGAAAGGGGCAGTTGAAAAATAGAACAAATAAACGAAAAACGAAAAAAGAGATGGAGTTAGGTGAAGATGAGTGAGATCAAGAGTAAAGAAGAGGTTGAGTTGTTGAGGAAGGAGATTGCGGATGTTTCGACGTTCGTTAAGGAGCGTGTGGAGCCGGCGCATGAGGAGAGAGTGCGGCTCCGGAAGGCGATCGAGGCGCTGACTAGTGAGCAACGAGAATATCGTCGGTCGGCGGTGTTGGATGGCGGATCGGGTTCGGATGCCCATCCAGTTGTGAAGTCGGGGCCGTATGCCGGTTGCGACGCGCTGGATCTGGCGATCATGCGGAGTATGCAGAAGGCTGCCGCGTCGCAGATGGGTTCGGATCCAGTTCGGAAGTGGGAAGTCCGATTGAAGGCGGCGATGGACAGCGTAACCGCCGGAAAGGGCGATGAGATCGTTCCCTCCGGGATGTCGGCGCGGCTCTGGGAAGGTGTCCACCAGGAGACGAAGGTCGCCGGGCTGTTCAACCGCATCGACATGCCAACGAACCCGTTCGACATCCCGCTTCAGCTGGGCGATGTCAACTGGTATCCGGGAACGGAGAACACCGCGGTTGCAGAGAGCACTCCAAAGACCGCGAAGCAGACGTTGACAGCGTATGAACTGGTTGCCGAGGTGCCGTGGTCGTTGACTCTCGAGGAGGATGCGGTGTTCGCGGTTCTGCCAGAGGTCCGGCGGACGTTGGTGCGGAACGCGGCGGAGGTTATCGACGACGTGTTACTGAACGCGGACATGACTGCTGCGAACAGCATCAACGCGGATAGCACGACGATCACCACATCGACGGCTGGGATGGCGCACTACCTGATCGGCTTCAACGGTCTGATCCATCTGCCGCTGGTGGATAACACCGGGCAGTCGAAAGGTATCGCCGGTGAGATCACAGCTGAGGCGTATCTGGATCTGCTGAAGCAACTCGGCAAGTACGGGGTGAACGCGCGTGAGACGGTGTTCATCACGGACGTGGCGACGTTCGTGAGCAGTCTGGGCATTTCGACGGTCGAGACGGTCGACAAGCTGGGGCCGCAGGCGACGATTCTGACTGGTCAGCTGGCGACGGTTTACGGTCATCCGTTGATCGTGAGCAATCAGATGCGATTGGCTGATGCGGACGGCAAGGTGACGGATGGCGGGAACACTGCCGATCGCGGCCGGGTGTTGTGCGTAAACACCAGCCAGTGGCGCGTTGGTTTTCGTCGGAATCTGATGATCGAGACGGAGCGCGACATCCAGAAGCGTCAAAACGTGATGGTGGTGAGCATGAGGTTGGCGTTTGCGGAGCGCACCAGCGATCGTGCCAACGCCGAGCACACGGCGCTGGCCTACAACATCAGCCACTGATGTGGGGATGTTGGTGATAGGGGCGGTTCGCGAACCGCCCCTACGAAAAGGAGAAAAGAAAAATGGTGGACAGAGTGGCGCCGGTTGGAGTGTTGAATGTTTATGCGACGCCTACGGATTTGAAGCGTCGGTTAGGAATTACTGATACGACGCGGGATTTGGTGTTGTGGCATCTGTTGCATGTTTCGAGTCGGATCGTCGAGGGACACTGTGGTCGGAACTTCTACGTGACTTCAGGCTCGAAGCGGTTCGATGTGCGGAATCGGCGTGGGGTGCAGGTAGACGATCTGATCGAGATCGCCCAGGTGGTGGAGGATTGGGACGGAGACGGCGTTTACGAACGGATCAGGGAGCGGAAGGACTACATCTTGTATCCGCTGGATTCTGATCCGGGGTCGCTGCACGGCGTGCCGTTTCACTCGTTGCGGACACCTCGGCGTCGCGGCGGCCGATGCTTCCCGACGGGACGAGCGTCGGTGCAGATAACCGGACGATGGGGTTACCGGTCGCACTTCGTATCGCTGGACGCATACATCAGCAACAGTGGAACGCAGCTGACCAAGGCGTCGAAGTCGTTCCGGGTGGATGAAGATGCGGACATTCGGGCGGGTCAGACGATTCTGGTGGGCCATGAGCAGATGTTCGTGAAGCAAGTCGGCGCGTCGGTGTTGAATGTCGAGCGCGGGCTGAACGGGACATCGGCGGTAGCGCACGATGACGGCTCACTGCTGAAGACGCTGTCGTATCCGGCAGAGGTCGTGGAGGCGACGTTGCTGGTAGCGGTCGATCGCTGGCGACGGCGCGACGGGATCGCACGGTCGAACGAGATTGCAGACGGCGCGCGCGACGAGCTGTACGACCCATCGGTCGATGTCTCGCGACTGTTGGCACCGTATCGCAGGTTGTCGATTTAGGATGTCCTGCCCCTTTCGCAAAGCGAAAGGGGCAAAAGGAGAAATGACTAGATATGGATCCACGTGAGGTTTTGTTGGGTGTTGATCTTGAGGAGTTGGCAGGTCATGGCCAGCCTGTGGATTCTAGGCGGTTGGCATCTGACATGAAGGTGAAGAGGAAGGATAGAGATTGGAGTAAAGGCGATGATGTCGATGTTCTGGAGGAGGTTAAGCGGTTACGTAGGACGGTTGAGCATGATCATGATCGTCGGTTGCGTGGTATCGAGATCAATATCCGTTGGCTGATGGTTTTGGTCGGCGGTGAAGTGTTGGCGATTGTCGGTTTTGCTTTGGGGACGGTTGCGGGGGTTTGAGGGGGCAGATCTGCCCCTTTCGCATGGGCGAAAGGGGCGCGAGCGGGGTATGCGCTGGGCGGTGTTGGTGGAAGGTGAACGTTTGGCGCGTTGCGTGTCTGCCAGCCCCCGCCCCGAGCATACCCCCGATCTGATGTCGGGCCTTTGGGCTTCGCTTGTTCGCGCCCCTTTCGTTTCACGAAAGGGGCGAGAGGATTGGTTCCTTCGAGGCGAAAAACGGGATGAAACGAGACGTAGGGGCGGTTCGCGAACCGCCCCACCGAGTGAATTGGAAAGAAGAGGAAGGTGAGAAGGTGTTTAGGAGAATAGGTCGTGTAGTTGGTGCGCCGTTTGGGCGTGGCAGGAATGATGGTAAGGATGTTGAAGGAGATTTGACGGTGCGGGAACGGGGGATGTCGTTTCGGCGGGTTGTTGATCGGATCGGGTTTCCGATGCTGAGTGACGATGACGATGTTGAGTGGACTTCGGGTCATCAGGCGGAGTATTACGGTCGTTCGACGGCGGTTCATGCGGCGGTTCGAGTTTTGGCCGAGGCGGTGAGTCGTCCGCCGCTCGAGGTGTGGCGGCGCGTCGGTCCGAATTCGGAGTACGAGCGGGCCGGGATGGAGCATCCGTTGCAGCGGTTGCTGGATCGTCCGAACGATGTTTGGGACGGCGGTCAACTGCTGCGAACGTTGGAGAGTCGGTTGGCGCTGTGGGGCTCGGCGTACGTGGTGATGGTTCGGGATGGCGACGGAGTTCCGTACGAGATGTGGCCGCTGCGTCCGGACGAGGTTCATGTTGTGGCGGGCGAGAGTGATCGCGTGGTGCGAGGGTTCATCCACGAGACGGCAGACGGGCGAGTGGCGTATCTGCCGGAGGAGATGCTGTGGTATCGGCGGTTCAATCCGATGAATTCGTTTTCGGGTTTCTCGTCGATGGTGCCGGCGCGTTCGGCGGTAGACATGGGAACAGAGGCGTTGCACTTCAACCGGCGCTTCTACGTGCATTCTGCGATGCCGGCGGACGTGGTGATTACGATGGATGGCAGCCCGCAACAGGAGCAGATCGATCAACTGATAGATTCGTGGGACGAGCGATTGTCGGATCCGGATACGGCTCACCGTCCGATGATCTTGAGTGGCGGCGTAGATATGAAGCGTCTGGGTGCGAATCAGTCGGAAATGGAGTTCATCGCGGCGTTGCAGTGGTCGGTCGAGGAGGTGTCTCGGGCGTTCGGTGTGCCGAAGGTGTTTCTGAGCGAGTTCGAAGACGCGACGCTGGCGAACGTGCGGACGATGGAGCAGTTCCTGTGGCGGAACACGATCATCCCAGAACTGAAGATGCTGGAGGATGGTATCAACCACCGTTTGACGCCGCACTTCGCGCAGTTCCCGAACGAGTTGGTTGTGAGGTTCAACCTCTCGGATGTGGAGGCAGTTCAGGAGTCGCAGTCGGATCGGGCGGATAGGTTGGCGACGCTGGTCGGTGCTGGGATCATAAGCGTGGAGGAGGCGCGTGGAGAGTTGGGGGTTTGAAAACGGGGTCATAGGCAAGCAGTAATCGCCTATGATGAAACTATTGCGGAGCATCGAAAGGAACTGTGCACGATGATCAGGCCGACAGTGGTAGAGGCGCGTGACAACTACTGTATCTGGCTCGAGTTTGAGGATGGCGAGGCAGGTGAGGTCGACCTATCGCATCTCGTCGGAAAAGGCGTGTTCAAAGCTTGGAAAGATCCCGATTTCTTCCGGAATGTGCGCATCGTTGACAACGACACGATACTTTGGGGCGAGGAGATCGACCTATGCCCCGATGCGCTCTACATGCAACTAACGGGCAGGACGGTTGACGAGGTGTGGCAGCGATCGCGAAGCGGCGTGCCTCATGCCTGAATTATCGCGCTTTTTCGGCATCGTGGTACAGACGCACTTCAACGATCATCCTCCGCCGCATTTCCACGCAAAATACGGAGAGTTCAAAGCGGCGGCAGCGATCGAGACGTCTGCTGATGTTTGTTGGCGTGGGGGTGAGGGATTTGTTGGTAAATGAGCGATTAGGCTGATCGGGTAAATCTGGGAGGGGACGTATAACGTATCAGTAACGTGTTTCGAAGGGTGAAAGCAGCATTTTTCGCAGTGTCGGTATCTGGTTTGATGCTCATGCTGATGACGTTTGGTGCGGCGTGTAGCGACGAAGGGTCACCGACTGAGTCGGTGGTGATGGAGGGAGTGGAGGTAGTTAAGCCTGATCCCACGGTTTCGTCGATGATGGAGGGGGTTGAGGTGGATAGGTCGTTGCCGCCGACGGCGGAGGGGGATGCTGAGGTAGATGATCCGCGGAGTAGCGGCGGTCCGCGACGCGGGGGTGTATTGGCATCGCCAGTGACGCACTGCCCGATACCAGACCCGGCGATCGATCATGCGGCATTTTTCACATTAGGTTCGCCGCCGTTGGTGACGGAGATTCACGCGGGATTGATGCGAGTAGTGGACGATCCGGTGGCACCGTTCGAGTTTGAGTTGGCAGACTCTTACAACGTTAGTATCGACGGATTGGAGTACGAGTTCGTATTGCGTAACGATTTGAAGTTTAGCGATGGAACTCCGTTGGTTGCCAGCGATTTCAAGTGGAGCTGGGAGCGAGCATTGAAGAAGTCGCAAGGGGGAAGCCGGGCTCAGGACGTGTTCGGATTAGTCGAAGGTGCAGATACGGTGATTTCCGGCGATAGCGAGGATCTGACGGGTGTGGTAGCCGTCGACGATAGGACGTTGCAGGTGAGCCTTACTGCCCCTCGGGCTGATTTTCCGGCGTTGCTAGCCGATCCGGTGGCGTACGTTTTGAAGAAAGACAACGTGCTCAGCTGGGGCATCAATTACACGAATTCAGGGACGTCGACTATGAGCATGCCGTTCAACGAATTCAACATGCCGGTAGGCGCGGGTCCGTTCAAGCTGATCGATCACTGGGAGCAATCTCAGAACGGACGTTGCGTCATTGATCGTAATCCGCACTACTGGGGAGAACCGGCGTATCTGGACGCTGTTTGGTATCGAACCGACGCTACGGAAACCGAAAGAACCGATGACGGGTGGCTTGCAACCTCAGTAGATCCGCAGGCGTTCGTGGAGCAAGCGATTGACTTCGAGGAGCTGCCAACGACATTCAGCGTCGATGAATCTGGGGAGGATTCCGAAGGTGAATTAGAGGTTCAAGCTGGTGAAGGTATCGCGGTCGATGATGCTGAAGATGCGGTGGCGGACTTTCCGGCGACGTTCATTTTCGCGGTGTTGAACGCGGCGGCACCGCCGTTCGATGACATCCATTTCAGACGCGCGGCAACAGCGTATTCGCAGTTGACCGGCTATTTGCAGTTCGTCGATGCTGACGCGCGCCTCATCACCGAGGAGTTGACGACACTGGAGCCGCGCGCCGAGTTCATACGCTACGACGAGGAATTCGCGGAGGCGGAATTGGCAGCATCCGAATATGCGGGCGACCCCGATGCGCGGAAGATAACCGTTTTGCCTCCCATGAATTTCATAGTCACCGATATCGAAGATCCATCATTCGTCGAGTGGGCGCAGGCTCTAAACCTGACTCTTCAAGAGGACGATTTCGGAGTGGGAACTCTAGATGAGTTCGAGGGTCGGAGAAACAACCGTTACCAGATTCGGATCTACCGCGTCACGCCAGCATATCCGGATCCGATCACGATACTGCGTGCGCTCACCGCGCCATTCGGCAAGATCAATCGGGCACCGGATTTCGTCGAACTAGACGCGATGGTTGTGGCAGCGGCGATAGAGCGCGACGCAGTGAAGCGACACGAGTTGTATCTGGAGATCGAGGAGTACGTTGCCGAGAAGGCGTTGGTGATACCCATCGCGGTCATGCCCGCAACTTCGTTCTACCGCTACCATCCTTGGGTTCACGATCTAAACCCGTCAAAATATCCGAGTAGCATTTTCCACAAGGTGTGGCTTGATGAGACGGCACCCAAGCGGGAGTTGCCGTTGCCATGACGACTGGAGGGAATTCAATGCTAGGTCAGGTGCATGAGCACATTGTTAGGGAGTTGGGGGAGAGCAGTCGGACGGATACGATTTTTGTGTTGACGGCGATTGTGTTCAACCTGATCGTGCTGGCGGTGAATTCCGGGTTAGCCTCCGAAGCCGTGACGAGGGGTGGTTCTGTAACGTACGACACCGTACTGGTGGTGTTCATCGTGATGACGGTGTTGCTGAATGCAGTGGCGCTGGTGGCTTTGACTTTGGGTCGGCGGACGCGTCGGATGCTGCTCGACGGGCTGGTGGCGATGTATCAGGACAACGAGGTTGCGAAGTATTACGATCCGTCGCTGATGTCGAACTACGGTATCCGGTATCAACTGTTCGCGGCGGTTATCGGGATGCTGGCGTTGACGGCGATCGTGGTGCCGTTGATTATTCGGTTTACGAATTAATCAGGGGTCAGCCGACTAGTTTGAAGCCTTCGGTTGCGAAGTCGGAGTCGTAGGTGAAGGCGTCTACGCAACCCAACTTTTCCATCAATACGAAGCTTACACAGTCGACGAAGCTCAGGTTCCGGCGATTTCGCTGGCCGAGACGGTAGACCGCGCGTTCGTGCTGATCCGGTGTTACCCAGTAGATCGTGGCCATGTCTTCGGCCCTCGTGAGTAGGGTGAGTGAATTTCCGATACCCAACTTGCGTTGCAAAACAGCGGAGGCCTCTACGATGAGGTAATTATGGGTCCAGAGTTGAGACCCGTCGCCCGACAGATTCTCTGCGGTCGTGAGTGCTCTTTCGTGGAATTCATCGCGATGGTCGACCATTGCGATGATCGCGGAGGTGTCGAGGAATATCACTCGAGGGCTGCCTCGACAAAGATGTCGTCGTGATGTACGGAGCCCGAACGCGGGTCGCTAGGGTCCGAGCTTCCAGATGCGGCCCATGCAAAGTCCTTCAGCGATAGCCTTTTTCGCGGATGACCGTCCAAGTACCGGTCAACAGCATCTCGCACGACGGATGCCATCGATCTGTTTTCTGCCTGAGCCCGATTTTTCAGGGACCGATACGTCGTTTCGTCCAACTGGATTTGAGTGCGGATCATGCGATGTCCTTGCTAAGTGATGTAATGACATCATGATAGCACTTCACTCCCACTTCGGCTGTCGGGCTATGAAGAGGGTGATCATGCCGAGGATGAAGATGCCGACGATGGTGGCGAAGGCGATGTCGAAGGAGTCGGTGGTGTCGTGTACGCGTCCGGCGAGGATGGGTCCACCGGCGATGGAGACGATCTGGGCGAACTGGTAGAGGCCCATGAGTGAGGCGTATTCGCGGAGTCCGAATGTCTGTTGGACTACGAGGACGATGAGAGCGCCGAGTCCGCCGAATCCGAGGCTGTAGATGAATATGCCGGCGACGATGAGGGGTATGCCGCCGAAGGGTAGGATCATGAGAGTGACGCCGGCGGCTTGGAATGCGGTGCTGAGGACGGTCATGCGTCGGGCGCTGAACTTTTCGCTGGCGCGTCCGAATGCGAGTTTGGATGCGATGCCCATGGTGGCTATGAAGGTGACTGCCGACGTGGCGGCGGCAGGTGCAAAGCCGTTTTCGCCGAAGTGCTGTCGTAGTTGGGTGAGCACGCCTTGGTAGGTGAAGGTTGCGGCTACGAGTCCGATGAGGGTTAGCCAGAAGGCCCAGGTCTTGACGGCGCGTTTGACGGACATACCGGCGCGTGCCGCAACGGCGTTGGCGGCGGGTCGCGGTCGGCGGGTTCGGCGCATCTCGACTTCGACGTCGTGGGGTTTCTCGCGCATGAAGACCATGACGGCGATGGCGAGTCCGACCATGATGACGGCGAAGGTTACGTATGCGAGTTCCCAGTTGAGGAATGCGATGATGGTTGCGGCGAGCGGGGGCATGGTCATGCCGCCGAAGTTGTTGCCAGAAACGACAACCCCGGTCATCCGTCCCATCGAGTTTGGGAACCAAAGCCCGACCATCTTACCGGCTGGCAGGACGGTGGCGCCGGGGAAGCCGGCGTATACGAGTGCGGAGAGCGTGTACCAGTGCCAGAGTTCAGTGATGAACGGTCGGAGAGTGAAGCCGATGGCGATGAGGACGAGGGATACGAACATGACTGGCCGCACGCCAAATCGGTCGGTCCAGTATCCGATGACGGGTGCAAGGATGCCAGAGATGAAAGCGAAGGTGAGCGAGAGGTTGAGTTCGGTCTGGTTCCATCCGTAGCGGGCTTGCAGTGGTCCCGCGAACTCCCCGAAGGCGTACTGGGTCATGCCGATGGAGAGGCCGGTGGAGAGGAAGACGAGGAGGGCGACGACGTAGCCGCGGTAGATGCGCCGAGTGGCGTGGATCGGCCTCGCGGCTAGGGACGGGAGATTCAATGCGTGGCTCGGTGAGAGAGGAGAAGTGTCAGATAAGGATATTCGATTCGGGGTTTACGCCAGTGATGATGGTGTATCTGGTCGCGGCGATCAATAGCCTACAATGATCGGATTATGTCAGCCCTTTTAGCCATCAAACGGCATGCAACGGCTGTTTTAGGTCTCGTAGCGATGTTGCTTGCGGTGACAGCGGTTTTTGTTTCGGCTTGCACTTCCACCGATCCTGCGCCCACTGCAACTCCGACTTCTACTTCGACACCTATACCAACGCCCACGCTCACACCCACGGATACTCCGACTGCGACGGCTACTCCCACTCCAACGTACACCCCTACGCCGACGGCCACTCCTACGCTTACTCCAACCTCTACGCCGACGGTAACACCGACTTATACACCTACACCTACGCCCACACCCACAGATACTCCGACTGCGACTCCTATCCCTACCGCTACGCCAACACATACACCCACGAACACTCCGACACCGACCATCACTCCTACATTCACTCCAACACCTACCCCAACGGATACCCCCACACCGACCGCCACATTCACACCGACCAATACCCCGACTGCAACCGCCACTCCTACTCCAACGAACACACCTACGCCTACGGCAACACCGACACACACGCCTACACCAACTCCCACACTTACACCTACACCTACGCCGATACCGTTGATCGACTATGACACCGATGACGACCGTTTGATTGAGATCAGATATCTGGAGCAGCTGGATGCTATAAGACATGATCTGGATGGCACTGGGATTCCGGATGATTTCGGGAATGCCGAGATTTACCGATCCGCTTTCCCTAACGCGGAGCGTGGCATGGGTTGTCTCTTCGAGGGATGCGTCGGCTACGAGTTATCGAGGGATCTGGACTTCACGGATCGCGGCAGCTATGCTTCGGGCGCAGTGAACGGCAAGTGGACAGGAGGAGTGGGTTGGTTGCCCATCGGGATCGTCCTAGATGCGTTCGATGCCAAGTTCGAAGGCAACGGTTACGTGATTTCCAACCTATATATCAATCGCGGAGGTCTTGGCGATGCCGGGTCTACGGGTTTGTTCGGACGAACATTTGTTGCAAGCGAGATCAGCAATGTGCGACTGTCTAATGTGCAGGTGTCGGGAGGAGGTGTAGCAGCGGGATTGGTCGGCTATAACAGAGGAAGTGTGTGCGCTGTTTACGTCGCTGGCAATATCACTGGGATCAACGAAGTAGGAGGGGTAGTTGGCATAAATGACGGTGAGATGGTCGATAGCTCTGCCAGCATCCAAGTATCGGGGCTCAACGAAGTAGGAGGGGTAGCTGGCGTAAATAACGGTGAGATTGTCAATAGCTCCGCGAATGGGAGGGTGTCTGGCGGCGAGTGGGCGATTGGTGGATTGGTGGGGCTCAGCGCTGGACAGATAGTGAAGAGCTTCGCCACTGGTAACGTTTCTGGTTCGCGTTCAGTCGGCGGGCTGGTTGGAGCAAATAGTAGCGGGATGATTACAGGAAGCTATTTCCAAGGCAGCTTGGCAGGGCGAACCGCTCTGGGCGGTTTAGTCGGTAGTAATGATGGCGAGATTATCGGTAGTTACTCAGCGGGGAGCGTGAACAGCGGTACCGATGATGATTCTAATGAAGTAGGTGGGCTGACGGGGATAAATTACGGTTCAATTATCAGCAGTTACAGCATCGCGGAGGTGAGAGGGATTGAGAACGTAGGCGGTCTAGTCGGCTTCAACATCGGAAGCATCACAACTAGTTACTCCACAGGAAGCGTGTATGGACTGTGGAGTGTAGGAGGATTCACAGGATTGAATAGCGTTACAATTCGTGCTTCGTACGCGACTGGCGATGTGTCGGGTGAATATGAAGTAGGTGGATTTTCTGGGATTAACGATGATGAGGGATTGATAATTACCAGCTATGCCGTTGGCAAAGTGACAGACAGTCGTGGAGACGGCAATTCGCATGGAGGTTTGGTCGGCTATAACCGAGCGGGGGGAAGGATCATCGATAGTTTTTGGGACACTCAAAGCACGCGGCAGCGACGAGGAGTAAGCGATGGTAATACTTCCGGGGTTAGGGGTGGAACTACCGCGCAGATGCAAAGGCCTATCGGCTACACGGGCATATACAGCGGGTGGAATGTAGACATAGACAATGTCGACGGTGATTTCGATCCGTCGACGGGACGGGACGATTTTTGGGATTTCGGCACATCTAGTCAGTACCCGGTTCTTCGCGTTGATTTCGATGGAGACGGTGTGGCGAGTTGGCAGGAGTTCGGAGATCAAAGGGGCAATAGGGGCACCGGATGCCCAGGAAATGCATCATGTCCCTGACTTGCCGGGCGGTTTAAGAGATTTCGAGTTGTGCGGGGTTCTTGGTCTGCCAAAGGACCCTGTCATCATGGAGGAGGACAGCGGAGGGTTTTGGTGAATTCGGCGTTTTCGGTCTGGCCCTCCCAGTAGGCGAGGTTTAGTTCCACGAGAGTTAGCCACTCGTAGTTGGTGCATTGGTCGCTGGTCATTTCGATTAGGAACAGGCCGTTTTGTCCAATGACGCTGATCAGGCCAAAGGGGTTCGGTCTGAGTTGGTGTCCAGTAGCCGTAACGAAACCAGTGGGTCCTCTGTTGGGTAATATGACCGAGCCCGTCTCATCGGAGGTCAAAGTGAATTCGGGAATGTCATCGATTGTGGTGACGACCGGTCCTCCTAACCCGAGTTGGTAGAAGTTCAAGGTCACGTCGGGTAGTGCGTCACCGGAATTGTTGACGATTTTTACGGATGTTTTCGTTGGAGTGTCGTAGAGGTATTCACCGTAGTATCCCCGTCTGAATCCGGAATTGGCTCTTAGTGCGCCTGCAGTGTGTGCTCCGATCTGGCGCACGTTTGCGTCGCTCATCAACCCGAGTGAATGGTGCGGCAATCGGAAACATTCCCAATCGTTTGTTGTGTACGGCCGACCGCAAGCCGCCTGTTTTCCGGGCCGATTGATGTCGGGTATCAGGATGTTGCTGGGTCCAACGTGCAACCAGTAGAGGTCGATGACCCCAAGTTGATGTAGCCATTCGTGTTGCAGGCCGATGTCGATTTCAGGTCGGTCGGCGTAGTCTTCGAGGGTGAAGTAGTTGCCATGCCAAACAGGCCACCACCCGTCGAGATAACGGCGTAGCGGGTTGTGGGGCTCTCGGTAATCGGTGATGAAGAACTGTTCAAGGCGGATTCGTTCGTCTAGTCCGGCGTCGGCCAAAAACTGGTTCAACCGTGCGCCGTTCCTGTGAATCCAGTGCTCGGGGGATTCGAACGTTCGGTTGGGATGGTTGGACTTGGTCAATGAGTCGTAGGCAATCTGGCTGAAGTAGATCCCGATCGTGTAGCCGGTGATCCAGTCGGCGACTTCGTTGTTGTCTTCGAGCAGCTCTTGGATTTCGTCATCTGGATCTATCGTGAACTTGACCACGGGGTTGCTGTCGTGGTCTGGCCACACGAATGAGAGATCGAACGTGGTCCGTTTTCCAGGTTCGAGACCATCATGCACTCCTGAATGGACGAGAGTGTTGTCCACTTCCCAATGCCAATTGAAGGTTCCCGACGGTGAGTCGCCGTAGTTCTTGATATGGGCGATCAGTTCGACGGTTTCGCCAGGGTCGGGCCACCGCTTTACGTCTTGCCCCGTTTCGCAGTCGTACGCCCCGATGAATACGTCGTGCGGGTAACGACATTCGTGGGCATCGACAGAGTACGTCACGAGGTGTCCGGTGTACCGGGTGAGTCGCTCGATGTATGCCACGCCGAGGTCGATCCCACCCGCATAAACAGAGTGTTCATCCCAAACCGGGATTTGCTGCCATAACGCTTCTTCTACTTTCACCGTCGCTTGTTCGGAGCAGAAGCTCAGAGAGCCGATCCTAGCATTGGCAATCTTGAGTTCATCGGGAACACATCCTGTCAAATTGTTCAAATCCAAGCTGAGGTCGGCCAAATTGGTCAGCTTCGCGAGTTCTTGAGGAACATCGCCGCTAAGAGAGTTGGCACCCAGCACTAGGTCCTTCAATCGCGTCAAATCACCGATTTCAGGGGGTATGGAACCTGATAACCGGTTTTGTGCAAGATCGAGAAACTCCAGTTTCGCTAACATTCCCAGTTCTCGTGGAATGTGTCCGTCGAGCCTGTTGACCGCTAGGTTCAGGTAGATGAGGTTGGTAAGCTGGCCTAGTTCTGGCGGAATGTTGCCGGTGAGGCGGTTGTCAGCGAAGTTGAGCGTTTCGAGAGCGTCCATTCGTCCCAGTTCGGGTGGAACGACGCCGGTCATTCTTGAGAAGCTCAAGTTCAGTTCGATGACGCGAAAGATCCTGTCGTCTACCGAGACACCTTGCCATTCCTGAATCGATCTGCTGTCGCTCCAGTTGAGTCTAATGTTGCCGGCAAGACGGTCTCTGAGCCAGAGCAAAGTCTCGCAGTCGCGGACTAGCCCGCGATTGGCTATGTTTCGCGGGACCGTTCTACCGTTGTTGCAGTCGAACCGCGGTTCGGGTGTAGCGGTTGGAGTGTGAGTCGCGGTGGGCGTGATCGTCGGAGTGTGTGTAGCTGTTGGTGTCGGTGTATTAGTGGGTGAAGGACTTGGAGTCGGAGTTTGCGTGGGGGTGTTCGTGGGTGTGTGCGTAGGAGTCGGGATTGGTGTTTCGGTTGGCGTTTCAGTTGGCGTAGGTGTAACCGTTGGAGTATCGGTAGGAGTAGAAGTCGCGGTATGAGTAGGCGTAGGAGTCTGCGTTGGCGTGTATGTCGGTGTTGACGTTGGAGTTGCGGTGGGTGTTGGGGCGAACGTTGGTGTCGATGTAGAAGTTGGAGTAGGAGTCGCGGTGGCGGTCGCCGTATCGGTAGGAGTGGCAATATGAGTTGGCGTCGGCGAGTTGGTGGGCGTAGCCGTCGGGACCGCAGTGGGAGTCGGAGTGTGAGTAGGCGTCGGAGGAGTCGTAGCCGTCGGGACTGGTGTCGAGGTCGGTTGGGGTTCAGTCGTGGGGGTAGGTGTGGGTTGTGCTGCGGATGTACAGGCGGCGATAAACGCGGCCGCAATTGCAATTACGATCATTGCACGTCTCAATGTGAAACGCGTTGCGATAGGTGTTCGTGAGAAGGGATGTAAACTTTGGTAACTCACGAAGAACTGTCAACTGAAAACCGGGGTCAACGGATTATGCGTACCAGCAAGATCAGATCAGCCATTAACAACAAATCGAGAGTTTACGGCATAGCGTTTACGTTCCCGGCTCCGTCTTTGGCGGAGATGGCGGGATATGCGGGGTTCGATGTGTTGCATCTCGACATGGAACACGGAGTCTTCGATTGGAATGATATCGAGGACATGTGTCGGGCGGGGGAGTTGCACGGGATGACATGCACGGCGCGCATCCCGAACACGGAGACGGATACGATACTGCGGGCGTTCGATCGCGGACTGATGGGTATCCTGTGTCCGCACGTGGACAACGCAGAACAGGCGGAGCGGATCGCAAAGGCGGCGCGTTTCGGACCGGTAGGAGAGCGTAGTTTCGGCACGTCGCGCGGTCGGGAGTACGGCATGGCGGGACATGAATCGCCAGACTACATGGCAAGTTTCAACGAGCAGGTGACGGTAGCGGCGCAGAT
>DAOUJE010000114.1:0-32788 GCA_034423055.1 Dehalococcoidia bacterium | reverse complement strand
CCATTCATCGGAACGGAAGACGTCTTTCAGTGGCTTGTGGCGGGACACCGCCGGCGGGTCGTGTGTTGGCGACCCCGTGCTACCCCGCCCGCTGCCGTACTTCATTCAATTGTGCTTGCTACGTCTTAAAAGGTGTGCACGACCCTTCTCGACGCGGCGATTCTTCGTGTGAGGGGCGTCCCGTTTGACGCCCTTGGTTGTTATATTACTACAAATGTGGTGGTTGTCAAGTGGTTGTTGTCTGAACCGGGGATTGCGGGGATTCAGGGATTGGTGGGATTTCGTTGGTGGTATCTGAACCGCTGATTACGCTGATGTATGTGATGGGCTGTGATGGGGTGGGATTCCTCGCTGCGGTCGGAATGACATGTGGGTGGCGGCGGTGCGAGTGCACGACATCGTGAGTCGACGCCGGTCGGACACCGCGGACACTGCGTTACGGATCGGACGTGCGCTCGGAACCACGCCTGAATTCTGGCTCAACTTACAGTGGATGTACGATTTGGGTGTCGCGCGTTCCACGACCGATGTTGGCAACATTGAACCGCTGGTGGAGACATCCGTGCAAACCTAGCGGGACATCTGATTTGGGATAAGGGGAATGGTGCAGGTTGGTTTCCGTGATTAGAATCATTGATTAAGCGTCTAGGAAGAGTCGCCAAGCGTCTCCAATCGGGGCTCAATCCTCGAACCTAGTCGCTTTTTCTGTCAGGTGCATCCCTCGCTTCGCGAAGTGGGGGCAAGAGTGAAACGGTCGTATGAACAAACTGACTGAGAGAATGGTGTAATGCCTTACGTTTGGTACTTCGCCAGAGTGTTTGCCCAAAACGCTCACGCGGAAGCGTTTATGAAAGGCAGGCTCTACGCTAATCGGGTCAGTTATTTCAGGAAAATAGAGGATGACACTGAAAGGGGTGACGAGTACGAAGCGACAAAACTGCTGACGCCCTCGGAGATGTCGTTAACTCCGACAGATGCCTCAACAGGTGAAGCTTTCCCCACGCACTATATTTCACCAAGTGAATTAGCCGGTCCTATCGAGATACGTCCCAACGTGCACAGCAACTGCAACATGCTTTGTCTATACGCGGCGTACGTCACCGATGAGGAAGCTAATAGTCTAGGGCCTGGTGACAAAAAGCAACTGGAACAACTGCTTCGTCCGCCTCGACGAATGAATGAATTTGGCAATCACGCCGTGGTTATACGCGAACCACGAGTGTTTCTGGGGCGTGTGAGGAAGACCGCTCTAGACAAGGGCTATGGTTACTGGGCCGGTTTCGTGGAGTATTACGATCTCGAAGATCAGCCAGCTGTGGAGCTGTTCGACGCCAAGCTCGTGTTTCTGAAACGGAGGAGCTACGATTATCAGCGTGAATTTCGGATTTTGATCGACACACATACACGAGGATGTGACGCGATCGAACTTGATGTAGGTGACCTTGGTCGGATGGCCCGTCGAGTCGATTTCAGCCAGATATCAGCTTGACCAGCCTAATCACCGATTGAAGATCAATACCGTTTTTTTCAGACGATCACCTTCGCGCCAGGATCAATGTACCAATGATGGTTGGTATGGCTCCGAATACCAGCACGGAAACGTTGATCCCGCCGAACAGTCCCGCTGCGATTATGAGAATTCCGACGACTACCATGACGATCCCGAACACGGCAATCATTTGTCTATCGGTCATTTGACGCATTTCTAACCCCAGAGCTTGTTTGCGGCTAGCGCGAGGCCGGCGATAGCCGACATGACCGTGGGAATACCCACGATCAACCGTAGTTGCATGGCGAGCAGGTCCGCTTGCGTGGCATAGTGTTGCAGGGCGCGGTCGACCTCTTGTTGGGCGATTTGTCGCACGTCTTTCTCGGCGCTACTTTCCACGATCGTTTACTTCCCCTCTGCCTTATTCATAAAGGATCGCTCAATTGGCGGCTTGGTTCGTAAGATCAACCCCTGTTTAAGCCTTGATCCCGCAAGCACTGGTCGATTTCGAGGTACCCTAGCTTGCTGTCTAGTGGTTGACTCGCCCCTTCAAGCTGGCTTGTACGCGATTGTAATTGCTGTTCTGCGGTCGTGCCTGCCTCAAGAAGATCGACGAGATATCCGATCCAGATTAAGGATATCTGCATTCAACCACGCATCTAGTCGTCCGCTTCTTCAAACGGCTGGGTGTGCCTGCTTTCTGGTAGCGCATTACGCATCAATTGAAGCCGGGTCCAACCGAGCCTCGGTCTGGTCACGTTTGCCCGAAATAATCGCTATCAAACCAACAACGTTAAAGGTTGCTTGAGCGCAGAAAGCAGCATCTCGATAGGTTGATGTCCTTCCGTGAGTTAACTTGTTGGCGATGTCTATGGTGCTGTTTACGCATTTGCGAATTTCTCGGTTAGAGGGTCCCGAGTACTCAGATGATACGTACCTTGCGATCATGCGCCTAGCGTCGGTTTTGCTCACGTCTGTGTCGTCGTTTGAGACTGAAGGATGTTGAGTCGGGTCGAACACGGCCTGCGCCAATGAAATAAGCCCTTCTCTGCACAATACGCCTATCTGTTGAAACTCCTCCACAACTGAAGCGTTGGCCAACGAATTGCGGATCCGATCCATCGTTCTATCCACACGATCCCAACCTGTCGGACTGGTGTAAAGAAGCGTCGTGTCTTGGGTTAGCGCATCTATATCGATGATGAACGACAGATTCTTTATCACTGTGCCGCCGGTTTCGGTAGCTGGCCACACTTCACGAAAAGCCGCCAAAATCTCGTGATGATCATCTTCGGATAGCGCCCTTAACTTTGTGCAATCCGAAATCGGCGCGTGAATGATGGCATTAGTTAGAGCGAGTAATCCATCGGAAGTTGCGGGGATCAAGCCGTCCAACAACTCCCATTCCAACTTCGCGTTGGTTAACAGCGCCGCCAAATCTTCGCGTTTCTGAAAACGAAGGACGGCTACAACCTCTTGCAGAGAATCCAAGCTCTCGTCTTTCTTGGTATCGGCCATCTTGGCGTTCCTTAAGTCCGCTCTGAGACTGGAGTCATTACGCCAAAAGCTGCTGGACGGCGGTTTCGATCTGCTGGGCAACTGGGCTGTTGGGTTGCCATTGGTGGCGGAGGATGGAGCGGGCTTTGGTGACGGATGGGGGTGGGGAGCCAAGGTTGGTGATGATGGTTTGGGCTTCGACGGTGGCGCGTCTGCCTAGGCGGGAGAGGTTGATGTGGTCGGTGTCTTTGGGATCGTATTCGGGGATGGGTAGTTTCCAGAGGTGTT
Source organism: Dehalococcoidia bacterium (assembly GCA_034423055.1). Taxonomy (GTDB): domain Bacteria; phylum Chloroflexota; class Dehalococcoidia; order Lucifugimonadales; family Lucifugimonadaceae; genus Bin127. Next base: position 29,514 of record DAOUJE010000114.1, on the reverse strand, counting down.
TGTGGAGGTCGCGAGCACCGAACTGACCCCTAGGCATAAGTGGCACGACCGCCTCAAACATGGCGTTACTGTTAATGATTGCCAGAAGGTAGTAGGCCTCGTCGAAACTTTTGCAAGTCACTTGATAGAGTGCGGTATCTAAGATGGCCTTGTTGTCAGTTATCAGCGCTGCAGATTCCCCAGCGATGCCGGTGTAAGCAATACGAACTGGACGGTCGCCGGGATTGCGCGACCACTTCAATTGATTAGTCAATCCTCCGTGGTAATTGAGTCTCTGATAGAGCGTTTTTTTGTCGTTCTTACCTTTATTCGCGTCCCATAGGGGAGACATTCTGTCCCATCGATCCCGCATCCGGGCATCGAGTTGGGAAGTGTCTACTGCACATGCATTATGTCTGACATTGCCGGTCTTGGGATGAACGGGGCAACTGCTGTGATCTAGAGGCAGGGTCATGGATGGCTTATCTACAGGCAGCGCGGCTTTTAGCGGCGTAAGCGTCACGTATGGCGCGATGCTCTCGCCCAGATAAACATCGAACAGGTTGTCGTCGTGGACGATGTTGCCATCCAACACGCTGACATCGTACTTCTTCTTATCGTAGGAGGACTTGCGTGGATAAGTTGTGAAGGTATTGGGTGTAGCCATGAAGGTCTTGTTTGGTTCGGCAGAAACGAAAAATAGCCGACGGTCTACGATGGTCGGGCCTTGGATGGCGATGTCTGCATACGGTGAATGGAACTGACCGTCGTCGTGGTGCAGGGTTTCCGATTGGCGAGTAACTTGAGGCGTGTTGGTCGGTCCGCGCCATATCTCAACGCGTCTAGGTGCCAATGCGCGTGCTTGTCTCCTGATCTTATCGAAGTCGTTGCCGCGTTCTCGTGCCCATGCGAAGACCACTGCGCTGGGGACCGGAAAGAAGTCGTTGGGTTCGAGGTTGTCTAGGTCGTACGGTGTCTTGGTGGCGAAATCGACTGCGACAGCGTGTTTGATTTCGGCATCTTGCGATTGCCAGTAACCCGTACGCCACTTGAGATGCTGCCCAGAGCGCAATACGCTGTGGGGCAAAACCATGCCGATCTTGCCGTCTGGTTTCAGGTAGAGGTCGGTGACACGGCTGAAGAACAGCGTAGCTACATCTTGGTGTGGTGCCTGCCGTCCACCGGCCCAGATACCGTAAACGTTCTTGCTGAGATTAACCAGTTCCTCGCGGATGATGTCGGCACTCTTACCATAGGTCAGCCACGGCGGATTGCCCACAATAGCGTCAACGCGCTGTTCGGATATAACGGCTGGGCGGACCATGTTGCGGAGGTAGTATGCCCAGACGTGGTCTCGGTCGATGGCTTGCAGTTTGCGCATCTGATCTGCAGTCTGTTGCATCGAGGTTCGTGCCGACGCGTCGGTGACTTGGTGTTGGTCTAGCACCTGATCGGTGTCGTGGTCGTTGACGACGGCTTGTGCGAGATCGAGCATCAATCGGTCGAAACTCTCACTGTCTCGTGCGAGAGACATGGGAATCTGGAAGCGGACAGTATCGGTTTCGCCGGGCAGTTGCTCCGTGGTCCGAAGGGCGATGTGACCGCCCAACGTCGTGATGTTTTGCTCGTATCGGAGTTGGAGGGAATCGCCGAGGTATATGGGCGGTGCGATGTCGTTCTGGTGGTCGGCGAGTCGTGCGGCGTTGATGACTTCGTGGGAGTTGAGGACCCAGGTCGCTTTTGCGAGTTGGACGGCGACGGGGTGGAGGTCGATTCCGATGACGTTGTTCTGTAGTTTTCGAAGCGTGTCGGTGGGATGCTGTTTATTTGCGTGGTCGATGATGTTCTGGACGAGGCACTCGATGAAAGTTCCTGATCCGCAAGACGGGTCCATTGCGACGGTGTTTTGCGGGTCGGTGATTAACTCTTTGACGATGGTCTGGGCGAGCCAGCGGGGGGTGTAGTACTCACCCATCTTGCGGCGTTCTTCGGGTGTGATGGTGTTCTGGTAGAGGATTGCGGCGAGTTCGTCGGGGCGTTTTGACCAGTCGAATTGTGCGACTTTTCGTGCGATTGAGCGGATGTATTGGGTAGCGCCGATCTCGGTTGGCCACTGGAAAAGGTCAGATTCGATGACGCCTTTGAGATTGGTATGTGCGTAGAGGGTGTTGCCATTAAGGAGGTCTTTAGGGTTGTGTTCCGCTTCGTGTTCAATGTCGATAAGGAAGTGTTTTTGAAGGATTAGAGCGATAAGGGTCGTGAGATATGTGTGGCGGATAAATAGCCAATCGGCGGTGTCGGGGTCGCCGGTGGAGTCTTGTCCGAGTGCAACTTCGAGGAGGTCTTGCCATAGTTTCCGCTTGACGGCGACGGTAGGGTTGTCTCGGTTCGCGTCGTGGGCTTCTTTCAAGAGGGCTGTGGCTTGTTTGAGGAGGTCGCTGTCGCCGGCGAGGTGCTTGGTGAGAGTTTCATGCTCAGGCGCGATGTTCTGCGCGTCGGTGGTGATTATGTCGTAGAGGAAGTTGCGGAGGTTGGGTCCTTGCGTCGATCTGTCAAATGTGCGCGGCGTGTTGTGCGCGATGGGTAGAATGCCCTCTCCGATGTTGCGCTTTAGGTAGTGCTGACCATCGGTGAGGATTCCGTTTTCGATGCCCCAACCGGCTTTGACAGACTCCAGCAAATAGCCGTCCAGCTGCTGGATGTAGTTTGGTTCTATTCGCCCGTTGACGATGAGGTTTCGTTTGAACTCGATGTAGGTGTTGCGCGTGTACATGTCGACACGCTTTGTGCTGTCGGTTGCGGGCGGGACCTCGGTTTTGATTTCGCGTTCGTCGCCGATGATCCCGGTGTGTAATGCGAAGTCCCGAAACGCGTCTCGGATGTCGTTTTCGGAATCGCCGTCGTTGTGGCGTTCCAGGATTTTGTCGAGATACTCGATCGCGGCGTTGTTGCGATCGTCGAGTGTCGGGGTTTGAGATTGGGCGGAGGGCAATTTGGATGTAGTCGGCTGGTTGCCGGGGGTGCATACTATTTTGCCATTGGGGTTTGGAGACCTAGGGCGGGTTTGAAACCCGCCCCTACCGTGTTCATCTGCGGAGCGGAGGGGGTGGTTCCGGCTTGGGGCGGTCCTCCCCCTAGCCCCCTCCTGAAGGAGGGGGGAATATAAGATCCCGTCCTGAAGGAGGGGGAATTATAAGGTCCCGTCCTGAAGGAGGGGGAATTATAGGGTCCCGTCGGAATTAGACGCTTTCTGGAGGGTGTTAGACGCCTTCGAGGGTCAATTCTTCGGCTAGGTGGCAGGATACTAGGCGGTTGTTGTTGATCTCGCGTAGTTGGGGTTTTTCGGTGGTGCACTGTTCGGTTGCGAAGGGGCAGCGGGGGTGGAAGTGGCAGCCGGTTGGTGGGTCGGCGGGGTTGGCGGGTTCGCCGCCTAGGACTACTCTTTGGCGTCGGGCTTCGATGCGGGGGTCGGGGACTGGGATGCCGGATATTAGTGCGTAGGTGTAGGGGTGTTGGGGGTTGCTGTAGAGGTCGGCGCTGGTTGCTACTTCGACGATTCGTCCGAGGTACATTACTGCGACGCGGTCGCTGATGTGGCGGACGACGGAGAGGTCGTGGGCGACGAATAGGTAGGTGAGTCCGAGTTCGGATTGGAGGTTTGCGAGAAGGGAGAGGATCTGGGCTTGGATGGAGACATCGAGTGCGGATACTGGTTCGTCGCAGATTATGAAGTCGGGCTCAACGGCAAGGGCGCGTGCGATGCCGATGCGCTGGCGTTGTCCGCCGCTGAATTCGTGGGGGAAGCGCCTCGCCATTTCGGCGTTGAGGCCGACCATTTCGAGCAGTTCGGCGACTCGGCGGTTGTATTCGGCGCGGGTGGATGCGAGATTGTGGATCGTGATGCCTTCGCCGATGATGGAGCCGGCGGACATTCGGGGGTCGAGAGAGCTGTAAGGGTCTTGAAAGATGATCTGCATACGGCGGCGGAGGTTTCGGAGTTCGCGGCCGCGCATCTCGTTGATGGGTTGGTCTTCGAAGAGGACTCGGCCGCTGGTCGCCTTTTGCAGATGGAGGATGGCGCGTCCGAGGGTGGTTTTTCCGCTGCCGCTCTCCCCTACCAGCCCAAGGCTCTCGCCTTTGTGGATGCTCAAGGAGACGTTGTCGACGGCGTGGATGATGGCGCGGTTGCGGGAGAATAGGGTGCCGGAGCTGACGGGGAACTCGACGCTGAGGTTATCGACTTCGATCAGTACGGGCGAAGCCTGATTGCCCAGCCCCTCTGGATGGGCGTTCCGCCCGCTGAAGCGCCCGCCTACGCGGGAATGACGTTGGTGGTGGCTAGTCATGTTTTGTTGGGAATCGATCATTGCGATGTTGTTTTCGGATGTGCCTCGCAGGCCCCCTTTGTCCTTCGGACATTTCCCCCGCTCGCGGGGGAAACCCTACCACCCCGGGCATACCCCGCTCGCGTCACTTCGTTTGCTCGCGCCCCTTTCATTGCACGAAAGGGGCTTGTTGGGTGTAGTTGCTGTGGATTTGGTTAGCTACCCAGCATGTGGCGGTGTGGTGTGGTTCGACTTGGACGGTTTGGGGATATTCGAGTGTGCATCGGTCGATGGCGTTTCGGCATCTTTCGGCGAAGTGGCAGCCGTCGGGTAGGCGTGCGAGGTCAGGTGGTTGGCCGGGGATGGGGTCGAGGCTGGAGCGGGTGTCGCGGTCGATGCGGGGGATCGAGTTGAGGAGTCCGACGGTGTAGGGGTGAGATGGTTTCTCGAAGATGTCGGTTGATGATCCCTGCTCGATGATGCGTCCGGCGTACATGATGTTGATGCGTTCTACGTATCGTGCGACGACGCCGAGGTTGTGGGTGATGAGTAGCAGGGCCATGTCGCGTTCGCGGGTGAGGGTCTGCATGAGGTCGAGTATCTGGGCTTGGATGGTGACATCTAGTGATGTTGTTGGTTCGTCTGCGATGATGAGGTCGGGTTCGCAGCTTAGAGCGATGGCGATCATGACGCGTTGTCTCATGCCGCCGGAGAACTCGTGGGGGAATTGTGCGAGTCTTCGTTCGGGGTCTGAGATTCCGACGGTTTCGAGGAGTTCGAGAGCGCGGTCTTTGGCTTGGCGGTTTGTGAGACCGAGTTGGGTCATCATGCCCTCGGTCAGCTGGGTTTCGATGTTGATGACGGGGTTTAGGGACGACATGGGTTCTTGGAATACCATGGCGATGCGTCGGCTGCGGTATCGCCGCATGTCGGACGGAGGGAGTTGGATGAGGTCGGTGCCACGGAATCGGACTTCGCCGTCGACGATGCGCCCGGGTGGCGATGGGATGAGGCCGAGGATGCTGAGGGAACTGACAGATTTCCCGCATCCGCTCTCCCCTACCAGCGCGACGGTTTCGCCTTCTTCGATGTTGTAGCTGATACCGTCGACAGCTTTGACTACGGTGTCATCGCCGTAGAAGTAGGTTTTGAGGTTTTCGACTTCTAGGAGGGGCATGTCTGCTACCCGCGTGTGGTTCCCCATCGGCCTTCGGCTTCGATGTACACGAGTCTGCCGAGCGTTGTCGGCAGCGGGACGGGGTCATAATCCTCGGTAGCGGTGGCCCACTCCATAAGGAGGGCTCGCATTTCGGATATGACGGAAATGTTTGCCGGATCGTTGGCGACGTTGGTGAGTTCCCACGGATCGGCGTTTAAGTCGTAGAGTTCGTCGATGTCGTCGCTGCCGGGGTCGGTGACGAATTTCCAGTCTTTGGTGCGGACCATTCTGCGACGGCCCTCAGCTTCGCGGACCCAGAGGGTTTCCATCAGTAGATCGCGGCCTTCATATCCTTTGTCCATCAGGTCGTGCAGGGCTTCATCGGTGAGAGGCGTTCCACCAGTGCCGTATTCGCTGAAGGCGGCGGAACGGGGAGGCGAGTCGGTCGCGGTTGGCAGTGGTCGGCCCTGGATGCGGCGGAGAGATTCGGAGCTGATCGCTGGCGAGTCGTTGTCGTGAAAGACGCGTGGGCCGGGGCGCGATAACTCGTCGATATCATCCCCTTCGGGTGACGCGTTGAAGTCTGCGATGCCGGAGAGTTGAAGGATAGTTGGCAGTAGGTCGATGGTGTTGGCCATCGAGTCATCGACTGTGCCGCATGGTACGCCGCCTGCTGGCCATGAGACAATCATGGGGACGCGTGTCAAGGCGTCGTAGAATACTCCGCCCTTTCCGAGCATGTCGTGTTCACCGTTGAAGTCGCCGTGGTCGGCGGTGAAGACGACGATGGTGTTTTCGCGAAGTCCGGTCGCCTCGAGATGATCGAGCACTTCGCCGATCCCGTCGTCCAAGTGTCGGGTCATCGCTAAGTAGACGGCCATCGCATTCCGGACATCGTCGGGATCGTCGTCGCTCACTCCAAGCATGTCGTGGAGTTGACGGTTACGCACGGGCATCTTCCCATCCGTGTACTCGTCTGATCTTTGCGGTGGCATGACCACGCTTTCGGGTGGGACCATCTCGGCGTACTTGCGCGGTGCTTCGAGCGGATGATGGGGATCTGGATATGACAGAAGCAAAGCGAACGGTTTGTGATCTGCTGCGCCAGGATCGCTCCCGAAACGGTCGATGAAAGCTTTGGTCTGGATCGACAACGCGGAGTTGGAGTAGCCTTCAATGGGGTGGTCCGTTACTGCGTATCCGAAGCTGCGGCTCTGTTCGGGCATGTTGTTGCGGGTGGAGTGTGCTTCGTTGATGATCTCTTCTGGGACGCCCCACTCCATGCCTTTGATTCCGGGAATTTCACCTTTGTAGTTGCTTCGGGGTAGGCCGCCGTGGGACATTTCGCAACGGACATCTAGGAGGTCAAGGTCTTCCTGCTCGATGAAGCAGTGGTTCTTGCCGATTAATCCGGTGGTGTAGCCGAGTTCTTTCCAGATTCGGAAGGCGTGTAGCTGGCCGGATGGCATGAGGGTTTCGTTGCGTCGTGCGCCGGTGGAGTGGGCGTAGCGACTGGTCATCATCGAGACGCGTGCCGGGACGCAGAGGGCGTGGGGTGTGACGGCGTGGCGGTACATGACACCTTCGTCTGCCATTCTCTCGAGGGAGGGCGTTGGAATGCCGATCTCGGAGTACATCTGGAGCGCGGTCGCTTTGAGTTGGTCGGCGACGATGAAGATGACGTTGGGGAGTGTGTTTGTGGTCATGGTTGTTTCGGGTGTTGTGGTGGTTTTGTCAGTCCTTGGTGGTAGGAAAATGAGTTATCCCCTGCCTCTCAGGTGCGGGTCTAGTACGTCTCGGAGCGAATCGCCCACTAGATTGATGGCGAAGACGACGATAGCAATCGTCAGCCCCGGAACGATTGCGATATGAGCTCCGAATCGGAAGTATTGCTGAGCGAATGTGAGCATGTTGCCCCAACTTGGCGTGGGCGGCTGGACGCCAAGACCGAGGAAGCTGAGGCCGGCTTCAGCAGTAATGGCTGCGCCGACTCCGACGGTGAAGAGCACTAATGATACGGCCATCGAGTTTGGGAGCAAGTGTCGGAAGATGATTCGGAGATCGGACGCGCCTAGCGCTCGGGCTGCCTGCACGTATTCGAGTTGTGACTGCGTGAGCGCATGGGAACGAACTACGCGCGACGATCCTCCGACGACATTTAATGAAAGCGCGACGATCACCCCCCAGACTGAGAATCCCAATGCCAGCGTTACTGCCATGGCTAGAACCAAGCCGGGAAGTGAGATCAGGACATCAACGACGCGTTGTACGAGCAGGTCAACGATGCCGCCGCGGTATGCGCTGACGATGCCGATGATGGTGCCGAGTGTGACGCCCAATAGCGGCGCAGCGAGTCCGATTACGAAGGAGGTCCGGCCGGCGTGTTGAAGTCGGGTGAGAACGTCGCGGCCGAGTTCATCACCGCCCAGAACCAACAACTCGTCATCGAAGCCGCGCGACATCATGGGCGCCGCTTTGCCACTTAACGTGCGGTCGTATTTGTAGGGCGTCAGATAACCGGCGCTGATTATGAAAAGCAGTATGAAGATCAGGATCACTAAGCCCACAGCGCCAGTCGGATGCTGGCGCATGGTGCGCCAAGCCGGGGCGACGAACCGTCTGGATCGGGTGGGTGAAATTTCGGCGCTGTTGTTTGTTGCGGTGCTCATTCGAGTTGAATTCGTTTGTCTAGCGCCACGTATATCAAGTCGATTAGAAGCATCCAAACCATTACGAACGCGCCGAGTACGAGCACTAATCCTTGTAGCAGTTGGAAGTCGCGTTCAGATGTTGCGGTCACGATCTCGACGCCCATGCCGGGGAGTGCGAAGATTCTTTCGAGTACTACAGCACCGTTCAGGAGTCCTGCGAATAGCAGAGCCGACAGCGTAATGATCGGGAGTACGGCGTTGGGCAGTGCGTGTCGGAGTATGACTCGGTTCGGGAAGAGGCCTTTGGCACGCGCGGTTCTAATGTAGTCCTGGTTGAGGACTTCCAGCATCGTGGATCTTGTGAGCCGTGTGGCGACCGCGGCGAATGATGTTCCGATAGCTACCGCGGGCAATATCAGGCGTTGGAATTGTTCAACCGGAGCGTCAAAGAACGTTTCTTGGAAGATCGGCGGGCTCCAACTGAACCATGTCACCAGCGCGAGGAGGAGCAATATTCCGAGCCAAAAGTTTGGCAGGGCGAGGAAGACGGCTGAGAACGTCCTTATCACCTGATCTGGCCACCTGCCGCGCATCATCGCGGACAGGATGCCGAAGGGTATCGCCATCACCGCCCCGATGACCACGGAAAGTATTGCCAGAAGGAACGTTACTTCCGCGGTTTCCGCGACTACCTGCATCACCGAAATGTCGCTCACATCGGACTTGCCTAGATCGCCTTGCAAGAGTTGCAGCATCCAACGGGTATATTGGACCGGCATAGGGTCGTTGAGACCTAAGCGTTCGCGAATGACCTCAACTGCTTCTTGGTCAATGACGCTCCCGTCTTCGGCAACTAAACCGAGGGCGACATCGCCTGGCAAAACCCGCGCGAGGAAAAACGTCAGCGTTGCCAAGATGAACAGGTTCGGTATCAGCAACAGGACTCTTCGAATGATGTAGTCCCGCACTGGTTCAATCCTCGCTCAGACGGTTTGACTCCGACCTGGTCATCTTGGTTGGTCTAGGTTTATGGTGCTGGTCTGGTAACGACTACAACCTCTCTATTTCCGAGGCGAACTATCGTCGATCCAGACATCCGTCCAGGTGTGCAGGTTGAACCATTGACCGAGAGCGCCTGGTCGATCTTGCACGTGGTTTGCTACGAGTTCGCTGGAGCCTACTTGCTTGCCCATAGGCACGACTGGTATCCAGTCTTCGCGCATAACCTTTTGGATCTCACGAGTTGCGGCGTGTGCATCGACGGGATCCGTTGCGCCTTGCAGATCGGCTAGGAGTTCGTAGATCACGTCGGGTGGTTCTGCGGCGTTGGCCTCTCGACCACCTGGCAGGTATTGCTCTAACAGGAACGCGCTGACGCTGGGCAACACGACGTTAGGGGTACTCATCGACATCTCAAAGTTTGCGCTTTGAATGAGTTCAGCATTGGCAGCCGAGTCGCCGACATTGAGGGTCACCTCCCAACCGGCATCGGCGTATACTTGTGCGGCGAGTTGGGCCAGCTCTTGGAAGAACGACCTTGAGTTGACGACCATTTCGAATCCTGTTATTCCGAGTTCTTCGGCTAGAGCGTTGCCCTCGGCAAGGGCTTCATCTCTCGTGTCTTTGCTGACTTCCCAAAGGTCGGGTACCTCGTCAATAAACGGGTCTACAGTGCCGAAAAATCCTGTCGGAACTGAGGCGAATTCGCCAGTCGGCAGACTCTCCAGTTGCTGCATCCGCAATCTGTCGAAGAGCAGATAGGCGGCTCTTCTTGCCTTCAGGTCGTTGAAAGGTGGACCGTTCGCATTCATGCTGAGATAGTTGATGCCGGCAAGCGGTGAAATCTCCATGCGCACGGAGTCGCCAATGGAGTTTAGAGCACCAACCGCAGGCGCGAACTCCGCCGGGTCGAAACTAGAGATGTCAACGCGTCCAGTCTGGATGGCAGCGATGCGCGCCTCGACGTCAGACAAGGCTACCGTAGTCATCTCTTCGAGATAAGGGAATGGATCGCCGTCCGGCGCCGTCAGGAAGTAATCGGGATTGCGTCGCGAAGTGACGAACTCCTCCATCTCGGCTTCATCGATGATGAATGGTCCAGTGCCGACTACCCGGTCGGGTCCGTTCATGCCGCCTTCTTGTTCCATGACGTGCTGTGCGAAGACTATGCCCCACGCGGCGGCGAAGTTCTGGATGAACTCGGCGTTAGGATTTTCGATCTCGATGGTGACGTTGTTGTCGTCAACGATCGTTATGTCGGTAATGCTCTGCAAAGCGAGAAGGCGCGGGTATCGCTCGCCTTCTGGTGGAGACTTCGAACGCTCGAACGTCCACTTGATGTCCTCTAGCGTCAGGTCTTGACCGTCATGGAATTTCACGCCGTCCCTGATCGTGAAGGTGAAGCTGTCAGCGTTATCACCGATGCTCCATTCAGTCGCAAGGTCAGGGAGAATGGTAGTGCCATCGGACGGGTCAAATCTGACGAGGTTGCTGTAATGGCGTTGAAGACTCTGAGGTGCGAACCATACTGCTTCGGTGTTGTAGTCCCACGCCCTCAACGTGCGCGAGACGCCACGGATGAGGGATCCGCCACGCATGCCGTCTGAATCGGGGGCCATTGCCGCCGTTGGTTCAGGTGCAGCGGTTGGTTCGGGCGCTTCGGTAGGTGCTGGAGCCTGGGTTGGTGCGGGTGCCGCCGTGGGGACTGGAGTGGCTGTTGGTTCCTCTTCGCCACATGCTGCTATTCCAGCGACTACGAAGACGGATAACAGCAGAAGCGCCTTGACGGTCAAGATGGCTTTGAAGGTTTTAGTTCGCATTTCGATGGGCCTCCGATTTTTGCCGGGGCTGCCGATTGAGGAGAGGTGATTTGCGAAGTGCTACGCCACCGTCCTTGTCGATAGGGAATATTCCTTGTTGAACGCGGCTGACCCTGTTGACTTTTGCCGTGCATTCAGTATACGCGGTTTGACATTTGATTTTGATTAATTTAGTTTCGTGTTTGCGCCGATGTTTCGGTTGCGGGTTTTTCGTGCCGCATTTTGTAGTGCCCCGAAGATTCACGCGAGCATCGGCGGATTGATCCGAGCCTACGAGTATCGGCGGCTTGGTAATCGGTAACAGAAACACGAAAGGTGTTGAGATGCGAAGCACGAAATATGGAGCATTGCTTGCCAAGCGATCGCTTCTCGCCTTCATGCTGACCGCTGCGGCTGCCGCTCTGACAACCGCTATCGCCTGTGGAGGCGGTGAAACAACGGTTATCCAGACTGTCGAGGTCGAGAAGATCGTCGAGGTCGAGAAGGCGGTGGTTCAGACGGTCGAGGTCGAGAAGGTCGTTGAGGTGGCGGGTGAAACCGTCGTCGAGGTCGTCGAGGTCGAAAAGGTCGTCGAGGTCGCTGGCGAAACTATGGTCGAGGTCGTCGAGGTCGAGAAGATCGTCGAGGTCGAGAAGGAAGTCGTCAGAGAGGTCGAGGTTGAGAAGGTCGTCGAGGTGGCGGGTGAAACCGTCGTCGAGGTGGTCGAGGTCGAAAAGATCGTCATCCCGACACCCGAGCCGGTACGTGTGGACTCCCCGCACATCACGGCTGATCCGGAAGTAAACGTGTGGCCGACTATCTACGACGAGAACGGCAACCTGTTCCCGAAACCTGATTCATTCCAAGAGGCACCACTGCTCGCAGCCCGCGTGGCCGCTGGCGAACTGCCTCCAGTTGAAGAGCGTTTGCCTGAGAACCCACTGGTTCTTCAGCCCACAGACGGCATAGGCAAGTACGGCGGCACCTGGTACCGCGGCTTCACCGGCCCGGCTGATGGCCAAAACATGGAGCGTCCGCTCAAGGACCACCTCCTGTTCTACGAAGTTTCTGGTTTGACGGTGCAACCAAACATCGCCGAGTCTTGGACTCAGAACGAGGACGCGACCGAGTTCACGTTTACGCTCCGCAAGGGCCACAAGTGGTCTGACGGCGAGCCGTTCACCACCGCCGACATCATGTTCTGGGTCGAGCACATGCTCCACAACGAAGAGTTGAACCCGAGCAAGCCGGCGTGGACGCAAAAGGGCGGCGAGACGCTCCAATTCGAGGCGATCGACGAGCAGACCTTCAAGGTCACCTCGCCTGAACCTTACGCTCCGTTCGTGACTTTGGTGGCATCAGTCATCGTTGCCGGTCAGCACACGCGCGGCGATGGTGGCGACGGTCTCTACGCTCCACGGCACTACCTCGAGCAGTTCCACCCCGACTTCGTCGGATTGGAAGAAGCTGAGCGCAAGGCTGCGGAGGCTGGTTTCGACAACTGGTACACGTACTTCCTCGACCGTAACCACGCCAACGCTAACCCCGACGCCCCGATGCTTACGGCATGGCGGGTCACCGGTAGCATCAACACGAACATTTGGTCGTTCGAGCGCAACCCTTACTACTTTGCAGTGGACACTGAGGGCAACCAGCTCCCGTACATCGACAATGTCGTGCTTACCCTTGCACAAAACCTTGAGGTCCTGAACCTCAGTGCTATTGCTGGTAACTACACGGTTATGGGGCGCCACATCAACATCGCCAATTTGCCTCTGTTCCTCCAGAACGCGGAGGCGGTTGGCTACCGCGTCCAATTCTGGCGCCAGCCGCAGTCGGGTATCGCCAACATCTACGTGAACGAAACTTGGGACGGCAATGCTGAAATTCAGAGCTATCTTCAGAACGTTGAGTTCCGCAGGGCGCTCTCGTTGGGTATCCAACGGGATCAGATCAACGAGGTCTTCTTCCTCGGCATAGGTGCGACTTCAGGCCTTTGCCAAGGTTATCCCGACCCGGACAACCCCGGTAAGTACATCGGCGAGGATGATGTCCAGTTCAACCCAGACCGTGCTAACGCGATCTTGGACGAGATCGGGCTTAGCGCGAAAGATGGAGATGGTTTCCGTCTACTGCCTAGCGGCGAACGGTTGACGATTCAACTTCCGTCTGTGGTGGCGGCGTTCGAGGACTACCCCGGCATTAACGAAATGATCTCCCGCCAGTGGGAAGTCAACCTCGGCATCCACGCCGAAGTTCAGTCCCTTGAGCGTGGTCTCCATGGTGACCGGCAGTTGCTTAACGAGTTGATGACGACTAACTGGGAGTCTTCCCCACGATCGACTACGTTGATTACTCCGCAACACTTGTTGCCAGTTGGCGGCGGTGGTAACACTGGTCGCCTTTACGGCGACTGGCACCAGTCCAGTGGTGAGACCGGTACCGACCCGGCCGGCATCAACGACTTGATCAAAGAGCAGATGGATCTTTACGACGAAGCACAGTCCACGGCTGGTCCTGCGCGGTACAACGAGATCCTTCAACGCGTCGTCGAGCTCAACTGCTTGAACGTCAACCCGATCACTACGGTGATGAACAAGCCAACGTACGTTGCGATCATCAAGAACAACGTTCGCAACATCCCGAACGCGTTGCCGTTCTCGTACCACAACCAGACATCCGGGAACGCATTCCCTGAGCAGTGGTGGATCGACGACGAGAACGCGATGATGGGCAAGTAGTTCGCTGCTGTCCGCTGAAACCTGTCCAACAGGTTTGACGCGATTCAGACCTCCGCCCCCGATCAAGTTGGGGGCGGAGGTTCATATGGTCGCAAGAACGCGTAGCACATGAGTGGCACTCACAAAGCGATGGTGGTGCGGTCTCATTTGATCCGTGGCTCTGTCGAAATCGCTAAAGTTCATGTGGGAGACTGTGAAGGCAATGGGCACACATCGAATGGGTTGCACTAGGATGGCGGAACTGTCGGCAAGGCAACTATTGTCACGCAATGTCAGAGGGAGCGCGTGAGCACCCAATTCATGCAGAGCATCAGAGCTTTTCACACAGGACGGGAACGGTTGCGTCGCATGTGTTATCCTGATTTCCAAGAAATAAAGGCAAAGACATGACCACATTAGACATGACGCACTTGGCTACGAGAGAGGATGTAGCCAATGTCCGCACTGAAATCGCCAACGTGAAAAGCGAAATAGGCTGGCGGCTGGTGGGATTGTTCATAGCGCAAACAGCGGTTCTAGGCACTATTCTCGTCGCCGCGCTCAACTGGGCATCCAAGAATTAGCACAAGGGCGGTAATAGAATCCGTCCCTTTAGGTTGATTGAGGTCCGGCCTCGCTCGGATTCATGGTTTTGGTAAACCGCAAATCATTCCCTGACGAACGAATATGCTTGCATTCTTTCTAAGAAGAGTCATCTATGCGATTATCGCCTTGTGGGCGGTGTCGGTAATCTCGTTTGTCATCATCAACCTTCCTGCTGGCGACTTCGTCACGACGTACATCGCTACGCAGCTTGCTACCGGAAACCTCGTCTTAGAGGATGAAGCCGAGAGCCTGCGCGAATTTTATGGGTTGAATGATCCCGTCTACGTCCAGTACGCAAAGTGGATCACGCGCATACTGCGAGGTGAACTGGGTTTTTCGTTCGAGTTCAACGCACCCGTTAGAACGGTGCTCGAAATGAATTTATTTAATACGCTGCTATTAGGCGTGTTCGCCGTAATATTCATATGGGTCGTCGCGATCCCCATAGGGATCTACTCGGCGGTCAAGCAGTACTCGGTTGGCGACTATGCAGCTACAGTTTTTGGGTATGCGGGTCTGGCAATCCCAGATTTTCTACTAGGTATTGTTGCACTCTGGCTGATATTTGATCTGACGGGTTTCCTAGCCACGGGTTTGTATTCACCAGAATATGAATCTGCCTCATGGTCGTTCGCCAAGGTTTGGGATTTGGCGAAACACCTTGTATTGCCTGTGGCGATTCTAGGAACGTCGGGAACTGCTGCGCTGGTCCGGATAATGCGCGCCAATCTCCTCGACGAGTTGAAGAAGCCGTATGTTACGACGGCGCGCGCTAAAGGCCTGACCGAGTGGCAGTTGATAATGAAATATCCGGTGCGATACGCTTTGAACCCCGCGATTTCGATGACCGCGTATATTCTGCCGTTCATAATCTCAGGGAGCGTAATCCTGTCAGTGGTGCTTGATTTGCCGACAATCGGCAGAGACTTCCTGCGCGCGCTTATTGCGCAAGACATATATCTATCGGGAGCGGTAATCCTGTTCTCAGGTTGGTTGACAATCATCGGCACATTCGGTTCCGACCTGCTCCTCGCATGGGTCGACCCGCGGATCAGGTTGGAGGGCGATTAGAGCCATGGTTGCTGGATCACAGACCGGGGCGCAATCTGACGTCCAACCTGTCGAGGCACGCGATTTCGAAGACGAAGCCGAGATCGAGGTGATGTCGCAACGCCAGCTCATCTGGCGTCGCTTCAAAAGACACCGCCTCGCGATGGCGGCCATGGTCATAATAGCACTGCTCTACTTGATCGTCATCTTCTCAGACTTTTTGGCAACCAACGACCCCGAACATATTGCTACAGCTTCGGACTCTCAAGATACGCCGCTTCAATACACCCCGCCACAGTGGTTACGCCTTTTCGATGGTTGGAAGCCTGACCTACACGTTTGCCAGCTTGTCGGCACTAGAAATGAGTTTTTCCAGAAAGTTTACGAACCAGACTGCGAGCAAACGGTCGATGTTCAGTTTTTGGGCAGGGGCTATGAATATTCGCTATTCGGTTTGAAACTCGACCGTCATCTGTTCGGTGTCAATGATCCCGAATTGACCGCGGAACAAACGATTTTCATTCTTGGCACTGACAAGCAAGGTCGCGACCTGTACTCACGTTTGATGCGTGGTACCCGGTTGTCGCTACTGATCGGCTTAACTGGGATTTTCATATCGCTAGTTGTAGGCATGGGATTAGGAGCTGTATCGGGTTTCTACGGAGGGTTCATCGACAACTTGATCCAACGAAGCATCGAGATCATTCGATCCATCCCCACGGTACCGCTCTACCTCGGACTTGCTGCTGCCTTCCCTGCGGACTGGTCGGTTGAGCGCAGATTCTTCGCCATCACAATCGTAGTATCCCTATTTGTTTGGACAGAGTTAGCACGCGTTGTGCGCGGACGATTCCTTGCAATGCGCCAGGAAGACTTTGTGACCGCTGCAATGGTCGCAGGCTCAAACCGTAGACGCATCATTTTTCGACACATGCTGCCATCGTTTTACAGCCATCTCATCGCCGCGAGTACGCTCAGCTTGGCGACCATGGTCATCAGTGAAACCGTGTTGAGTTTCTTAGGACTCGGTCTTCAACCGCCTGCCATCTCATGGGGCACGTTGCTGCAAGTAGGGACAAAAATCGAGACAATAGCGCTGGGGCCGTGGCTGTTGATACCAGGTATATTTGTCGTCCTCTTTGTGTTGTCGCTCAATTTCATGGGTGATGGTTTGAGAGACGCGGCGGACCCGTACGGGAGTTGATCCGAGAGCCGAAACCTATGACGACAGAAACTGCCACAGTTCCCACCTCGATGAGCGAGAAACCTTCCGGTATCAACGCCGAACCGGTGATCTCCGTGCGCGATCTCGAGACGCACTTCTTCACCGACGAGGGCATTGTCCGCGCCGTCGATGGCGTCAACTTCGATGTCCATCCGGGCACCACAATGGGCATTGTGGGTGAAAGCGGCTGTGGGAAGAGCATCACCGCCAAGTCGATACTTCAAATAGTGGAGGCACCGGGGCGCATCGTCAACGGAGAGATCAACTACAGGCGCAGTTCAGGGGAAACGGTCAACCTGCTCGACTACGAAGCCGGCAGCGGGAACATGCGCGCCATTCGCGGTGGTGATATCTCGATGATCTTCCAAGAGCCGATGACTTCGTTCAGCGGTCTGCACACGTTCGGCAATCAGATTGACGAGGCGTTGCGGTTGCATACAAATCTATCGAAACAAGAACGGTTCGATCTCGGGGTTGACTGGCTCGCGCGGGTAGGTATTCCAAACCCTGTTCAGCGGATGCACGAGTATCCGTTCCGCTTCAGCGGCGGACAGCTCCAACGCGCGATGATTGCGATGGCGATGTGCACTAATCCGCGGGTGTTGATCGCGGACGAGCCGACGACAGCGTTGGATGTTACGACTCAGGCGCAGATTCTCGACCTTCTGCAACGGATGCAGGAAGAGAACGACATGGCGATTTTGTTCATTACGCACGACCTCGGAGTAATTTCAGAGATCGCCGATGAAGTCACAGTGATGTATCTGGGCAAAGTAGTCGAATCAGGTCCGGTTTTCAGCTTCTTCGACGAGCCGAAGCATCCCTACTCGCGGGCGTTGTTAACTTCGATACCGAGCATGTTTACTTCATCTCGTGAACGCCTCCCATCAATCTCCGGTTCGATACCACATCCCCAGAATCGCCCGTCGGGGTGTGCTTTCCACCCGCGATGTCAATCGTTCATGGAGGGCACGTGCGAAGTCCGTGAACCTGAACTGGTCAGCGTGAATGAAGAACAGGAAGTAAGCTGTTTCCTGTACGAGGAACAGTAGATGGCGGTAGAAACAACAGAAAACGGCAATGGTTCCACAACGCTCCTAGACGTTCGGGGCTTGGTCAAGTATTTCCCGATCAAACGCGGATTCTTCCGCAGGACGGTCGGTACCGTGAAAGCGGTCGACGACATCAGTTTCGACATCCGCGAAGGCGAGACGCTGAGCTTGGTGGGTGAAAGTGGCTGTGGAAAGAGCACAACGGCGCGGTCCATCATTCGTGCGTACGAGCCGACCGCTGGCGAAATCTTGTTCAAGACTGAAGACGGTGATGCAATCGATTTGGCCCAGCTGTCTTTGACCGAGATGCGTCCAATTCGACGTCAGTTGCAGATGATCTTCCAGGATCCGTTCTCGTCGCTGAACCCGCGGATGAACATCTATGAGATCATCAGCGAGCCCCTGCTGGTGCACGGTATCGGAACGAGCAGCGAGCGCGAAGACCGCGTGGCCGAATTGCTACGCGTGGTCCGTCTCCGTCCAGAGTACATGCGGCGTTACCCGCACGCTTTCAGTGGCGGTCAACGTCAGCGCATCGGCATCGCCCGCGCACTCGCTCTGAACCCTCGACTCATCCTTGCGGACGAGCCGGTATCTGGTCTTGACGTTTCGGTTCAGGCACAGGTCATCAACTTGATGATGGACCTGCAGGACTCGCTTGGGCTGACATACCTGTTCGTCTCTCACGATTTAAGCGTGGTGAAGCAGATATCGAACCGCGTAGTTGTGATGTATGTCGGTCGAATCGCGGAGATCGGCACACCGCAGGAGCTATTCGATTCTCCGAAGCACCCATACACCGCAGCGTTGATGAGTTCGGTACCGAAACCGCATCCGAGCCAGCGCACCAAGCGATATGTCCTCGAAGGAGAAGTTGCGAACCCCGCCAATCCGCCGACTGGATGTTACTTCCATCCACGTTGTCCGTTTGCTACAGATCAATGCAAGGTGGAGGTGCCGCCGCTGGTAAAATCTAAGGATGGTCGTTACGTCAGCTGCCACCGCGCAGACGAGATCGACCTGATGGCCAACTGATAGGCACTGCCCTCTCTTCAATTCTCCCTCTTGGATAGGGGGAGAACATTCGGATTTCCACGCTATAGGAACCACTGACATCAGTCGTTTGGCGAAGCTCGACGTCGTCCTTCCAGATGCTGGGCGCCGCAAGCGCCTCACCGCATCGATCACTCTGCTTGGAATCGTGCTGTCGGTCGCCGCGTTCCATGTGTCGGTTTTGACACGCTTCCAATACTTCGAGGAAGCTACACGGATTCAGGGATGGGGTGCGATATTCTTCTCCATCGCCGCAATCGTGTCAGCTGTTATCGTGGTGCCACTAGCCGTTTATCACATCAGGGATATAGCGCAGAATCCCGGCCACCCCGTCACATGGATCGCGTTAGGTGCCGGTTTCGGCGTATTGACGCCTCTATTTACAGGTGGGTTCAGCCGCGCCGCCAGCGCATTCACCGGGCTGACCGAAGGACACTTAGGGATCGGCGATTTCTTCTCGTTGATGCTCGACGCGGTTCTCGTCTTTCCGTACGACTTCGTCGTTGAAGGCACATTAAACGTGATCGTCGGACTCGAATCCGGAGTGCTGTTCGCAGTGTTCGGATTCATCATCGACCGGGTAAACGCATCGAAAAATGAACCGGTCTCCACCTGGGGACCGTGGATCCTTACGGCAGTGACAGGAGTACCGGTGTTGCTCTTCTCGTTGTTGGCCCCGACCGAGTTTTTGAGAGACCTGGCCTCGTAAAAGACAGTTACGGTCTCGCTTGCAACTCAACCGCCGGTCTTGAATACGTCCGAGATGCTCTGCACATTGCCGAGTGAACCGTCGCGGTGCAGGTAGCATTGCGCGGCTTGCGTATCGCCAACACGGTATAGCGGAGGCATTTCAGCGGTGCATTCCGCCATCGCAAATGGGCACCTGGGCGCAAACCTACAGCCGGTATTGATCATGTCACCACCGGTTTCTTGCGATGCCATGTCTTGGCCCCAACGTTCGCTCGGGTTTGGACGCGGGATCGACTCGACAAGCAACTGGGTGTACGGGTGCTGCGGGCTTTGGATCACGTCCTCGACGCGTCCGGTCTCGACTACCGAGCCCTGGTACATGACGATGATGTTGTCGCTGATCTGGAACGCGGTCGTCAAGTCGTGCGTGATGTAGATCACAGCGATGCCGAGTTCTTTGTTTAGCAGGTCGATACTGCCGAGGATGGTGGCTCGCAAGGACGCATCGACCATGGACACAGGCTCGTCGGCAACGATGATGCGCGGTTTCAACAACAGCGCTCTAGCGACCATGATGCGCTGTCGCTGACCGCCGCTCAGTTGGTGAGGGAAGCGACCCAGCGTCTCTTGGTGGCGCAAGCCGACGGTTTCGAGTGATTCGATGACCAAATCGCGCGCTTCGCTCTTGGAACGTGCCAAGCCGAAATTCTGGACCGGCGACATCAGGACATGGTCGACTTTGTAGAACGGGTTGTAGACCTCGAACGGGTCTTGCATGATCGGTTGGACTTCTCGCCGGAACTCACGCCGATCGCTTCGATTAAGCGTAGCGATGTCACTACCGTTGAAGTAGATTGCAATTGTCCGCTTTACGCAGCCTCACAACCCCATTCACCGACGACTCGACACCCGACTCGCCCCAGCCAACTTTTTGAGCTTGTTCAAATCAATCCTGTCGCGAAATTGCTGCTAAACCCCCATTTCGCGGCAAGAGTGGCAATTCAGTAGCAATCTACCCTGCCTTAAATCTCCCCGATCAGATCACGCGATATCACCAAACGCTGAATCTCAGACGTCCCCTCGTAGATTTCGGTGACCCGTTGATCCCGGTACATCCGCTCCACCGGAGTCGGTTTGAAATAACCGATACCGCCGTGGATTTGCACCGCCTTATTGACATTTCGTCCCGCGACTTCCGATGCGTAAAGCTTCGCCTTAGCAGACTCGGTTCCATACGGGAAACCTTCGTCATATAGCGACGCGGCGCGATAGACCATCAGGCGGGCGGCGTCGAGTTCGGTAGACATGTCTGCGAGCATGAACTGGATCGCCTGCTTGGTCGCTATCGGACGCCCGAACGCGTTGCGTTGCTTGGCATACGCGACGGACTGATCAAGTGCTCCTTTCGCGAGCCCGAGGCACTGCGCGGCGACGGTGATGCGCGAGGAGTCAAGGATTTTCAATGCGATGCTGTAACCGTCTCCGATATTCCCCAGCAAGTGTGATTTCGGAACTCGGCAATCCGAGAACACTAACTCGGCAGTTCCAGAGCCGCGCATCCCCATCTTGCCGTGCTGCTCGTTGATCTCGAACCCCGGCGTCCCCCGCTCAACCACGATCGCCGAAATACCACGATAACCCGCAGACCGGTCAGCTGTAACAAACACCGCGAAAACATCAGCCACGGAGGCATTGGTGATGAATAGCTTCGTGCCGTTGAGAATGTAGGAATCGCCATCATCAACGATAGTGGTCTGTAATCCCAGAGCGTCAGAACCAGTCTGCGGTTCAGTTAGAGCGAAAGCGGCGATCTTCTCCCCCGCTGCCAGACTCGGCATCCATCGCCCCCGTTGCTCATCTGACCCGAAGCGGTTGATGGTCTCTGAGCCTAGCGAAGTATGCGTGATAAGCACCGTGCTGGTGCTCCCGCAAACCGCCCCGATCTCTTCGAGAACCACCATGAAGTCGCGATAGCCCATGCCCGCGCCGCCAAGCTCCTGCGAGGTCAGCAATCCAGTCAGACCCATTTCGGCCAGCGCCGCGAACTGCTGTTTCGGAAACTCCTCGTTCGTGTCGACATCGTCAGCAAGCGGCGCAAGGTCGTTCTCGGCGAATTCGCGGACAGTCGCCGCAAGCATCTGTTGTTGCTCGTTGTAGAAAGGTTGCATAGTGACGGTCTATTTTGGAAGCTGGTTCGTGGCGCGAGTTGGTGTAATTCTAAGTGTCGGAAATTATGGATCATCAGAGTTGATATAAAGGTCGCATCGTCAGATTGGGCGTTAAAATCTGCATATCCCTCCACCTTTGAATTCCCACAATCGGGACGCATGACAGGAAATCGCACGATACTGGGCATCGACCCTGCATTGACAACCACAGGATATGCGGTAGTTACCGCCGATTCTCGGGGTGATGTCTCGTTGCTCGAAGGCGGACTCATCCGGACAAAATCCAGCGACTCCTTGGAACAGCGCTTGAAAACAATAAATTCGACGCTGTCCGAAGTGATCGAGGAGTTTGAGCCGGACGAGGTCGCGATCGAGGATCTGCACTCTCGGTATCGGAATCTCAAGACCGCTATCATCATGGGACACGCACGTGGAGTGGCGATATTGGCAGCGGGCAACGCGGGGATACCGGTGCATCACTATCAGCCGACACGAGTCAAGAGCATCGTCGCCGGCAGCGGCCGCGCCGACAAGGCTCAGATGAAGCGCGCGGTGTCGATGCGCCTAGGATTGGCAACCGAGATCGCCAAAGATGATGTCGCTGATGCCGTCGGCATTGCCATTTGTCACATCCACGTAACCGGCGCACCCCAAACTAACTGAACGACAGACCGACCATGATCTCATACCTAAAAGGCGAAGTTATCCAAGTGCAGCAGAACCCTCCGCGGGTGGTGGTCCTGACGGCGAGTGGAGTCGGCTACACTGTGACCCTTCCAGTGTTCGTCGAAGAATCGGTGCAACCGTACGAGGGACAAGAACTCGGGTTGCACACCTACTACTCCGTTTCCGAACGTCAACCCTTGCCGATCCTGGTGGGGTTTGAAGAAGCAGGCGACCGAGATTTCTTCGAACAGTTCATTCAGGTCGAGGGAATCGGCCCGGCGCGTGCCGCGACAGCGTTGACGATGCCAGTGCCGACGTTGGCATACGCAATCGAAACCGAGGATTTAGTGACCTTGACGCTGATGCCGGGAATCGGACAGCGCGGGGCGCAGAAAATCATCGCAACGTTACGAGGGAAGGTCGCAGAAGCGGCGAGCCGGCCGATTGAGACCGCTGCACACAGGGCTCGGGTTCCCGACACGCGAGCCGATGTCGTTGCTGTGCTGGTGAATCTCGGCTATCGGAACAACGATGCGGTCACCATGGTCGACGAAGCGATTAGGCGCGACCCAGATCTCATCGAAGACCCGCAAGCGTTGCTCAGAGATGTATTCCGCAACCATCCTGCAACGCCAGCAGTGACCCAGTGAGCATGGTCTTCTGATGGCAGAATCTGCGAGAGAGCGCATTGTGACCGGCCCTGACGACGCCGAGTCAAACGCCGAACAAAGAGCAGCGGAATTGCTGCGCGACCGAGCGCAGCGCAACTCCAATACCCCGGGCATGAATGATCTACGCCCTCGACGTTTCGCCGACTACATCGGACAGCGCGACGTCGTCAACAGCATTCAGATCGCTGTCGAGGCAGCAAAGCACCGCGGCGACACGCTCGACCACGCGCTGTTTCACGGACCTCCAGGATTGGGAAAGACCACGATCTCTCAAATCATCGCGAGAGAGATGGACACAACGCTGATCCACACGTCAGGCCCGGCGCTGGAACGCCCAGCCGATGTCGTCGGAATACTCTCCAACCAGAAACACGGCGACGTATTGTTCATCGACGAGATACACCGTCTGTCTCATGCTGTCGAGGAGTATCTCTATTCGGCGATGGAGGATTTCCGCGTCGATTTCATCACCGGCACCGGCGCATTCGCCAAAACGATCAACTTGCCGCTACAAAAGTTCACCTTAATCGGGTCTACGACGCGGGCCGGAATGTTGAGCCCGCCCCTGCGCGAACGCTTCGCGTTGACATATCACCTCGACTACTACTCGGTTGAGGAGTTGACGCATGTAGTCAAGCGGTCAGCAACGATCTTGCAGGTCGTTATCGACGACTCCGGTGCCGAGGTAATCGCGAGCCGATCTCGAGGGACACCTCGCATCGCCAACAATCTGCTGCGCCGGGTTCGAGACTACGCACAGGTTCGCAGAGACGGGAACATCGACGCCGACGTAGCAGCCGACGCTCTACACGTCGAAGGGGTAGACGAGTTGGGCTTGGACCGGTTGGACCGGCTATATCTCGAAACCCTAGCGAAGAACTACGGCGGCGGCCCCGCAGGCATAAACGCCTTGGCGGCATCCGCCAACGAAGAAGTCCAAACCCTAGAAGATGTGGTGGAACCGTTCCTGTTGAAGATCGGATTCATCATGCGCACGCCGCAGGGACGAAAGGCCACACCACAAGGGATGAGGCATGTCGGAGTGCCTGAAAACGAGACAGGTGCGTCCGACGCAGGGCAACGTTCTCTGTTGTAAAGCGTTGCTAGGTGGCAACGGTTCGCGAGTACTCCATCGCTTCGGCGATCAGTTCGTCCGGGATGTCGTCGAACGAAGCGTAGTTCATGGAGTAGAGCCGAGCGTAGAGTCCGCCGTGAGCCATTAGCTCTTCGTGGTTGCCAGTCTCGATTATCTCGCCGTTCTGCAGCACTATGATGCGGTCAGCACCTCGGATAGTTGCAAGTCGATGCGCTATGACGATACCAGTGCGACCTTCGAGAAGGCGCGCGAGGGCCTGCTGAATGAGCAACTCGGTGTAACTGTCGATAGATGCAGTTGCCTCGTCGAGGATCAGAATCTTGGTATCGGCGACGATCGCTCTGGCAAAAGAGATTAGTTGTCGTTGACCCAGTGACAGGTTCCCGCCGCGTTGCTCGAGTTCGGTGTCATAGCCATTGGGCAAACGCATTATGAACTCGTGTGCGCCGACGGCACGAGCGGCCGCAACGACCTCTTCGCGGGTGGCATCCAGTTTGTTGTAGCGGATGTTTTCGAATACGGTCGATGAAAAGAGGTATGGCTCTTGAAGGACCATACCGATGTTGTTGCCCAAACTGCTGAGTTCAACATCGCGGACATCCTTGCCACTGATTAGGACCTCGCCTTCCCAGATGTCGTAAAAGCGGTGCAGTAGAGAGGTGATGCTGGTCTTTCCAGAACCGGTCGGACCGACGAGGGCGACGGTTTCCCCGGGTTCGACACGGAAGTTGATGTTCTTCAGAATCGGTTCATCTTCGAGGTATCCGAAGGTGACATTCTTGAATTCGACGGAGCCGTCGTTATCGACCAGAGGTTTGGCATCGTCTTTGTCTTGGATGTCGATTGGGACGTCCAAGACTTCAAATATGCGTTCACCAGACGCCATCGCGCGTTGGAAAACAGCGTAGTGCATGGTGATCGAGCGGATCGGGTCGAAGAAGAGTTGGACGTAAAGAACAAAGGCGATCATGGAACCAATTTCCAACGAGTTGCCGATGACCCAGGACCCGCCGACTACGATGATGATCGCCATTGCAGACCCGGAAAGAGTGTCGACCATTGCGATCATCATGAGGCCGATCCGAGCAGCGCGTTTAGAAGCACGAAGTTGCTCGTCGGCCTTCTCCTTAAATAGGTCCAGGTTCACGTGCTCTCGGCTCATGCCCTGCACTACTCTCACGCCATTGATGTTCTCGGCTAGTGCCCCGCTGGTGATGGAAGCAGTCTGGCGGGAGTAGAGGAAAGCCCGACGCGCAATCGGCAACCAGACCGCACGTGCGATGGCGAGTGTGGACACCACGGCAAACGTCAACAGAGCAAGTCGCCAGTCCATGATCAGCATTGCGATGACGATACCGAAAAGGAGCAAGAAATCACCGATGCTGACGACCGCGGTTTCGAGAAACTCTTGCAGCGCCGCTACATCGCCCTGAAGTCGGGACATCATGCGTCCAACCTCGGTCTTGTCCATGAACGACATCGAGACGCGTTGTAAATGTTCGTACATCGCGCGTCGAAGGTCGATGAGGATGTGTTCAGCGATGCGCCCGACGATGATGTTTTGGATGTATCCGACGATCACGTGCAGGGTGACCGCGCCGAAGAACAGCCCGACCATGATGAAAAGGACGTTGCGGGCATCGGATGCGTCGCGTTGGGTCACGTCTAGGACATCGTTGACGGTGGTTCGGATTATCCAAGGAAGAGCTAGGACGGAAAGCGCGAAGATGACGACCGCGATGACGCCGATAATGAGGACGTTGCGGTACGGGCTGACAAAGCTTAAGAAGCGGCGGACGACATCGCCGTTGTAACCGGCGCTGAAGATCTGCTGATCTAGGTCCTTCTGATTCGCGTTACGCTCGTCGACCCAGCGTGGTCGAGGTGATTTGTCGTCGGCCGGACGACCTTGTGTTGCGTCGGTTGATGCCATGTTTACATGCCGTCTCCGGCTCGGACGTCGTCTTCGGGACGGATTTGCAGTTCGTAAAGGTCTCGGTACTTTCCGCCGAGTTCCAGAAGTTCTGCATGGGTGCCGCGCTCAACGATCTTGCCACCTTCGAGGAAGAGGATTTCGTTCGCGTGCATCAGGGAGCTGAGGCGGTGGGAAATGATTATCGTCGCCCGGTCAGCGGTTACTTCTTGGAGAGCTGCCCTGATGCGTTGCTCTGTAGCGGCATCGATGGCGGCGGTGGAGTCGTCGAAGACGATGATCTGCGGGTGCAACATGATGCTACGGGCAATCGATAACCGTTGCCTTTGCCCACCAGACAGGGATACGCCACGTTCGCCGATGAGAGTGCCGTATCCGCCCGGAAGTCGCTCAACATACTCGCTCATCTGAGCATGGGAGGTGGCACTTTCAATGTTGCGGTGTTCGGCCCACGGATCGCCGTATGCGACATTGTTGTCAACCGTCGTGGTGAAGAGGAACGTGTCTTGTTCCACAACGCCCACAGTTCGGCGGAGGGATGACAGCGTGACATCCGAGATGTCTTGACCGTCGATGAGAATGCGTCCATCGATGGGATCATAGAAGCGCGGAATCAAGTGCGCCAGAGTCGACTTGCCAGACCCGGGTGGTCCGACGATGCCGATGGTGTGTCCGGGCCGAGCTTCGAATGAAACGTCGGATAACACTTGCTCGTCGCCGTACTCGTCCATATAGGCGAAATCGACGCTTTCGAAACGGAGAGCGCCATCCGTTAAAACGAGGTCCTTTGCACCCGGCTTGTCATCGATCTCTGGAACTTGGTCTAGAACCTCGAAAAGTCGTTTCCCCGAGGTGGCGCCTTGCGCCCATCCAGCGACGACCATGCCCAGTTGGCGCACCGGGTTTTGCATGATGGACATGAAGGCGAGGAACTGTGCGAGTTGTCCAAGAGAGAACGGGTCGTTCTCGTCAAGAACTTTCATGCCGCCAACGAGTAGGACGACCGACATGACGCCTAGGAATGCCAATGTGATTATCGAGAGGTTTTTCGCACGAACCCCGACCAAATGGAACGCCCGGTTGAAAGCCTCGTTGGAAGACTCGTCATACTTCACCATCTCGTAGGGTTCAGCCGAGAACGATCGCACCACGCGGATCCCCTTTAGGTTCTCGTCCATCACCTTTGTCAGGCGTCCCATCTCTTCTTGATACAGACGCCATCCCCTAGACGTTTGCAACCGTGCAACAATTGAACGCCAAGCCGCGACCGGGACGAAACTGAGGCTGATAAGAGCCAGTTCCCAATCGACCCTCATCATCAGGAACGTGCCAGTGCTGACGAATATCGCGAGGTAAACGACACGCAGAAGCCCCCGGCTCGCAAAAGCGCGGATGCCTTCGATATCGAGAAGGCCCCGGGTTAGTAGATCGCCAGTATGCACTCGATCGTGGTACGCAAAACTCAGGCGCTGAAGCTTCTCGTAGTAAAGCATCCGCAAGCGGTAACCAAGCCGTTGGGCAACATTTTCGCTGATGTACATGTGCCCAAAAGTAAACAGGCCACGCAGGATAGCCGAACCGAGAAGGAACGCAGCCGTCATCAAGAGTGTGCGACGCAGTTCGTCAGTGTCAGCATCGGGCGATGTAAAAACTTCCTCCACCGTGGCGACGCCGTCACCGATCAAGAGCGGAATGAAGAGTTGGAAAACCGATGCGCCAACTATGAATACGAAGCCTAGGGCGAGGAGCCACGGGTAGTCAAACGCCATCCGGACAATGCGCATCAGCACGTGAAAACTGCCGCTCGACGCTTCTGCTCCGGTATCGGAACTGTCGGGCGCAGCGGTTGCAGTGGCTGACGCGATTGACCTCGAGGTCAGTCGCGTCAACAGGCTAGGTAAGAAAACCATAAGTATCTGATTCTACGACTTCTTTCATGAGACAAGCCGCTTTTTCGAATCCCTACGCATTGTAGCGAATCGTTGCCCACGAAAACCGCGCATCGCGACGCGCGAACTCAACAGTTCTGATTAGTGGCAATTATTCATCAGACACACCCGCAACGACGATGTTTCAGGGGGTTGCGCGAATCGAGGCAGTAATGGTATAGTCCGTTTTACATCGCGTCTGGTGAAGCCTCGATCCTGAGCGATGAACACCGGTACGGGAGGTAATGCTTCGATGAAATCGACCGATAAGACATCAGTTCCGTGTTACCTGCCGAGGTCGGCCGTGCCGTTTACCCCCCCCCCCCCCCCCCCCCCGAGTCGAACGAGCGCTCTAGTCTAGCCCTCCGCCGCCTCCCACCGCTCCTTCTGCTGGTCGCCGCGCTGATGGTGCTGGCGCTGCTGCTTGCCGCTGGCTGGATGCTTTGGCCGTCAGAACCTGCGGGGGCGCAGGACGAATCACGAAAGAGTCTGGTGTCTTTTTCCGCGTACGTCGAGGACGACGTAAAGCTTTCCTTGGAAGCGCTGGGACTGTCGGCGGGCGTCACCATCGAGCCGGAGTTCAGCTCCGACCACTACAGCTATACGATGACGGTACCCTACAGAGATCTGGGGTTTCGAGGCCAATTCATCTCGCCATATAGCCATGGATATGAGAACTGGGGTTTCGTGGTGGTAGGTGACCTTGAGGAGTATGAACGGCTTAATAACGATGGTGGTCGTTATGGTTCCCCTTCTTGGCATGCCAGACAACGCATGATTTTAGCCAACAGCGATCGGTCAACAAGAGACCGCTACTTCACCTTGCGGCCGGGCGTGGCTGAGACGATTGAGATAGGCGTGTACAGGTGGCGCTCCCGCAGGACGGCGGGGGATCGGATGCCAGCATCGATATTCAAGACAGTCTATACGCTGGAGGTTACCCCGGAACTTCCCCCCGAGGACGACACCGGCCTGTACGACCTGACTATCTCCGACGGTTGGTTCGACTTCGATCCGGGCGCGACCTCTTACACGGTGTACGTGACGCGCGACACCGAGAGCGTCGTCCTCACGCCCACCACCCTGCACCCCGATGCCACGGCAACCGTGAAAGGCAGCGCCCCCGCCAACGCTGTCGCCCTTACTAAGGGCGGGAACATCATCCCCGTAGTGGTGACCGCGGCGGACGGAGAGACAACGCAAACCTACTCGGTCACGGTGTTTCGGGGCTCGACCAACAACCACTCCGCGTTCATCGCGCAGATGAAAGAGTGGCGCAACAGACCCGAGTGGGTGAGCTACAAAGCGCACACAGACCGCTGGGACCGGGCACTGCTCGCATTTGGAGAGACGGTGGAAGACACGACTCTGACGAAGATGACGGCGGCTGAGGCTCAGGCAATCAGCGAATGGCATCGCTGGGTCTCGGTGGCAGACGCGCTGCGGGACGTAGAAGCCGGCACAGTGCGGATAAATGCGCAAAATCAGCGACGAGCGAATCAAGAGGCTAAGCTGGGACGACTGCCACAACCTTCCACGGATAATACTGCCCCGCAGGATTCGGATACGTCCAATCGCGCTCCTGTGGTGGCATCTGCCCTCGCCGACGTGAGCGGCCTGGAAGTCGGCGACACGCAGGACATCTCCCTGTCCGGCGTGTTCAGCGACGCCGACAACGACAGCCTGACCATCACCGCCGCCTCAGGCGACGACGCAATCGCTACCGTATCGGTGGCATCCGACG
>DAOUJE010000113.1:0-7839 GCA_034423055.1 Dehalococcoidia bacterium | reverse complement strand
CTCGAACCTCCAGAGGTCCGCTCTGGATTCCAAGGGTTGCCACACGGCGGACCAAGCCGATTGTCACTCGTACCTAGATGACCGAACTCAGGAGTATTCGTCTTGCCGAGCATTACAGCACCGGCATCGAAGATCTTGTCGATGTACGCCGCGTTCGCATCAGGCACCCGGTCTTTGTAAGCCAACGAACCTCCCGTAGTGCGCACACCCTTCGTCATCTGGAGGTCTTTGATCGAAATCGGCAGACCGTGCAATGGTCCGAGGCTTTCGCCTTTTGCTGTGGCAGCATCTGCCTTCGCGGCCTGTTCAAGCGCGATCTCAGACGTCACAGTGATGAATGAATGCAGCTTGTCGTCTAATGCCTCGATCCGAGACAGGTACAACTCCGTGAGTTCAGTTGATGTGATCTCCTTGTCGGCGATCAACGCGCGGAGTTCGGTCGCGGGTGCGAAGGCGAGGTTTTCATCTAGATTTGGCATACTTGGCTCTTTTTTGGGTTGCGATTTTCAGGCCGCAACGATGATGCGGATGGCTCGTGGTTTAGGAGTATCGTATCGTCTCGGCGAAGATCACGACACCATCGGCCGGTGATGCGCCCAAGGCCGAGCGCGTTCGAACGCCGATGATGCCGCCAACACCGTCTCTTCGTCGCCCGGTTTGCCGATGATTTGGAGGCCGATAGGCATTCCATCCGAATCGAAACCACAAGGGATGCTGGCGGCTGTGAAGCCGATGGTGTTGATCGGATGGGTGTGCGGCAGGAACCCCCAGAACGGAACCGTCGTCGGCTCCTTGCCGCCGATCTCCTCTGGATACTGTTCGTTCGGAAATGCGGTAACCGCCATCGTCGGTGAAAGCAGAAGGTCGAATTTGTCGAACTGGGTCCAGAACTGATCGATCATCCGGTCTCGTTCCGCCAACGCACGCGCGTAGTCCACAGCGCTCAACTTCAACCCGCGTTCCAATGACCAGCGGATATACCAGCTGAGTTTGTCTTCGTGGTCCTCCAACAAATGACCGTACGCGGCGACTGCGTTCAGAGCGAAGAAGGTGATCCACGTTTCGAACGGTGAATCTAGGGCGAGATCGGATTCGTGGACCGGGCATCCCAGTTCTTCGAAAACTTGAGCACCAGCTTCGGTAGACTGAGCAACCTCCAAATCCACCGCAGCGTAACCAAATCCGAGACTCCAGCCAACCCTCAATCCGGAGATGTCCCGTTCGAGGGCAGCCGTGAAGTCCGGTACAGGCGCTCGCATCGATCCGATATCCCTAGGATCGTAGCCCGCCATCACCTGCAACAGCATTGCGGAATCTGCGACGGTCCGCGAAATCGGCCCATGTTGGCCCAAAAGATTGACCGTAGGTGGCCCGTCGACGCCTGGATAGCTGGATACTCGACCCTGCGTAGGTTTAATCCCGTACGTTCCGCAGAAACTCGCTGGAATTCGAATGGATCCGCCGCCATCCCCACCTGTTGCGACCGCGCAGAGACCAGCGGCCACTGCGACCGCTGCCCCACCGCTCGATCCGCCTGAGGTCCGTTCGGGATTCCACGGGTTCCAGCAGGATTTTCCGAGTCGATTCTCGGTGGCTCCTAGGTGACCAAACTCCGGGGAGTTAGTCTTGCCGAGCATGACTGCACCTGCGTCCAAGATGCGCTGAACGCTCGTGCCGTTGGCGTCGGGAATGCGATCTTTGTACGCCAGCGAACCGCCTGTGGTTCGGGCCCCCTTCGTCATCTGAAGGTCCTTGAGCGATATCGGCAATCCGTGCAACGGTCCGAGACTTTCGCCGCGCACGGTCGCTTCGTCAGCTTTTGCCGCCTGTTCCAGCGCGAGTTCGGGAGTAACCGTCACATATGCATTGAGTTGCGGGTCGATTGATTCGATGCGCGCAAGGTATAGCTCGGTTAGTTCCGTGGACGAAATCTCGCCACTAGAGATCAGCGTCAACAACTCCGTTGCAGAAGTAAAGGCGAGATTTTGGTCTGATTCTGGCATCTTCGGTGCTACCGGCCTGTGGCGTAACAGTCTATGCCCGGATCGCACCAGCCGTTAGCACGCCGGGTTCTTGGCCCGCGACGAACGCGGTCATCGTTCTCTAGCCGACGTCCTCGTATCAAGCAGGTTGTCACTCCGTGAAGACGCTATCAACTTCCACCCGGACATCCGGGAAAGAAGCCGGAGCGATGCTGTCGCCACGACCGACATACCTCACACTAGCGTATTGACCATCTGTCGGTTCGGTGTAGGCTTCAATACGTCGGTCCTGCCGAGTGACGATCCACACTTCTCGGATTCCGGCACGGGCGTATGCAGACAACTTAACGTTGCGGTCATAGTCGACTGTGGTGTCAGAGACCTCGATGAGCAACTGCACATCGCCAGGGCTGGGATGTCCGCTTCGGTAGAAATCTTCGCGCCGGCGCAACAACATGATGTCGGGCAAAGGCTCGCTGATGTTGTTGAGGCGAGTTGGACCTTGCACGCGCACGATGGCACGTCCCTGCTGTAATGGTGATAGAAGGTGATTGAGGAAGTCCACGCTCGCGGCGTGCCAGTCTCCTATTGGGGGCATTGCGATGATGTCGCCGTCCAGCAGTTCAACGCGGTCGTTTTCGGCCAGGATGCCGACATCCGCCATGGCGTAGTATTCGGCTACTGTGAAGCGGTGGCGGGCCGGCGTTGATGCTGGCGGAGCGGCGGTAGTAGTCATGGCGAATCTATCTCCCTCGACGACATTCTATCTACGACTGTTGGAAACATGGCTTCTCAGCTCCTACCGTCCCACAGCATAGCTATCCCTGCGCGGATCTGCACCTCCGGACAGCACGCCCGATTCATGGTCAACTGTGATCGCGGTCATCGCGCCGCCAGTCGGCGTCCAGTTGTCCAGAACGTGCAGATCGTGACCTAGGCCGACCAACTCCGCGGCGACCGTTGCATCGATCCGACCTTCGAGGTCTAAACGCCCCGGCAAGTATGTGTGCGGCCAGAACGAGTTGGGGAAGTTCCACGTTGCGAATCGTGGTTCTTCGATGGCTTTCTGCGGATCCATTCCGTGGACAGCAATGTTGAGGAACAGTTGCACCATCGAAGTGCACTGGGTGTCGCCGCCGGGAGTACCGAACGGCATCAACAGCTTTCCGTCTTTGAACGCGATCGATGGGTTGGGTGTCAGCCGCGGCCGCTTCCAAGGTTCGAGACAAGATGGATGTTCGGGATCGAGCCAAGTCTGGGAGCCTCGTGACGACATCTGGATGCCGAGACCCGGAACGATCGGACTGGGAGCGAGTGGATCGCTGGGCGTGGCCGAGAATGCGTTGCCCCACTGGTCGACCGCACACACGTAGCTCGTGTCCTGCATCCTGCCGCCCGCGGCACCTGCCATGGCAACCGCTGGTGCGCCGTTGCGTGACACGCCTTGGTACGGCCATGGATTGCCCGGTTCCGGCATCTCAGGGAAAGAGTTCGTCATATCGATGTCTGCACGCCTCGATCGCGTATAACCCTTCGACAACAGCCCTTTGATGGGCACGTCCACAAGATCAGGGTCTCCGTAGTACGCGTGCCGGTCGGCATAGGCAAGATCTAGAGCCTGCGATACCAGGTGGATGTACTCGGTCGAATTGTGCCCCATCGCGGCAAGATCGTCGTCTTCGAGCATCTGGAGCGTCTGCGCAACGACCGGGCCTTGACACCAAGCGTCGCAGGTATAGACCGTATACTCCCGGAACTGCCCCGATACCGGAGGCTCGATCTTCACCGAAAACTCCGCCAAGTCCTCCATCGTAATCCAACCGCCCTCGCTGTCGGAGAACGCGATCATCTCTTCGGCGATGTCGCCAAGGTAGAACCGATCGCGCGCCGCCCTCAACGCGGCTTCCCTGCCGAGATGGGAAGCGCCTTGCTCCGCTTCGATCAATCTTCTGAACGTACGCGCCAAGTCCGCTTGCACAAGAATCTCACCGACGCGCGGCGGCCGGCCCTTGGGCATGTAGATCTCGCGCGTCGAAGGCCACAGTGCCATCCCACCCTCGTGGTCGTCCTCAGTGGTCTGCAATCCCTCGCAGAGATACGCCGACACCGGAAAGCCGTTCGCCGCCAGCTCCATCGCCGGAGTAACCACCTGCTCAAAGGTCATCGTGCCGTACTTCTCAATCGCGGTGATCCATGCGTCGGGCGCAGCCGGTACCACAGTTCGCAACACACCGGTCGGAATCTGACCGCCATGGTGCTCGTTGAAATACTCGATATTCGCGGCGCGAGGCCAGCGACCGAGTCCGCTGATAGTGATGACTTCGTCGGAGGCCGCATCATAGATCGCGATGGGCGCGACTCCGCCGAAATTCGTGGCACTAGGCAACGTCACATTGATGGCGATACCTGCCGCCACACCCGCATCGATGGCATTGCCGCCTTCTTCGAAGATCCGATAACCCGCGGCGGCGGCGAGATAGTGACCCGCAGAGACCATGTGCGAAGTACCCATGATCGGCGGTCGGTATGTATTCATTCGTCCGGGCATCCCAGTTCCTCCACACGGTTATAGATGTTGAGACATGCGCCAGCACAGGCAGCTACAGCGCGAATTATACGCCGCGCCCAGCGAGTTTAGGATGAGGTTTATGCGGCTTCAGAAGTCAAACGTTACGCGCAACCTGAGCAGTCGCCTCAATATGGTGGGTGGTGTTGTCAGTGCGGTCTTGGCTACCATTTTTCTCGCAGGTTGCGGCGAATCGGTCGAGAGGATCGCAGTTGACAAGCCAGCGCGGAGCCAACTGTCGATCCCACCCCTGCTCGTTCCGACGATTTCGAATGGCGTTGCGCATTATCAACTCAGCATCGGTAAATCTCACCACAACTACGGGCAACCGACGCTCACCGAGACTTACTCCTACAACGGCATGTCGGTGCTGGGACCCACACTTAGCCTGAAAACCGAGACTTCGGTCGCCCTGAGCGTAATCAACGAGCTGGACGAATTGACCACAACGCATTGGCACGGAGCAGATGTCCCCGCTGAACAGGATGGCGGACCCCACAACGCGATCGAACCCGGCGCGACTTGGACTGCCAGATTTGATGTCATCCAACCTGCAGCCACCCTTTGGTATCATCCGCACCTTCATGGGACAACCTCCGAACACATTTACCGTGGCGCCGCCGGCATGATCATCATCGACGACGAAAATCCTGCCGCTGAATCGTTGCCGTCGACCTATGGTATCGACGACATTCCTGTAATCCTTCAGGACCGAGACTTCATCGACGATGGCGCCCTCGATTTCGCCATTGACGCTGGAGGGCGGGGAAATCTGGACGGCACGCTCACCGTTAATGGAACAATCGACCCGTTCATCGACGTGCCGACTGGTTTGGTTAGGCTCAGACTGCTCAATGCGAGCCAAGCTCGGATATACGAACTAGCAACGCGTGGCACCGCCATGACCAAGATCGCCTCCGACGGCGGTTATCTTGCAACTCCAGTCCCAATCGATCAACTTGTGTTGGCACCCGGCGATCGGGCGGAGGTCATCGTCGATATTGGCGATTCCTCCGCCGCACTGGTCGACCAAACGTTTGGTCGGGTACTTGAAATTCGACCTAACGGGACATTTTCAAGCTCCGGTCCGCTGCCTGACAAGCTGACGACCATAGAGCGGATCTCGGAATCAGAGATCGTGGTCGATCGGAGCTTCCACATGGAGAATGTGGCCGATGGTTGGGGCATCAACGGCGTTCAGATGGACAAGACGCGTATCGATGAAACGATCCAGTTCGGCGACACCGAGCGCTGGACCATCACGGC
This sequence comes from Dehalococcoidia bacterium, assembly GCA_034423055.1. GTDB lineage: Bacteria > Chloroflexota > Dehalococcoidia > Lucifugimonadales > Lucifugimonadaceae > Bin127. The sequence goes on along the minus strand of DAOUJE010000113.1, from coordinate 2,025 downwards.
TGAAACCGGCAAACATGTATTCCACGTACACCAGACTCAGTTCCAGATACTGAGCATCAATGGCGTAGCCCCTCCGCCCGAGGATTCCGGCTGGGAAGACTCGGTGTTCCTGGACCCTGGGCGCGAAATAGTCATTGCCGCTCGGTTCAACACCCACTCCGACAACGACACGCCTTACATGTACCATTGCCACATCCTCGATCACGAGGATCTCGGAATGATGGGACAGTTTCTAGTTGTTGAATAACTGGGGCGCGGCGCAGGTTCGACGATAACACCGAGTTCGGGATTTCAGAACGTCGCCCATACGTTGTCTTATGCCCATGAGAGGCGTGCGTAGAGAATCGTTCGTTCTTGGAAAAACCAGTTGCTCGCGTTAAGCACCGTCCTTCGCGGAATCCGAGATCGGAGATGCATCCATGATCTCGATATTCGATTCATTCTCCTAGAACCATTCACAGCGTAAGATGCACTCGTGGTTAAAGCGCACATACAGAACGAACGAGACCTAGTTGCCGACGCTCTCGGTGATACGCCTGAAACCGTCATTCCGGTACATCTCCTGAGGCAAGGCCTCGCCCATGCCTACGTCGCTGGTTCTTTGCCGAAGTTCGACGCTATGGTCGTCCAGTCCCACCCATGGCTAGAGGAGCCATGGTGTTTTGGGAGTGACCCATACAGCCTTTGGGAGTTGCTGAGCCAACTCACCGGATGGGGGCAACGAGATATGTCGCCAAACGTGCCTCCGTATCTGGCCGACCCGTTGTCCTCGCTTATCCGACAAGAGACGAACGCCAGAGTCGGACAGTATGGCGACGTATATCACACGCTGCCCCGGCGAGTTGAAAGGTTCATAGCGCCAGAGGTTCGCCAGCTGGGTATACGCGATATTGCCTGCTTAGCCGATTTCCGAAGAGACCCACACAGATTAGGGTTCAACACTTACGAAGATTTGTTGACCAACGGAGTGGCTGCCGGCGCTGTGATGGATGGCAAGTTAGTAGCCCTCGCGCACACGAACGCTGTGACCGCGAACTACGGCGATATCGGCGTGTATACGGATGATGCTTGGCGAGAGATGGGTTTCGCAACCGCGTCCGCGTCGATCGTGGCGCGACGCATCCAAGACTTAGGGCGTACACCCATTTGGAGCGCGGGCGAGGACAATGAAGCGTCCTTGCACATAGCTGCCAAACTCGGTTTCGTTGAGGTGTCGCGGCGGGTCTATCTCAATATATTCCGCACTTAATGACACCGTCAGACCAACAAACCGACACTAGAACAAGAAATCCCCCCAACAGGAGAGCACTCCGTCCTTCAGGAGGGGCAAGGGAGAGGGCGACCATCCCCTTTCGCTCCGCGAAGGAGGACGCGGAGCGCAGCGAACGCAGAAGGATGCCCGTCCCACGTCGTTCCCAGCATCATCCGCCATTCCTCGCACTCCATGCCATTCCGAGCCCTAACATCATTCCGATCCCCCAGCCCTGTCATTCCGATCCCCCAGCCCTGTCATTCCGAGCGCAGCCGAGGAATCTCCCCTTTCGCTCCGCGAAGGGGGACGCGGAGCGCAGCGAACGCAGGGGGATGCCCACCCCGTAAACCCGCACCCTCACATCATTCCCGGCCCATTGCCCCGCCATTCCTCGCACTCCCCGCCATTCCGATCCCCTCGCGCTGTCATCCCGAGCCCCTCATCCTGTCATTCCGATCCCTACCCTGTCATTCCGAGCGCAGCCGAGGAATCTCCCCTTTCGAGAATCGAAGGGGGACGCGCAGCGCAGCGAACGCAGGGGGATGCCCACCCCGTAAACCCGCACCCTCACATCATTCCGATCCCCTCCCCTGCCATTCTCGGCCCTCCCCTGTCATTCCGAGCCCCTCATCCTGTCATTCCGAGCGCAGCGAGGAATCTCCCCATCCTTCGCATCCTTCCCAATCCTCAACATCCTAGTTCAATTTGACATTCGCGCAACATTTGTAGTAATATAACAACCAAGGGCGTCAAACGGGACGCCTCGAACACGA
>DAOUJE010000112.1:0-60665 GCA_034423055.1 Dehalococcoidia bacterium | reverse complement strand
AGCCGCCACTCTTCCAGCGGATCAAGGCGCAGAACTTGCTTTCGTTTGGGCCGGATGGAATTGACTTGGAATTGGGGCCGCTGAATGTGCTGATCGGGCCGAATGGGTCAGGGAAATCGAATCTGCTTGACGTGTTCAGCCTGTTTCAGGCGGCGCCTCGAGAACTTGCCACGCCGGTAAGGAAAGGCGGTGGTGTACAAGATTGGATTTGGAGAGGCGACCTTGATGATGTCGCATACGTGACTGCCGAAGTTGCAGGCATGTATAACGCAGGAATTTGGCAGGTTCCTCAGGCAATCCGGCATGAACTCGCTTTTCGCAATGAGGACCGAGCGTTTCGACTTCATGATGAGCGAATCGACCGCATGTTTAGCGACGAGAAGTCAGAGAGCGTATACGATCTGCGGCACGCGCTTCCGCGACGGATTTTCCGGGCTGCGAACGACGACAATAAGGCGGCATTCGCAGAATTGTCGAGGGATCAGTCGATTTTGTCTCAACGGAAAGACCCGTTTCAGTTTCCCGAATTTGATCGCCTGAACGGGGCCTACAACGAGATAAGGATGTATCGGACTTGGCCCTTTGGGCGTGACGCAGTGTTCACGCGCGCACAATCAACGGAGGTCGTTTCAAGGCCAATGGCTGAGGATTTTTCGAACGCTTGGATGTTTCTCAGCAGAATCCGCCAAAATCCAAGCACCAAAGCTAAACTCATCGAGAAAATCGCGGATATCTACGACGGGGTTACCGGATTTGACTTCGAAATCGTCGGTCCAACTATCCAGTTGTATTTCGAAGAAGGGGAAAGCACAATCCGGGCTAGTCGACTCTCTGATGGCAGTCTTCGTTACCTTTGCCTACTTGCGATACTGTTGGATCCCGAGCCGCCCGCATTCATTGTGCTGGAAGAGCCCGAGTTGGGAGTCCATCCTGACCTCATCCATAAGATTGCTGATCTTCTGGTTGATGCGTCAGCCAGGACACAACTGGTGGTCACCACGCATTCTGAGATATTAGTTGATGCCTTGCACGATCAGCCGGATGCAGTTGTTGTATGCGAGAAACACAATGGGCAGACGACAATGGAACGCCTTGATCCGACCAAGATGGCTGTTTGGTTAGAGAAGTACCGGCTCGGCGATCTTTGGACGAGCGGTCAACTGGGCGGTGTGCGCTGGTGAGCGTTCAGCTTTTCGTTGAAGGTGGTGGGGACTCAACTCAGTTGAGAAATCGGTGCCGTGAAGGTTTTCGCAAGTTGCTGGAGAACACTGGATTTCGACGTCGGATGCCGCGAGTTCGCGCTTTGGGTAGTAGAGAAGCGGCGTTCGATCGCTTCAAAACAGCTCTCGGTGATCCGATGAACGCAGACGACGTTTTGATGCTCATTGACAGCGAGGCACCGATAACCGATGTCGAGCGGACTTGGGATCATTTGCGAAGGCGCGATAGGTGGCGAAAACCGAGCGATGCAACAGACGATCAGGTGCTTTTCATGGTGACCAGCATGGAGACTTGGCTTGCTGCTGATCATGAGGCTTTGCGAAAACGATTTCCAAGGGATTTCAATGGGAATCGTTTGCCAGATCCCAATCGAATAGAGGATAGGCACTCCGACGACGTACTGACGGCATTGAAGCGAGCGACCAACGATCGTTACTCCAAAGGCGCGATTTCCTTCGAGTTGTTGGGTAGCCTCAATCCCGACACATTGCAGCAACTTCCCAGTTTTCGGCGGGCGCGCAGAATTCTTAACGAAAAACTGGGTAGCTAATTGGCTATTCAGTTATTCGTAAACGCACCATCGGGCCTTCGGAGGTGCGGCGACCAGCCGCGGGGGTCTGAGATGCGTTGTTCGGCTACTTCAATGTCGAAGTCGACGCCCATGCCGGGGCTGTCGGGGCACCAGGCGTAGCCGTCTTCCCATTCGATCTGTTGTGGGAAGAGGTCGGTTGCGAAGGTGCCTGGGCGGCGTGGCATTTCTTGGACGCCGACGTTGGTGGATGCCATGCACACGGAGACGCATGCGGCGGCTGAAACTGGTCCGAGGGGGTTGTGTGGGACGATGTCGATGTAGTGGGTTTCGGCCCAGTGGGTGATCTTGAGGGTTTCGGTGATGCCACCGACGATGCAGAGGTCGATGCGCAAATAGTCGACGCTCTCGTCCTCGATGACTTCGCGGAACGGCCACTTTGACCACCAGTGCTCACCCGCGGCTAGGGGTACGCTGGTCTGGCGTCGGACGTTGCGATAGGAAGCCGGGTTCTCGGAGCGCACGGCATCTTCCACGAAGAAGGGCTTGAACTCTTCGAGTTGGCGGCAAAGTTGGATGGAATATGTGGGGTCGAGACGGGTGTGGGCGTCGGTGCAGATCTGAATGTCAGGTCCGACGGCGTCTCGGATGGCGCCGAACTGTTCGACCGCCATGCTGATCGATTTCATTGGGTCGAGTTCGGCGGTCGCAGGCTTTCGTCCTCCGTATTCGCCGACTAGCGGTGTGGTTGTGGGCTGGCCGGTGCGGACAAACTTCCAACCTTCGTCTACGTGTCGGAGGGCATCGTCGACGATCTCTTGTGTCGTCTCTCCGCCGCAGTGAGGGTAGCAGATTACTTTGTCGCGGGTCGGGCCTCCAAGGATCTTGTAGAGGGGCATGTTGACGGATTTGGCTTTGATATCCCATAGAGCCATGTCGATGCCGCTGATGGCGCAAACGTATACGCGTTCGGCGGGGAAGAAGAGGCCGCGGAACATCAACTGCCAGAGACGCTCGGTTTCCCATGGATCGGAACCGATCACGACTTCGGAGAGGTGATCGATGGCGATGGCGATGGAGCGACCGAGTCGTGAGACACCAATTTCACCAAATCCATAGATGCCAGCGTCAGTATCGACACGGACAATGAAGTAGAGGCGGCCGGAGTCGTCTCGGACGGGGAATGATCGTATTTGTGTGACTTTCATGCTGTGCCGTTTTCTTGTCTTGGGTTTCTAGCTTGATAGCAGTTTTGGTTGCTTTGAGCCCCCTTTGTCCTTCGGACATTTCCTCCGCTAGCGGGGGAAACCGTACTTTGCTCCCTCTGGATTCCTGCTTTCGCCGGAATGACGGTGGTTTACCAGTTGGTGAATGCTCCATCATTGCGGCGGAGTTGGGCTGTCCAGCCGTGGGGATCGCCGGCGCGGGCTTCGGCGACGTCGATGTCCATTTCGATGCCGAGTCCGGGTGCGTCGTTGCAGAATGAGTAGCCGTCTTCCCATCCGATCTGGACGGGGAAGAGATCAGTTAAGACGGTGCCGGGTTGGCGTGGCATTTCTTGGACGCCGACGTTTGTGGATGCCATGCAGAGCGAGACGCAGGCGGCAGCAGAAACTGGGCCGAGTGGGTTGTGTGGCACGATGTCGATGTAGTGTGTCTCGGCCCAGTGGGTTATTTTGGCGGCCTCGGTGATTCCCCCGACGATGCACAGGTCGATGCGGGCGTAGTCGATGAGTTCCTCTTCGATGACTTGCCGGAAGGGCCATTTTGAGACCCACTGTTCGCCGGCGGCTATGGGCAGGTTGATCTGTCGGCGCAGGTTTTTATAGGAGCCGGGGTTTTCGGATCGGATCGGGTCTTCGATGAAGTAGGGCTTGAACTCTTCGAGGTCTTTGCACATCTGGACGACATGCGCGGTGTCTAGACGAGTGTGGGCATCGAGAAGGATTTGGATTTCGGGGCCTACAGCTTCGCGGACTTTCGACATCTGATCGACGGCGAGACGCATAGATTCGACGGGTTCGAGGCGCGATGTGCCAGGTGCTTCGAAGATACCTGATGTTTCGGGTTGTCCCCAGCGGACGAATTTCCAGCCTTCTTCAACGCGGTCGAGGCAGTTCTGGACGAGATCCTGGGTGGTAGTGCCTTGGGTGTGTACATAGGAGACGACTTTGTCTCGGACAGGGCCGCCGAGGAGTTTGTAGACGGGCATATCGACGGATTTTCCCTTGATATCCCAAAGTGCGATGTCAATTGCGCTGATCGCGCATCCGTAGACGCGGTCGGCAGGGAAGAAGTTGCCGCGGAACATGAGTTGCCAAAGGCGTTCTGTTTCCCAAGGGTCTGAACCGACGACGACCTCTGCGAGGTGATCGACAGCCTCCATGATGGCGCGTCCCATGTTGGATATGCCGACTTCGCCGAGTCCGTGGATTCCAGCATCAGTTTCGATGCGGACGAAGAGTGAAACCCCGCCGTTGTCGGTTCGGACGGGGACGTTCTTTACTTCGGTTACCTTCATGTGATGTTCCTGACGCTTTTTGGCGTACCGCCGCAGTGCGGAACCCTTCGTTGTGGTCGTTCCGCCTATTCAATGTTCGCATGTAACGCCATCGAGTGAGCGCGTCATTTCGGAATTGCGGATATAAATACACGCATGATGGCAATTAGACATCACAACCGGCTCAAAGCGTACGTTGTCGATGGATAATCTATGCGAGAAGAAGAGTGGAGATACGAGATGAAGACGATCTATCGGATATTCGGGACCTACAACCTTGTTGTCGCAGTTGTGTTGGGGCTGTACATCGCCGTCGGGCACTGGTTGCCAGACCCCGGGTTCAACCCTTTCGACATCATCAATCCGCTGATGGCGATAGCTGTAGTAGTGGCACTCTTGGCGAGTCTGCGCCGGAAGTTGAGGATGGAGGACGATGGCGAAGTCTCGCGTGAATATCTCGAGGTGAACCTACTGTTCTACGCTTCGGTCGTTTTGACCATCATCTTCTTCAGCAACTGGTTCTACGTGCTGTACGAGATCGACGAGGCATCCGACTTCTCCCGCAGCCGCCACAGCATCTACTGGTGGTTCATCAACCCACTGTTCATCCTAGTCTCGGGGATCAAGGGTTATCATCTATGGCGAGATTCGTCGAGCGGGTGAAAGTACATGCGTCGCTTGATAAGTGTCGCTGAAAGAGGAGATTGAGCAGCCATGGAAAAGATTAGGAAGACGATCATAGGCTGGGTGCTGATACTGATCTCGATCGCTGTTGGAGTACAGTATGCGGTTCAAACGTTGTACGATGCTGCGGTCGATGTTTGGTTCTGGATCGACATCGCGATGCTCTTGGCTGTTTTGTTCTCTCTCGGCGCGAGTTTCGCCGCAAAGCGGGCGTTCGACAGCAACCCTGACAACGACGGCGCGTTTAACCGCGCGTATTTCGAGAACAACGTTCGCTTCTACGCCGCGCTCGCATTAGCCATGATGTTCGCCTACAACTGGTTGAATTTCGTTATCAATGGTGCTGAAGATGCCTCTACAGCCGGCGACTACTCGATCGTCTGGACGGCAGTAGACATTCTGGTTGTTGCATTGAGTTGCTCGCTAGGCCGCTCACTGCTCAGGTCAGCGCGCGGACTTTAAGCGCCCACCTGGTTTATAGAGCATGGCAGACAAAAATCTCGCCCTACGTATTCAATCTCTCTATAGAGGAGATAGTGGTCTCTCCCAAGGTTGGTGGGACGATGAACCGCCCCGCTCCTTGGTCTGGGGGAGACTGGATTTTTGCTGACGTAGCTGATCGAAATCAGATTCGATAGTCCAGAGGAGGGCTAAAAATGGACGGAATACGACGAATAATCGGAGTGGTGCACATATTGGTGTCGCTGGTGGTTGCGGTGCAGTTCATCGCATGGCGGCTGTACGACTCGGGCGATGTCTGGTACGTGGTCAACTACATCTCATTGGTGGCGATAGTGCTGGCGTTCTACTTCAACTGGGAGCGCAAGCGAAAGCACGATGCGAGCAGTGAAACGGGCATCACGCAGGAGTATATCGAGTCGAATGTGATGTATTACGCGACGATCATTTTGGCAGCGTTGTTCCTGTTCAACTGGCTGAATCTGCTGGTCAACGGAGCGTCGGAGATAGGTGAAGAAGTGATGCATGACGTGGTGTGGGTAGTGGTGGACATCATGATCATCGTGGTATCGGGTGCTACTGGAGGGTATCTGTTGAGGGGAGGATCGAGCGAGTAGAAAACCGCATCAAGGAAGTTGTCGGCCATGCGGATTGGTTTGTAGACGAGTGCGTTTGCTTCCAACCCGCCATCCAATGGAATCCGTAACTATCTGTGAGGATCGCCATGTGCGAACCGAAACTTGGTTGAGGGATGCTAGTCTGATCTCGTAATGACTGCCCTTGAGACTATTCTTCCGATTGGCTCACTCGTCAAAGAAACGCCGCCGATAATCCACGGTGATGCCTTTGATTGGTTAGAGAAAGCGCAATCGAACTCGATCCACGCGGTGGTGACGGATCCGCCATACGGGTTGGTCGAATATACGCCGGGTCAGATAGAAAAGCTTCGTAAGGGACGTGGAGGCGTGTGGCGTATTCCCCCCGCGTTTGACAATTCAGTCCGCAAGCCACTGCCGCGCTTCACGGTACTGAACGAAGACGACAAGGAGCGTCTAGAGGAATTCTTTGACCGCCTTGCCAACTTGCTAATGTCGGCATTGGTTCCGGGCGCGCACGTTTTCATTGCCACCAATCCACTGGTTTCCCATTTTGTGTATCTGCCGTTCATTCGGGCCGGTTTTGAGAAGCGAGGAGAAATCGTGAGGGTAGTGCAGACACTGCGCGGTGGCGACCGCCCTAAAAATGCTCATGAGGAATTTCCGGATGTTTCGGTAATGCCAAGGTCGTGCTGGGAGCCTTGGGGGCTGTTTCGGAAACCATGCGAAGGTCGAGTCCAAGATAATCTCCGCAAGTGGAAGACGGGAGGCTTGATGCGGGTGTCCAATACGGAACCTTTTCGAGACTTGATCTACTCGTCCCCTGCTCGAGGATTCGAAAAGCGCGTAGCACCGCATCCATCTCTGAAACCTCAAGACTTCATGCGGCAAATAGTGCGGGCATCTCTGCCGTTGAGCGAAGGATTGATCCTGGATCCATTTATGGGTTCAGGATCTACAGTCGCCGCGGCTACTTCGTGTGGGCTTGACAGCATAGGGATCGAAATCGACGCAGAATATTTCGGGCTTGCAAGATCCGCAATCCCGCAACTCGCTACGTTCACACCGAAAAGGACGAGACAAATTGGATCGGGGTGAATGGTTCGATTCGTCTGTGTCTCTACCGCCGGGCTTGACGGTATCGGCGATTCGGAGGGCTGTCGACTATATCGAGCGCGAACTTTCCGAATTGGTCGACATTTACTACGAACAGATGAACGTGTTCAGCGCTATCGTCGGGATTTTTGGAACCAAAGCACTAGATTCGGTCAGCAATTACGAGAAACATAGAAACTTTGGGGGACTATAACCCTGTGTGCGCGACTGGCATCATCCTGTGAGAGCGATGCCCAGACCGCTTTTCTTTCGAGCGTAGCACTTAGATTCGACTGAACATGCCCTGTCAATCAAAATCTGGTGCGTTTTGCCGTGCTATGATCGGCTGACTGCGGCTACTGTACCTTGGGCGTCGAACCCGCATCTACCACCTAGTCAACGGGGCGCTCTATCCATTGAGCTATCAGGGCACAGTGCCTCAGTCGGCGACTAACCCGAAACGAGCGAAGACTAAGGACGGCGAATGGCGACGGAGCAGGAAATCCTAGACGAACTTCTCGCCAAGACCCAGTGCGGGGAAATCACATGGCTAGCGTTCAAGCGCGGCTGGAAGGTCGGTTACAACGGTTGCTTGTTTGGGTTAATGGTTAGTGGCAGATTGGAGGTCGAGATCAGCCACAAAGGTGCCCTTCAATACGCCCACATCAACGACGCATCCAGTCTAATGGCTATCTTGAAAGAACGCTATCCGCTCTTTCATGTCTATCCGCTCTTTCAAGATATAACCAGCGATGAAGTGCTGGACATCGCCCTAGAAAACCTGCGCCGTTGACATCAGGTCGCGCGCACAGGGTTATAGTCCCCAAACTTTGACACTGCGCAGCAACGGTTCCACGATTTACTCCGTCGAGGATCAGGGCCAAATCCGTCACCCGAAAATTCGTTGGAGAGCAAAGCCAGCAAACGACCATGGGCGGTTCAATCACATTACGATCATCCGGGTTGGTATGTTGTCTGGCGCTATTTGGTCGACCCAACTGAAACGTTGGAGATCGGAAGACCTGTGATTGTGTGGCGAGTAGACGTCGCTTTCGTAGAAAAATCGGACTGGAAGTATGAATCTAGCCGGGCAGGACCATCAGGCGGTGGCAGGACTCACACTTTTGGATTACATCGGCTGGCTACGAAGTTACGAGGCAAGGCGGTTTATCAACGAGGTGATGTCGTGCTGGTCGGCGGGAAGCCGATTCCTGTGAATGGGGATTAGCGACTGACGTTGAACCGTCCTACGTGCCCCCTTTGTCCCCCGTATCGGAGTAAGGGCAGGCCCCGTACATTTCCCCGCGAGCGGGGGAACCCTAATTGGTGACCAACCAAGGTGCCTCTTCCTTAGTCGGCGGTACGATGAACCGTCCCGCACCTTCGCGTCTGGGAAACGGGTTGCGGCGTCGGCGGTTTGGTTCGGGTGGGTTTTGCTGGAGATTGGATAGGGCTTCTTCGTCGATAGTGATGCCTAGTCCGGGGGCGTCGGAGAGGTGGATGAAGCCGTCTTCGATGGTGTGGTTGAAGTTGATGCAGTGTTCGCGGCCGGGGTCGACGACTTCCATCATCATGTGGTTGGGAAGGGCGGCGGCGAGGTGCGCGGCGTAGTTGGCTTGGCAGTTCATCATGGTTACGGGCAATTCGTAGGCGTAGCAGAGGTTGGCGACTTGCTTGCAGCCAGTGAACCCGCTGTGGCCGCCAGCGATGTTGACTACGTCGGCGGCTTGTTGGGATACAAGCGGGTAGAAGTCGCCGATGTGATTGAGGTTTTCGCCAGTTGCGACCGCAGCTTTGATGTTCCGGGAGACTTGGCGCAAGCCGTCGTAGTCCCAACGTCGGGCTGGTTCTTCGGCCCAAGTGATGTCGAAGTCTTGCTCGATGCGCTGTATCCGAATGATGGCCTCTTTGGCCGACCAGTATTCGTTGCTATCGATTAGCAACCGGGGCCGATCGTTTGCGATGCTAAGGGCTTCCTGCATGATTCCGATGCGCCGGAGATCGGCCTTCATGTCAAGCCCGACTTTGAGCTTGCCGGAGTCGATGCCTTGCTCCGCCATTCGTCGGTAGAAGGCGAAGATTGCGTCGTCGTCGAGGCAGAGGTCTATGCCCGATGCGTATGCTTTGGTGCGTCCTTCTCGAGCACCGAATGTCTGCCAGAGCGGTTCGTCGGCGATCTTGGCTTTGAGGTCCCAAAGAGCGGTGTCGATGGCGTTGATGGCGGCGTTCATCTCGCCCTCGTTTCCGCCTTTGAATACGAAGTCGACCATGCGTTGCCAGAGACCGATGACAGAGCGTGGGTCTTCGCCTTCGATGAGGTGGAAGAGTCGTCCGACGGCTTGGTTTCCGCCGGGTGCGATGCCGGTGATGCCTTCGTCGGTCTCGATCCACAAGACAGATCCGCCGGCTATGTCTTCGCCGACTACGCCGTTGGCGTCGCCGATGGGTCGGTCCATCTTCATCTCGTATTGTTCTACGCGGTATCCGGTGATTTTCATGGTTTCAGTGTTTCTTGTGGTTGTTGGTTGGGCTGGATGACAGTTGGGTTGCAGGGAGTTCACGTCATTGCTACGTGTGCTTGAGCTATGTCATTCTGAACGGAGCGTAGCGGAGTGAAGAATCTGATACGGCGGTCCCGTTGAGCGGTGTTGAGATTCCTCGCTGCTCTCGGAATGACATGTTGTTGGGGCTGACGTGTTGTGTTGGGTTGCATGTTGGGGTCGGGTAACAGGGGTTCGCAAAGGGGACGTTGCGATTAATAGGCGTGGCGGCCTTCGGATTGTCCAGTGATGCCGCGGGCGGATTCTGCGACCTCTTCGGGGGTTGGTAGTACTTCATAGAGGCCGGCTCCGGGTCGGCGGCCGAAGGGGCTGGGGCCGCTTCCGGGCGGGATTTTGGTTACGCTGGCTTCTTCGAGGGCTTCGCGATTGATTTCGATTCCAAGACCGGGTTTGTCGCCGAGGATGGCTTTGCCGTTTTCGAAGGTGACGTCGTGGGTTGTCACGCCGTCATCGGGTTCGGGATTGCCGACCTCGATGGTGATGTAGTTGGGTATGACGGTAGCGAGGTGCGCGTGATGGTGTCCAGCGGATCCGCCCAGGGTTATGGGGAGGTTGAAGCCGTATGCGGCATCTGCGAGTTGGAGCGCGCAGGTGATGCCAGTCATCCCGGAGCCGACTTGGATGATGTCGGCGGAGCGGTTGTGGAAGTAGGGGAGGAAGTCGCCGAGGGTGTCAAGGTTTTCGCCGGCGCACACGGGCGTTCGGACGGCATCGCAGATGCGTCGGAGGCCGAGGAAGTCCCATCGTCGGGCGGGTTCTTCGATCCACATGAGGTCGAACTGGTCTTCCATTTCGCGGACTTTTCGGATAGCTTGTTTGGGCGACCAGTACTCGTTGGCGTCGACCATTAGACCGGGTTCGTCGGTGTTAATGCTGAGCGCGTCGTTCATAAGCCCAATGCGCCGGAGGTCGCGGTCTTGGTCGAGGCCGACCTTGAGCTTCCCATCGGTGAAACCGTATTTCTCGGCCATTGAGCGGTAGAAGTCGAATATCTCTTGGTCGGAGAGCGGCATATCGAGACCGCTGGCGTAAGCGTTGATAGGTTGCCGGACGCCGCCGAGGGTTTTCCAGAGAGGTTCGTCGTTGGCTTTGGCTTTGAGGTCCCAGAGCGCGATGTCAAGAGCTGAGATGGCGTCGTTGGCGATGCCGTCGTGCCCACCTTTGAAGTGCTTGTTGACCATGCGTTGCCAGAGGCCGGTGACGTGCCGCGGATCTTGTCCGATGAGGACACCTTCGACGAGGGATTCGATGATCGGGAGTGCTGCTCCGCCGCCAGTTGTGATGCCGGTGAGTTCGGTATCGGTGTGGAGTTCGACGACGCATCCGCTGCCGCGTGCGCGGCCCATGGGTGAGTTGGCATCGCCCATGCGTCTGGACATCGTGAATTGGTAGAGCGTTGAGGATACGCCGGTGATCTTCATCTCGACCTTTCGGAATTGGTTATGAGTGTACGGGTACTCAATCGCGTGACGCGATCGTCTTGTGTCGGTTTGTCAGCGTTCATTCTTGCACAAGATTTGGGAAAAGGTGTCAACCGAACGAGTTGCGTGTTCGTATGGGGAACTGCGAATGTCTTTATATGGGATGGATACGAACGTCCGTATAGAATCGATAGCACTCCATAAGCCGAGATTTCGGGTTGCTTTGGCGACACCGATTGACACTATGTATCCTAAGTTCCACAGACTGAGATTCGCGTTGCCGTTGGTGGTGGCGTTGGTTCTGATCACGATGGCATTGATGCCGTTAGGTTTGGGTAAGGGTGAGAAAATCGAGGCGCAGGATGGTGGATCGGCTGATAGCGGCTTCACTTTGGTGGCTTTTGATGCGACGCTGACGCGGCTCGAGGATATCGAGGCGGCACAGTTGGCGGCGAACATCGTGCTGTCGAACGCTGGCGAGGGCTCGGTCATTGTTGGGAAATACTTCGATCATGCGGAAGAGCCTCAGACCTTCGATACCGTGGATCAGGCCAAGGCGGCGGTGAATGAGATCACCGAAGAGTTGAAGTCGAATGTTGGAGGGGAGGCGCTGCCGGCGGACCTTTCCGAAATGTTTGAGACTTACGCGTTGTTCGTGGAAGGACTTGGCGATCAGCCTGGCGGACGACTTGTGATCCTTTCTGCGGGCGGGTTCACGTATCACGAATCGGTGGGTGTTGACGGTCTGTCGAGTCTTGCGGCGGAGTTGGCTGCTCAGGGTGTCGAAGTGAGCACGGTCTCATTGGCTACGACACCGGCGGTTGATCGTGATGTTCTCGGAGCGATCAGCTCCGCGGGTGGCGGCATACCGTACGATCTTGGATTTTCGGATGGCGTGTTGGAGTTTGTCAATAATGAGTTAAGTGTGCAGTTGACACCATTGGTGCAGACCGATGATCTAGCGTCTGGAGTCGGAACTATCGATGTCCCAGTTCCACCTCACTCATCGTATCTGGTGGCTGGTTTCTTATACGAAGCCCCGGAGAGCATTCACGTAATCGTTGAGCCTAACGGACAAGAGATAAGTGGTTCTGTCGGGTCTGTGAGCGCGCTGTCGATTTCGGGCATCAAGTTTTTCACGGTTCAGAATCCGCAAGCGGGCACTTGGTCACTCAGGAGTTCTGGCAGTTCTGGCTCGTTGACAATATTGAGCGATGTGTTGAACGATCTGAGCGTGGTGATGCCGCCTCAGGCGCCGTTTCCTACCGATGAGCCGTTTGTGATCGTCGCTGAAGCGCGGATCGGCGAGTTGCCGCTTATCGACACTTCGGCTATCGTCGAAGCGTTTATCGTGGGTCCTGGGGGAACCGAGCTTACGTTTGTTCTGAACGACATCGGCGAGGACGGCGACGTGTTTTCCGAGGACGGTGTGTTTTCGGCGACGGTTCCTGCACAAGAAGAGGCGTGGATCGGTGATGTTCGACTGAGTATGAGTTGGCCAGATATCGAAGCGACGATTGATGGGGCGGGAGTGATCGCTGTCGAGCCGTTTCCAACGATCGAGATCATTTTAGCCGGGACGGACGAACCAGTTGGCGGGGCGACGCGTACGCAGTTGGCGACAGTTGATTTGAAACTCGGTGAATTTCCGTTCTTAGCCGAGCCGGACGGAGTAACGGTGTCGATGGTGAATACGGAAGACGGTTCGGCTATCGACCTAGAGTTGGAGCCGACGGAGATTGTGGATGAGAAGGTCTACCAGCTGAAAGTTTTTGGATCGTTGGTTACGGCATCTGAGTATGAGTTCAGCGCAACATTGAGCAGCACGCACTTGGGTCGTGAGTTCGAGGCAGTGACGGCGAAGAAATCAGCGAACATTGAAATAGCGATGCCCACGTCGATGCTGACTTACTCTCTCATCGGTGTCGGCGGCTTCTTCGGGTTGCTGGTATTACTGCTTTTGCTACGATCGTTGATGCAGGTGAAGCCGTACGGATATCTGTATCGCTTGGATAGTCAAGGGCAACGGGAACTGGTAGTCGATTTCAGAGCGTACCGACGTTCAGCGTGGGACGCGTTGATGAACAAATCGATAGTCCCCGCGGCGGCATTGCCGGCAGTACCGTTGCTGGGAGGCCGATTTGTGTTCTCCGGCCAGGGTTTGGCGTTCCGATATAGTCCAGACTCAGATGGGATTTTAAGGATGACGATTCGCGATGAGGCGTTGCAAGCGGGGGAAAACCCGATTCCGGATGGCGAAGAGTTTCACATTGGCTCAGACACGTTCGTGTTCGACCGAACGGCGATCGTCGGTGAAGTCGCTGTATCGGAGCGACTGCAACCGCCGGACCGGGCGCGTCACGCGGAGTTGGACAACTTTGCCTTGGATCCGATGACGTGGGACGCGCCTGCTAGCGCACGCCCGACGCGGCGTCATTATTGAGCGTGCTTTAGCCATTGGATGTGAGGTCTGTTTCTTGCGGACCTCGACGGATTCCATGACGTAACCCTGCACGATGGATAGGACTACGTTCGTGCCGCTGGTTACTTTTCCGAAGACGGCGACGTGAGTTACTGAGAACTGCGAGGTTGACGAAGATTCCGCCTTAGATGTCGGCATATGGGGTGTTAGTGTGTTTGTGCTACAGTAAGGCGATGTTGAATCTTCGGACCCTAGGGATTGTAGGGTTGTTCGTTGTTGCGGCTTTGCTCGTCGCTTCGCTGCTGGTGGTTTCGCTTCTACCGTCGGCTTCGGCGCAGGGACAGAGCGGGTCTTCGAACGCGGATCTTCGCAGTATCTCGTTCATCCGCGGCGGAGGTTCGCTGGATCCCGCATTCTCGCCGTCGGTTACGGAGTACCGCGTCCGCCCGGCAAACGCGTTCCGCAACAGCCCTTGGATCATCCTGCACGCGAGGGCTTCGGATCCCGGGGCGCGGGTGACGGTGAACGGCCGCGGTCCCGTCAGGGGCGAACACTTCTACCTGCAAACCTCGACATTGGCGGTTCCGATCGTGCTTGTCATCAAGGTCGTGGCGCCCGATGGCGCGACGACAAAGACCTACACCTTCACGCCGTCGGGTGCAGCGCCGCCGGACGGGAGCGATCCGCCGACACCTACTCCTACGCCCACAAACACGGTCACGCCTACCGCTACTCCTACGCCCACACCGCGGCCGGGCGGAGGCGGTCCGCCCACACCGACGGTCACCGCTACCCCTACTCCTACGCCCACGCCGACGCCGACTGCAACCGCTACACCTACTCCAACACCAAATGACACGGGTCCACGCACCTGTCGTCTGCCAGCCGCTCATGAAGCTGGAGCACTGCAAGGACAGTCATCAGAACCTGCCTGCGACTACCCGAAACTGGACCCGTCGCTGGAGTTGCTGGTCTGCGAATATGAAGCCGCCGCCAAATCTGGTCAATCGCATTATGGTCATGTGAAAATACACACCCGCATTGAGTACCTGACCAATTCCGCGGGCATAATCGAATTTCTCAGACGCAACAGCATCACTAGCTTCGATCAGTACGAACATCAAAATATCCGAGACGTGATAGTAGCCGACGTTCCTCTGTCACTGCTCGGTCCGTTGTCCGAGGTACGAGGTGTCCATCTGGTTACGATTTCAGCTTTGGCAGAACCAGATGAGGCACTCGTACGAGTTAACACCGGACAGATGGTCGCCAACCGGTCAACAAACTTACTACAACTCAGTAACGAAGACACTGCCTTCTCTAGCGATGCTCAAGAATCAACAAAAACCGACGCTGCCCGGTGGCACGGCGCGGACGCTTGGCACGAAGCAGGAATCACCGGAGACGGAGTCAAGGTCGGGATCATCGACGTAAATTTCGTCGGTTTCAGAGAGCAGCAAGGCAATGGGGATGACCTGCCGACTACTGTCGTGGCGAGGTGCTTTCTGGGAGGAACTGCAACACCCACTCCACAAGAGTTTGATCGACGTTGTGAACACTACAACAGCGAAAGCGACGATATTCGAAAACATGGGACTCGGGTCGCTGAAGCTGTGATGGACATTGCGCCCGGGGCTGAACTCTACATCGCTAGAGCGAGGGACCGTGAATCTCTTAACGAAGCGGCGGATTGGATGATCGAGCGAAAAGTCGATGTAATCAATGTATCGCAGGGTTACGCGTGGGAAGGTCCCGGCGACGGCATCGCTAAATTCGAAGACTTGGCCCTGAAGGCTGTAGAGATGGCTGTGAGCAAAGGAATCGTCTGGATCAACTCTGCCGGCAATGAAGCTGTGGGCAACATGTTTTACAGCGCGTCGAATGAAGACCAATGGGGCGATGACGGGTGGTTTGACTTTTCAACTGATCCAACACCTGCGCGTTACAACCAGGCCACTTTATACGGCGGTGCCCTATCTACCATCATGTTGCGTTGGGGCGACAGCGACGCGACGGACCTGGACCTCTATCTTTGCGACAACGCCGAATGCAGTGGGAAAGTCGTTAATGGTCAGGCGTATCCCGGGCTCGCCCAGTACAACATAGAGCAGTCAGTTAGGATCGGTGAAGGTGCTATTTACTTACGGATATGCCGCAAAAACGGTCCGGAGCCCGACTGGGTTCAGCTTGGAACATTCGACGGCGCTGGCAATCTTCTGCGCTCCACGCCATTCGGTAGCATTAAAAACCCGGCGGAGAGCAGTTCGTCCGGCATGCTCGCGGTCGGCGCGGCTGAAGCCGAGGAATCCGGAGATACGCGAACCTACACCATGTATACCCTCAGCAGCCGAGGCCCGGCGCCAGACGGCCGTGTCAAGCCTGAAATCGTCGGTGTCCACAACGAGCCATCCTCGTCCGGCCGTTGGAAAGGAACCAGCCAGGCCGCACCGCACGTCGCCGGTATGGCTGCGCTTCTGATACAGGACTTCAGGACATCGACGCCCGGCCTGACCACGGTGACACCCGAAGTCGTAGTCACCGTCCTTAAGGGAAATGCCACCTCGAATGGTCTGATGGTTCCCTCAGGCTCAACCCAACCTTCCGACACACCCAACAACACTTGGGGCTGGGGCTTCGCGCAGCTGCCGACGTTGACACCTACGCCGACGCCCACTCCCACTGCTACCGCGACTCCGACGCCAACTGCTACACCTACTCCCACGGCGACGCCGACAGCTACTCCGACTCCTACCCATACCCCCACTCCGACACCTACGTTCACTCCTACTCCAACTCCCACCTTCACGCCAACTCCTACCCCTACTGCGACTTTCACACCAACCCCCACTCCTACTCCAGACGTCGTTACAGGCAGGCTTACGGCATCTTCCTACCGCATCTACGTCGGTCAGAGCGTGACGATCTACGCCCGCAACGTCCGCCCTTCAAACACCCTGGTGAAACTTCGGATAGCGCGTCCGCTGCAAGGTGGCGAATGCTCAGCCGCGGCCGGAGCGTCTGCTGAGCAGAGGATCATCGGCGTGCTGGCGCCTGAGGACTGGACGCTGCACGCATGCTCCCCCGGCGTTGCGACCGCATGGCTGCTGAGGGCGAGCGACGACCGAGAGATCGCCCGCGTCAACATCAGGGTAATCGATCCGCCCACGGCCACCCCGACGCCAACACCAACGCCTACTCCCACGGCTACTCCTACACTCACGCCCACGGCTACACCCACCCCGACTCCGACTCCCACACCCAGGCCTGCTCGCGTCCCGCCGCCTACCAACCTGCGCTACAGCGTCGGGACGACGTGGGCGAACTTCGTGTGGGACGCGCCTTCGGGGTACAGCAGCTTCCAGGTCAAGTTCGACGGACGCACCAGCACCGTCAACCAGAACTCTTACTTCGCCCGCGGCCTCCAACGCGGCACTCCGTACCGCTTCAGCGTGAAGACGAAGGCCAGCGACGGCAGTCTGAGCTCGGCGCGCAGCGTCTCCATCGAGACCCCGTGCTCATCGCCCGGCACCTCCTGCTCAATAGCGGCGCGCGATCCTCTCCTGACCAGTTTCAGCGACGGCATCTACAGCGTGCGCGGCGACATCGCGCCGGGTACCTACGCAGTCGGCACGCCTGACAACGCTGGATCGTGCGAATGGGAGCGCATCTCGAGCCTCGACGGCGCCGCGGATCAGGTCGCGCAGAGCGGTGGTTGGAGCCAAGGACTGCAAGTGACAATCGCATCGGCCGACGCCGCGTTTTACACCTCCGGATGCGGGACCTGGAACATGGTGAGAGGGCCGTGATGGGCGGAAAACCGGTAGTTTGAAATCTACTTCTTGTGGATTTCGACGGATTCCATGACATCGCCTTGCTCGATGGCTAGGACTACATCCATGCCGCTGGTTACTTTTCCGAAGACGGCATGGCAGGATGTTCCGCGGACTTCGCAAGGTTTGAGCTGGCCGTCGACGTAGGGGTCCAGGTGAGGAGTTTCGGCGTGGGTTACGAAGAACTGCGAGGTGTTGGTGTTGAAGCCGGCGTTGGCCATGGATAGGATGCCGGCGGAGTCGTGCTTCATGTCAGGGTGAAAGACGTCGTCGAACTGGTCGACCTGCTTGCCGTCGGCGTTGGTGCCGCCTTGGATGACGAAGCCAGGGATGACGCGGTGCCACGGAGAGTTGGTGTAGAAACCGTCGTTTGCGAGGTTGACGAAGTTTTCGACGTATACGCTTGCGATGTCGTTGTAGAGATCAGCCTCGATGTCGCCTTTGTTGGTCTTGATGGTTACTGAGTATGAGGCGTTCGGGTCGTATGATCCGCCGCCACCGCCGTCGCTGCTGCAAGCGGCGAATAGTGCGACTGAGGTAGCGCTTGCGATCAACGCGGTGGCCTTCAATATGTTCGTCATGCGTAACGTGTCCTCCGTCAACTAAGGCTGCGGTTTGGGAAAATCGGTTCCGACCGCAGAACTTTGTTCTGTTTCTCGGTAAATGAGTATATCCGCGAGATTGTCGGGTATGAACCCCCTGCTTCTCGTTGCGCTCGCCGCGTCCCCCTTTTGCTGACGCAAAAAGGGGAGGAGTTGTGGTGCGCGTGCTCGCCGCGTGTCTCTTTTGCTTCGTAAAAAAAGAGGAAGAGTCGGGGTAGACAAACTATAATCCGCGATATGAACCAATCGCCGACTGGAACCGCCGCCGAAACCGATCTCCGCTTGCCGCTTGGATTGTCGCAGGAGCGCTTGCTCGATGCCTACAGGACGATGTGCTTGAGCCGAGCGTTGGACATCCGGATCTGGACGCTGAACCGGCAAGGCAAGGCGGCGATTGCGGCGTCGGCGCAGGGGCATGAGGCGGCGCAGGTTGCGACGGTGATGGCGACTGATCCAGAGTGCGATCGGTATCTGATCTACTACCGACAGCTGACGGCGATGCTGATGTTAGGGACGACGCCGACGGAGATGCTGATGCAGTTCTTGGCGCGGGATGGGGAAATACTGAGCGCAGCCCGGCAGTTCCCGTTGCATGGGGCGCATCCGCGAGTCGATCTCTTCTCGTTCTCCAATGTGGTTGGGACGCAGTTGCCGCAGGCAGTAGGCGTGGCACTGGCAGACAAGATGAAGGGCCGGGATGCGGTTACTATTTCGTTCTTCGGTGACGGAGCGGCGAGTCAGGGCGATTGCCACGAGGCGATGAACTTCGCCGGGATTCACAAGGTTCCGGTTGTGTTTCTGTGCGAGAACAACCGCTATGCGATATCAGTACCGTTGGAGCAGCAGATGCCGGTGGAGTCGATAGCGTCTCGGGCATCTGCTTACGGGATACCCGGCGTGGAAATCGATGGTACAGATATCGTGGCGTCTTACGAAGCGGTGAAGGAGGCAGTTGATCGCGCTCGTTCAGGAGACGGTGCTAGCTTGGTGGAGCTTAGGGTCGAGCGGTTGTTGCCTCACACTACGGACGATGATCACACCCGGTATCGCTCGGAAGAGGATATCGAGCGGATGCGGGACATGGATCCGCTGCCGATAACGGAGCAGATGTTGCGGCGGCACGGGATATTGGACGATGCCACGGATGCGGAGTTCAAGGAATCGGCGCGGCGGGCGGTAGATGACGCGACGGATGAGGCTGAGGCGATGCCGTTTCCGCCAGTCGAAGATATGTACTCAGGGGTTTTGGAATCGGGAATGGGAGGCAACTCTCATGCCTGAGATGACGCTGATTGAGGCGGTGCGGGAGACGTTGCGGTCGGAGATGCGCCGGGATTCGGACATCTTCATGATGGGTGAAGACATTGGGCCTCGAGGCGGAGTATTTCTCGCGTCAGAAGGGTTTGTTGAAGAGTTCGGAGAGGACCGGGTCATGAATACTCCGCTGGCGGAATCGTCGATCATCGGGATCGCTCTTGGCGCGGCGGTTAACGGGATGCGTCCAGTGGCGGAGATACAGTTTGCAGACTTTGTTTGGCCTGCGATTAATCAACTCGTCGGAGAGGCTGCGCGCGTCAGGTACGGGACGAACGGCGGAAAGACAGCGCCGATGACGGTGCGGGTGCCGTATGGCGGGGGAGTACGCGGCGGTCTTTACCACTCGCAGAGCATCGAGGTGTTGTTCGCACACACGCCGGGCTTGCAGGTGATTGCGCCAGCCACGCCGTATGATGCGCGCGGATTGCTCAGATCGGCGATCCGATCTAACGACCCGACGGTGTTTTTGGAACATAAGCGGACTTACCGATTGGTTCGAGGGGAAGCGCCCGACGAAGATTATTTGGAGCCTATAGGCAAGGCAGATATCAAGCGGGCCGGGAGCGATGTGACGCTCATAACGTATGGTCTGATGTTGCACCACTCGTTGCAGGCGGCAGAGGTGGTTTCGCAGTCGGACGGGATCGAGGCGGAGGTTGTCGACCTGCGGACGTTGCGTCCGATAGACGGTGAGACCATACTTGACTCGGTGTCGCGAACGGGGCGAGCGATGATCGTGCAAGAAGATACAGGTGCGGTCAGCGTGTCGTCGGAAGTGTCGGCGATCATTGCTGCGGAAGGATTCTTTGATCTGGATGCGCCGGTGATGCGGGTGACGCCGCCAGAGATTCCTCCGATGCCGTTCAGTCCGTTGCAAGAAGCGGAGTTCATGCCTTCGCCGGATAGGATCGCCGCGGCGATCCGTCGGTTGGCAGAAATCTAGTGTAGTAAATGGCGAAGTTGACGATAGATATGCCGCACGTAGGCGAGTCGGTTACCGAGGCGGTAATCGGCAAGTGGCTAGTGGCGCCGGGGGATTCGATACGTCGCTACGATCCTCTCGTCGAAGTTGTAACCGATAAAGTGAACATGGAAGTTCCGGCGCCCCGAGACGGGACGATAATCGGCTTGCTGGTGAGCGAGGGTGACACGGTTCAGATGGGTGGGGCAATTGCGGAGATGGAGGTTGAGGGCGCGGTCGCGGAGCAGAAACCGGTCTCGCAGCCGGTTTCTGACGGGCCATCGGTACAGGCGGCGAGTCGCGTAGGTTCGATGATTGTGGGGGCGAATGTGGGACCGACGGGTGGCGAGTTTACAGACACTAGTTTGCAAACCGAACCGACAGCCGCGGAAGTGTCAGAATCGAGAGCGTCTTCACCTTCTCGTCATCGAGGTCGACGCGGTAGAACTGATACTGGCATTCGGATATCTCCAGTGGTGCGGCGTCTGGCTGATCGGCATGGAATCGATGTTAGCCAGTTGACGGGTAGTGGTACTGGCGGACGTGTCACGAAGCGCGATGTCGAGGCGTATTTGGAATCGATGTCGGCTGGGGCTGCACCGACAGCGGAGCGAGCGGACGAGGTTGTGGAACCGTCGCCGATTCGTCGGATGATCGCCGAGAATATGTCGCGCAGTTTCCGTGAGATACCGCATGCTTGGGGCGCGATCGAGGCGGATGTTACGGGGATGGTGGCATATCGGAATGCGAACTTGGAGCGGGTGCAGCAGAGCACGGGCCAACGGCTTACGTATCTCCCGATCGTATTGCACCACGTAGCGCGAGCGCTTAGAGAACATCCACTGTTGAATTCGAGTTGGGATAATGGGAAAGTTGTGTTGAAAGGCGCTGTGAATGTGGGAGTAGCGGTCGCGTCGGAACAGGGGCTTGTCGTCCCGGTGGTACGAGGAGCGGATGGTCTGTCTCTTGAGGAGACGGTTTCGAAGATGGCGCGGATCGTAGATGGTGCGCGATCAGGTAAGTTGCAACTGGAAGACGTTCAGGGTGGGACGTTTACGTTAAACAACACGGGTGCGTTAGGTTCGGTTCTCGGTGGTGCGATCATCAACTATCCGCAGGCGGCGATATTGACCACGGAGTCGATAGTAAAGCGTCCGGTTGTGGTTGCGATGCCCGAAGGTAGTGAAGCGATTGCGATTCGTTCGATGATGAACATGTGCTTGTCGTTCGATCACCGGATCATTGACGGTGCGGAGGCGTTGGCGTTCATGAACGATGTCAAGGGGCGTTTGGAATCGATGTCGCAGGGCGATCGGTCTCAATGAGTTCGAGACGTTCTCTAATGCGCGCGTCGTGGCTGGGGCGAGTTCCATATCGTCCGACGCATGAGTTGCAGTGGTCGTTGATTGAGCGGCGTAAGTCGGATGAGATTCCGAACACTCTATTGCTGTTGGAACACGACCACGTCTTTACGCTTGGTCGTCGTGCGGACGAGACGCATCTGGTTGCGGGAGAGGGCGTGATCGAGGAATATGGCGCTGAGATCGTCGAGACGGATCGAGGTGGCGAAGCGACGTATCACGGACCAGGGCAGTTGGTGGCGTATCCGATCATCAGTGTCCGGGAGTTGAAGTTGGGACCGGTAGCGTACGTGCGGCTGCTCGAGGAGACGACTATCCAGATGCTTGCAGAGTATGGGATTCGTGGTCATCGAGTAGTAGGCAAGTCGGGAGTTTGGATTGGCGGTGAACCTGGAAGCAAGCCGACTGATGGAGATAATCCGACGGGGCGTAAGATCGCAGCGATTGGTGTGCGGCTCAGCGGCGGTGTTGCGATGCACGGAATCGCGTTGAATGTGAGCACTGATCTTAGCTACTACTCGCACATTGTTCCGTGTGGGATGCCCGGCGTGGATATGACCTCGATATATCAGGAAACGGGAAAGATGGTCGGCACGGAAACGGTTGCGCGATCATGGGCGGAGTTGTTTGCGGATATTTTGTTCTTCGATGTCGATTGGACATCGGCGTCATCTTTGATGGATATTCAATCCGCGCAGGTATCGGTTTCCGTATAGCAAATCATGAATTTCTCAACTCTGAAATCTCGTGGATTGATGACCATCGGTTTGATGTTGACGGTGGTGCTGGCTGCTTTCGCATGTGCGGAGGAAGAGTTGCCGACGGCAACCCCGGTGCCGTTGCCTCCCATCGTGGCGGAAATAGGGATGATGGCAAGTACCGTGATGGCACCGGTGAACATCGATTTCGAGGCTGAGAACTTCACTGACGGTGCTTCGTACTTTTGGGATTTTGGAGATGGCAACACGTCGGCGGGAACGATTGCTCGCCACACGTATCTGGATGCGGGAACGTTCACCATTAAGCTGACGGCATCGCGGGGCGAAGAGACGGAAGTATCGGAGTCGACGATTACGGTCCAGCCGGGCGATGCTGGCTGGTTGATTCTGAACGCCGAGGAGTTGACACTTGCGGGCGCGGGAACGTTCCAATTCGAGGTTGAGGCTTTTGATCATCTAGGAAATCGAGTTGTAGATCCGGCTCTGGTATGGCACGCTGATCCAGCGACTGGGAGCATAGATCAGGATGGGCTGTACACGGCGGGAACGAATATCGGATCGGCTGCCGAAGGTGTGATGGTGGATTTCACGCGCGGGAATTTCACGGCTAACTACGTGGTGCCGGTATCGGTGGTACACGGTCCGGCGACGACGTTGTCGATTACGCCGGAGGTTGTAGACACGCGGGTGACGTGGGAGGTGGACATGCACGCCGAGGTGCTGGATCACGTCGGACACGTTCTTGAGGGTGCGGAAATCACGTGGGAGGTATTGCGTCCTGGCGATAAGATAGACCAGACAGGACACTATACGCCAAACGAGACGATTTCGGCAGAGAATGCTTCTTTGGTCCTTGTGACTGCCACGGCTGGCGATGTGACGTTGGAGCGGATAATCAAGGGCACCGTAGGACCGGGGATTTTGGATCGTATCGAGGCGGAGGGATCGTTGCTGGAGTTGAAGCCGGGAGATGAGGTGCAGTTAACGGCGACCGGTTTCGATCGGTTCGGTCATGAGTTGGAGTTGGACGAGGTCATGTGGGAGGTCGACGATCCGGAAATTGGGAGCTTCAGCGAAGATGGTGTTTTCACGGCCGGTGTGAGATCAGGTATGTTCCCGGAGAACACGGCACGGGTTAGAGGGATCAAGGACGGGGTGCAAACATTTTCTGATGTTCCACTGTCGATACTTCCGTCGAACGCCGTGGCGATCGAGTTCGAGAACGAATTTGATTCGGTGCCCGCTGGATCGAGTTCGCCAGTTCCCCTGAGTGTTGTGGATGAGAACGGCAACGCTATCAATGATGTGGACGTATATCTAGAGGTAACTGACGGCGGCACACTGAATCAGAACTTAGCGTTTAAGGCCGATTTTGAACCGGGCGTGTATGAAGATGCGGTGGTTGCAAGGATCCTTGCGGACGATGCGGGAAACGCGGAGCAGATCGAGGCAGCGATGGACATCGAGGTCCGGCAACGCAGTTCGGATTTCCTTGCAATCGATATTGTCGGCCCGCGCGGCGGTGTGGTGTATCTGATCAACCTGGTTACCGGTGATTTGGTGCCGCTGTCGGCAGACATCGAAACTAATGAGTTTGAAGAGCAGACGCCGTCGTGGTGGCCTGATGGATCGCGGGTTGCGTATTCGAGCGACGTTAACGGGAACGTAGACATTTTCGATGTTGACCCGTTCACTGGCGATGTTCGATTGCTGGTGTCGAGCGAGACCGATTTGGTGATGCCGGCGATTTCGCCTGACGGAACCCAAATAGCGTTTGCCGAGCTGCTGGAAGATGAAGCGCATATCTACGTCGGCGATTTGCAGTTAGACGAAAACGGCGATGTTGTTGGCTCCATCACGCTGGACGATGCCGAAAAACTCACAACCGAGGATGGACTAAAGCACCTCTTCCCTTATTGGTCACCGGACGGAGCGATGATCATGTACACCTCAACCCCGGGAGATGGTCGTTTTCGGGTGACGATTAGTGGCGCAGGTGACATTGAAAGCATGACTTGGGGCGAGACACTGACGCGGGCGCACGATGTGAGCGGCTTGGCGTGGCACCCGGATGGTGAGCGCATCTTGGTTGCGACGCGGGAATATGTGGACGATGAAGAGCAGGACGGTTTGGTACTTGGCAATCTGTTTACTGGCGAGATCGAAGAGATTGACGTCGGTGGATTGCAGATCGGGATTGCTGCGATATCGCCCGATGGTTCGGAGATTTCGTTTGTCGAGGAGAATGAAGGGGCGTTGTGGTTGATGGATATAGATGGCACAGGTCGTCGCCAGGCACTTGGCGGGCAGTATCAAACGACGGTCACGGCTTGGCGTCCGCAGCCTTTGGAGCTGCCGACACCGATTGATCGTGTTTTAGGCACTCCGTACATGGTTGTTCCAGATGGCGATATTGTGATGGACCGCCAAGACGAATCGACATATGGAACGTTGGGTCCGTACCAAGCCTTAATTGAGACGGACAGGGGCGATGTCAGGATTGACCTCTACAACCATCTGGCTCCGATTACCGTTGACAATTTCCTGAATCTGGCGAAGGCTGGATACTACGATGGTCTGGCGTTTCACACAGTCGAGCCCGGTTCAGCAGTGTTCAGCGGCTCGAAAATCGATGCGTTTGGAGGCACGGCCGGTTACTACATTCCGTCGGAGTATCATCCGGATGCCAGTCATGATGTGGCCGGAACCATTTCGATGATCTCAAAAGTTGAGAACGCTGGTTCTAGCGAGTTCGTGATCACGCTTGAGCCGAAGACGGAGTGGGATGCCTACACTGACGGTGAGCCGAAGGACTGTGATGCTTTGGACGAGGTGTGTTACGCCGTTTTCGGGCGCGTGATTGAGGGTTTGGATGTTTTGATGGGTTTCGAGGAGATCAATCGTTTGTCGCAGTCGGCTGAACCGCATCGGATATTGAAAGTCACGGTTCTGGACGGGACCAAGGGATGAAGTACCGTTCGACGATCACGCATCTCGAGTGCACGCTGACGGGTGAGCGTTTCGATGCTTCGCATCCGCATCGGACGAACCCGGCGAATGGAAAGCCGCTTTTCGCGCGCTACGATCTCGACAAGGCGAGGGCTACGCTGACCAAAGATTCCTTGGCGGATCGACCAATGAACATGTGGCGTTATCGAGAGGTGATGCCGGTTATCGATGATGCCAACATTATCACGTTGGGCGAGGGCGGTACGCCGTTGCTCAAGGCAGAACGGTTGGCGGAAGCGGTCGGGATCGACACGGTCTACATCAAAGATGAAGGCGTAAACCCAACAGGTTCATTCAAGGCACGAGGGCTTGGTGCGGCGGTATCGAAGGCTAAAGAGTTGGGGCAGATGCGATTGACGATGCCGTCTGCTGGCAACGCCGCTGGTGCGATGTCGGCGTATGCGGCCGCTGGTGGTATGGAAGCACATGTCTTCATGCCGAAGGACGCGCCGATAGCCAACAAGGTTGAATGTGAGGCGTACGGCGCAAAGTTAACGCTGATCGATGGATTCATCACCGATGCTGGTCAGATGTCGCAACGTGCCGCTGAAGAGTTGGGGCTGTTCGATGTTTCGACTTTGAGGGAACCGTATCGCGCGGAGGGGAAGAAGACGATGGGATATGAGATCGTCGAGCAGATGGACTTCGAGGTGCCGGATGTGATCGTTTATCCGACTGGCGGAGGCACTGGGATCGTGGGTATCTGGAAGGCATTGGACGAGATGGAGCAGCTAGGGTGGATCGGGTCGGAACGTCCGCGTATGGTGTGTGTTCAGGCGGAGGGTTGTGCGCCGTTAGTGGCGGCTTTTGAGAAGGGTGAGGAGTTCGCTGATCCGTTTCCTGATCCTCACACGCTCGCTGCTGGTATGCGGGTTCCGGCGGCGATTGGTGATTTTCTGGTGATCCGCGCGGTGCGAGAGAGCGGCGGCACGGCGGTTACGGTGTCGGATGAGGAGATGGTTGAGGGGATGGTTGAGATGGCGCGAACGGAGGGCGTGTTTGCGGCGCCGGAAGGCGGTGCAACGCTAGCGGCGATGCGGAAGTTGGTTGAGCGAGGGTTGATTGCGCGTGATGATCGGGTAGTGTTGCTGGTTACTGGGAACGCGCACAAATACTTGGACATGTTGCCGGCGGGGATGGGGAGTGTTGAATGTCAAGCCTAGGTTGTGAGTTGAACTTTGGATGAAAATTAGTGAGTGGGTTCAAGCGCTTCAAACAGTTCGTCGATGTGATAATACCGACTCTCGGTTATCTCGATCACCTCTCCGTCAGGTTTGACCAAAAAATAGACTTTGCGGTCCAAAAAGTTGAATCCACTAGTGACGATCCAACCAATCGGCGAATCGCCACTGAATCCTTGAGAATATCCTGACGGTCCCCCGACACGGACACCTACATCACCGCGATCGGAAACCGATCGACCTTCCCAGAATTGATGCCCGCTTTCTACAATTATCCGCCCACTCACTCGGTAGTCATTTAACCGAATAATTGGTATATGCCACGGACCGTATAGGCTTTCAGTCTCACCGTCGGCATAGTGTGTAAAAGTCAGATCATCAATAAACAGCGAATAATATCTCGATACATCGGCAGGCAGTTGAAATGTGATTGCACTTAATGCGACATCTACATCGTAGTACAAAATTTTGTAGAACAGTGGTTTCAGCGTAACATCGGTGCCTGAGACCAGTAATGCATTGGGAACAATAAAATGCGATTGCTCGAATATAATGTGATCCAATTCGATGCTGAATAACAACGTCACGATGTCATCGTTGACTACGATTTTGTGCACTGCAATTGATGCGCCGTTGATGCGGTCGACGTAATGATCGACCACCCATTGCGGTGCCTGCCGGGCGATCGACATTGGGGGACCACGCTCAGTGACGGTGATCCTTGAATGTTGGCTGGATGCTTCCTGCGACTCTGTATTGCTCGCTGTACATGCGAACAAAATATTGGAAATCAATAACAATAATATCCAGATGATAAGTAGAAGGTTCTTCATGGTTCGAATTTAGTCGCGGCAGAAATCAGATCGGTATGTCAACAGGAAGGGAACGAGTTGGAGCCGGATTTCATGTCAGACATCAGTTGGTTTTTTTCCGGATCGTCCGTTGTCATCAGAAATTGCGAAAGTTATCGGGGCCGGGTATTTACGGGGAGCCGATCTTTGGCATGTGGCAACAGCACTTTACATCGCGTCGGAACCGGGCGAAATGACCTTCCTTACACTCGACATTCGTCAGCGCGATGTAGCTGAAGAGTTAGGTTTCCGAGTCGTGCGAGACGATTATTCGACAGATTAGTGTTTTCGCGATCCGTTGATCAGACATTTCCTTCCCAGCCGATGACGTGGCTGCTGACGCCGTGGGGGAAGCGTTGGTGGTATTCGTCTACTAGCATTCCTAGGACCGCGGAGTCGTGTCGGGCGCCGTGATGGGGGCGGCTGCTCCGGAGGGTGCCCTCGTGGACGAAGCCGATGTGTTCGAACATAGTGCGCGCGCTAGTGTTGTACGTGGGTACATCAACCCAGCCGCGGTAGAGGCCGAGGTGGTCGAAGATGTGTTCGAGCATGGCGAGGGTTGCGGCGGTGCCGTAGCCCATGTGCCACTTTGTCTTGTCGCCGATTAGGACGGATATCTGAGCGTCGCCGAGGGGTTCGTCGATGGAGAGTTGTCCTTCGCCGATGTGCTCACCTTCTTCGGAGTAGATGGAGAAGATGTCGCGGTGCGGTTCGTGGTGCGGGTCGTGGAACACCTCGTCCCACTGCTCTTGGGTGGCGTCGAGCATCTCCTCGGGTTCGTACCCGAGGTGAGCGGCATCGCCGTAGGTGTAGCGTCCGAACCAGCTGTCAGAGACTTCCTCATCTTTTAGCCAGTCGGCGATTCGTCGGACATCGTCTCTGACGACTGGTCGAAGCTCACATCTTGATGGCATATTGAGCGTCCCCCTTAGTTGCAGATCAATAGTTGGGTAATGACGGAAGCGAAGTTCCGTCGAGATTGCTTGGATTCATTATCGCATGGGTGGGGTTAATTCTTTGAACTAGGATAGGCAGGATGGTGAATGATTTGAGGGATGGGTGTTCTGTGGATTGCGGGTCGGGCACCTCCTCTGGACCTCTTCCATCGAGGGAGGGGGATGGCATGTTTTTGCGGAATTTAGTTGGCGTTGATAGAGTTTGGGAATGCGACCTACGATGCGTAGGCACGAGAGTAATTAAAGGAGACATTGAATATGTCCGACCACTGGAAGATGGAAGCCGATATCGAGTACTGTGTGCCTTGCGGTTACGCCAATTTGGCTGCCTACATGGCAGCTGAGCTTTTCCAAGCCGCCGGCCCTTCGTTGGCGATCAGTTTGACTCCGGGGCACTCCGGCGCCTTCAAGGTGACCGTCGATGGCGAGGTTCTCTGGGACAAGCAGGTCCAAGGCAAGTCGCCTCACATCATGGAGGTCAAGGAGCTGAAGGCCAAAGTCGCCAACATGATTCAGTCTGGCGCGATGATTCAGGTGAACTGATTGGGCTTCCGTTGGGATCCCCTCTTAATCTTCCCCTGAGAGGGACCTTTGCAAAACTCACGTTGTGACGGCGGCACCGATCCGTCATGTCCACGTATGTGGGAATCCAGTTCAATGCGAGTCCATCCGACTGCCCACCGCCCC
The DNA here is from genome assembly GCA_034423055.1 of Dehalococcoidia bacterium. Lineage (GTDB taxonomy): Bacteria > Chloroflexota > Dehalococcoidia > Lucifugimonadales > Lucifugimonadaceae > Bin127. Next base: position 31,703 of record DAOUJE010000112.1, on the reverse strand, counting down.
TCTGGATTCCGGCTTTGCGCCGGAACGACGTAAGTTTTGCAAAGGTCTCTGAGAAGGGGAACGAGAATGGTGCTTCCTTCCCCTGATTGAGGGAGCGGAAACGACGGTTCGCAAAGGCGAGGCCCCCTTTTGACCTCGGATCGAGTCTGGGGCAGGTGCTGGCCCTTTCCAGTCGAGGGGTGAAGATTCCTCGCTGCGCTCGGAATGACAGGCTGCGCTCGGAATGGCAGGCTGCGCTCGGAATGACATGGGGGAGGGGATCCCCCTGCGTTCGCTTCGCTCCGCGTCCCCCTTCGATTCTCGAAAGGGGATGGGGGGAAGTGTGGGATGCTGTTAGTGACAGCAAAGTAAAGGTAAGAGATGGTTAGAGCAGCGGTTTTGTATGCGGCGAACGAGCGGATGCCGATCAAGGATTTGGAGCAGTTGCCGCCTCGTAACGGTGAGGTGCGGGTGAAGATCGGGGCGGCGGGCATCTGTGCGTCGGATCATCACGTGATGAAGGGCGAGACGAGTTTTCCGATGCCGATAGTTTTGGGACACGAGGGCGCGGGTGTTGTCGACGAGGTCGGAGAGGGTGTGTCTGGCATCAAAGCCGGCGACCGTTGCATATTGTCATTCGTGCCGAGTTGCGGTCACTGCCGGTCCTGCCGGACCGGGTTGCAGAACATCTGCGATACGAACCGACTAACGGGAACGAAACAGTACGACAACACGTTTCGTTTATTTGACGAGGATGGAGTAGAGGTTCACCAATTTGCGAAGGTGGGCGTGTTTGCTGAGAGCATAATCTGTCCGCAACAAGCGATTTATCCGATACCGGATGACGTGCCGATGGAAGTGGCGGCACTGATCGGATGCTCGGTGACGACGGGTGTCGGCGGTGTCATCAACCAGCCGAACGCGAAGGCTGGTATGACGGTTGCGGTCTTTGGTGTCGGCGGCGTGGGGCTGAATGTGCTGCAAGGTGCGCGTCTTATCAACGCCTCGAAGATAATCGCGGTGGATATTTTGGATAACAAACTGGAGTTCGCGTATCGATTCGGTGCGACGGACGTGATCAATTCTCGTGCCGAAGATGCTGTGGAAAAGATTATGGAGTTGACGGACGGCGGGGTTGACATGGCATTCGACGCGTTTGGTCACGCCTCAACGACACGCTCGGCATTCGATGCGACGCGCAAGGGCGGCACATGTGTTGTCATCGGTCTCGCACCGGAAGGTTCGGAAGCCGAGATCCCGATGGTCGAAATTGTCCGCAATCAGAAAACGATGGTCGGCAGCTACTACGGATCGGCTTCTCCGCATGAGACGTTCCGGACTCTGATCGACTTTTATCAGTCTGGGAAACTCGAAATCGGCGGATTGGCACTGCGGAGGTACTCGCTCGACGAAATTAACGAGGCCTACGATGATCTTGAACGCGGGGCCGATGGTCGTGGCGTGATCGTGTTCGAGGGAGTGAACTGAGAAATTGGTTGTGGGCATCCCCCTGCGTTCTAGTGTCGGTCTTTTGGGCTCCGCGTCCCCCTTCACTTCGCGAAAGGGGAGTGCGCGGCTGGGACGGGCATCCCCCGCTCTTGTATTGATCTTCTGGGCTTCGCTCTTTCGCGCCCCCTTCGTTTCACGAAAGGGGCAATTCCACATCGCGGGGTAGACAGGGTAAAATCAACTAACGAAAGCAGAGCGATGCGCGGTATGACCGTGTGCCGTGGCGAACCACCTCAAACAAAGTTAACGACATCCCAGATGCTAGAAGACTACTTTCGCCAGTACGGGATACTCGTGATGTTCCTGATGGTAGCGGTCGGTGTCCCGATCGGCATGTTGTTGATGTCGTATGCGGCGCAGTTCATCCGGGTACGACCTAGGCAAACTTCGTTAGTTAAACGGACCTCCTATGAGAGCGGTCTTCGCCCGTTCAGCCCTAAGCCTCGTCTATTCAACATTCGCTACTACTACTACGCCATTCTGTTCGTCGTTTTCGATGTTGAGACGGTGTTGCTGTTTCCGTGGGCGATCAAGTACGGGGTTCTGTCGAAGCAGTTCGGGGTGATCGCGTTTTTCGCGGTGCTGGTATTCTTGGTTGTGGTCACTTTGGGTTATCTATACGCATGGCGAAAGGGCGCGCTCGAATGGACTCGGAACACGAACAATTGACCTCCGACATCGAAACCGCTTATGGCGTACATTTGGGCGTACATTTGGGCGTCCCTATGGGGCACGATCCGCGGAACCCGTTATTCAATGTGACGTGGGACATGGACCGCGACGAGGGCGACGAGGTTAATCTGATGAAGGCGACTCGCCTTTCGCCGTTGCCAGAGCCGATCATGCACATGGACGATGACCACTCGCGCAACGTCATCGTCACATCGGTCGACTATCTGCTGAACTGGGCGCGAAAATCGTCGCTGTTTCCTCTGCAGTTCGGATTGGCGTGTTGCGCGTTCGAGATGATCGCTTCGGCGATGGGACGCTTTGACATCTCCCGTTTCGGCATGGAGGCGTTCAGGGCGACGCCGCGACAGGCGGATTTGATGATTGTTGCGGGGACGGTTACGTGGAAGATGGCGGTGCCGTTGCGACGGTTGTACGAGCAGATGGCGGAGCCGAAATGGGTGATTTCGATGGGTGTGTGTGCTACTAGCGGCGGACCGTATTACCAGTCGTATTCGGTGGTCCCGGGAGTGAACCACATCGTTCCCGTGGATGTTTATGTACCAGGGTGTCCTCCGAGGCCGGATGCGTTGCTCTACGGGATCATGCAGTTGCACGACAAGATTCGACGCTACTCGTTGCTGGACAATCCTGCTGGTGGTATCAGCGACTCCGCAGGTGGCTCATGAGCAAAGCTTGGGACGGCACCAAGTTGGCGGACGGGATCCGCGAATCGTTGCCTGACGCGGTAGTCGACGCGAGTGGAACTGATATCTGGATCAAACCGGATTCCGTTCCTGAGGTGATGCGATTGCTACGGGACGATGCGGAGTTCCGATTCGAGTTGCTGAGCAGTGTAACGGCGGTCGACTACATTTCTTACTTCGAGGTTGTGTACCATCTGACATCGTTGACTCGTAACGCCACTGCGGTGGTGAAGTCGAAAGTCGGATTCGGACGCGAAGAGGCACGGATACCGAGCGTGGTCGATATCTGGCGCGGTGCTGATCTTCAGGAGCGCGAGGTGTGGGACTTGATGGGGATAATCTTCGATGGTCACCCGAACCATAAGCGGATAATGCTTTGGGAAGGATTTCCGGGTCATCCATTGAGGAAGGATTTCGCGACTTACGAGCAGTCGATTGTGCCTGAGGATGAGCGGCGTGTACCGTCGGCGTTGGCTGGCGAAATTGAAGGTGGGCAGGGCAGTTGACGACGCAGGTCCGCACCGAGCCGATAACGGTAAACCTCGGCCCGCAACATCCGTCTACTCACGGCGTGTTCCGGATGCGCGTCACGTTCGATGGTGAAGAGATCATCGATGTCGAGCCGATTTTCGGATATCTGCATCGCGGATCTGAGAAGTTGGCTGAGGAGCGGACGTATGTGCAGGTAGTTACTCTGACGGATCGAATGGACTATGTCGGGTCGATGCTCAACAATCAGGCGTACATGTTGGCGGTGGAGAAGCTGGCAGGTGTTGAGCCTGCACCGCGGGGTGTTTGGTTGCGGATGATCGCTTCGGAATTGCAACGCATCGCAAGCCACTTGGTAGCGGTTGGATTTCTGATACAAGACCTCGGCGCTTGGGGCACACCGCTGATCTACACGATGCGCGAGCGGGAGAAGATACTCGATCTGTTCGAGATGTTGTGCGGTGCGCGTATTACCAACTCGTATCTGCGTCCGGGTGGTGTTTTCATGGACGCACCGGAGGAGTTCTGGCCGGCGATGAATGAGTTGCTGGACGAGTTGCCGCCGCGGATCGATGATCTGGACGACTTGTTGACGGATAACGACATCATCTTCTCGCGCACTAAGGGCGTGTCGGTTCTAACGCCAGAGCAGATGCTGGATGCGTCGATAACGGGGCCGATGTTGCGCGCGGCGGGTGTTGACTGGGATTTGCGGCATCGCGATCCTTATGACTACTATGATCAGGTGACTTTCGAGCGTCCGTTGCATACGGCTGGCGACAACTTCGCCAGGTACTGGGTACGTGTGCAAGAGATGCGCGAGAGCATCAAGATCATTCGGCAGTGCGAAAAACTGATCGAGCCGGGTCCGGTCCGGCCGGAACATGACGATGTGCCTTGGCTGTTGCGTCCGCCGATTGGGGATGCTTACGCGGCGATCGAGCACTCGAAGGGCGAACTCGGGTTCTATCTCGTGAGCGACGGATCGATTTCGCCGTATCGCTGTCATGTACGGGCGCCGTCGCTTATTAACCTGACGTTGCTGCGCGAGATGTTGGTCGGCGAATTGCTGGCGGATATGTTCGTCAGCTTTGGCAGCGTGGACATCAACATGGGCGAGGTCGACCGTTGAACTCGCTGTTTTTGGACAACTCCCTTTTCCGCAACATCTACTGCTATCTCGCGAGCGGAAGCGATGATTGTGCGGCTCGTGGCTACGACATCGCTATTCTGCCGGCGGGATTCGAATGGCTCGCGTTCGCGCTGACAGCGTTCATCATCATCAACATGGTCATCAACGCTGGACTTGGCGCAGTGGTCGTATACATCTGGGGCGAAAGACGCATACTTGGTCGGATACAGAATCGAACCGGCCCGAACCGTTGGGGGCCTTTCGGGACTCTGACATCGGTCGCCGATGCTATCAAGACTCTCTTCAAAGAAGACATCGTGCCGGATGAGGCGGATCGTTGGCTCTTCAATCTGGCTCCGATATTGATGGTCTTCCCGGTGTTGATGGTGTTGTCGGTGATTCCGTTCGGTGTCGGGACGTTCGTAGTTGATTTGAATGTCGGGATTTTGTTCGTGATCGCGATCACGTCGATGTCTGGTATATCCGTGGTTTTGGCATCGTGGGCATCAGGGAACAGGATTGCGATATTCGCAGGCATGCGTTCGGTGGCGATGCTTATCAGTTACGAGATACCGATGGCGCTATCGTTGATTGGCGTGTTGATGCTTGCGGGATCGATGTCGTTGGGCGCGATCGTGGATGCTCAGGACATCCCGTTCATACTTGTGCAACCGCTTGGGCTATTCGTGTTCTTGTTGGCGGCTCAGGCGGAGACTAGCCGGACGCCATTCGACTTGATTGAAGCGGAATCGGAGCTTGCCGCCGGGTATCTGAACGACTACAGCAGCATGAAGTTCGGTATCTTCTTCTTGGCGGAGTTCTTGGCGACGATAGTGGCTTCGATGCTAATCGTGACGCTGTTCCTTGGAGGATGGCGCGGATGGGAACCGATACCGTCGCAGATCTGGTTCGCGGGTAAGACGGTCTTGGTTCTGCTGTTCATCATGTGGATGCGGTTCTCGTGGCCACGGTTGAGAGTTGATCAGATACTCGCTCTGGCATGGAAGGGATTGTTTGAGCTGACTCTGATCAACATCTTCGTCACCGCGATCTTGATCGCCATCTGGCCAGATCCGAGTATCACCGAGTTGTTGATAATGTCGGCGATTAACTGGGTGGTGTTCTTCATCTCGATATGGGCGGTCAGCAAGTTGCTGCGACCTGGTGACTACACGGCACCCGCGCCTCAAGAAGACCGTCCTGCATATCCGGTCGCGACCGACGAGTTGCCGGATGAAGTTGCTTACACAGGAGGATCGACGCGATGATCGGCCTCGGTTTATTGAAGGCGATGCGAGTGACGCTCAGGAACGCGCTCAAGGCCCCATTCACGATCCAATATCCGGACCGGAAGGTTGGCATCGTAGGCGCTGCAAAGGAAGAGGGCAAATCGCCTATCGGCTTGGTCGCCACTCAACCGGTGACCGCAGCCAAGGCGGCGATGAGTCTTTACTCGGTTCCGGTCAACATCCCGCAGAACCGACGCTTCCGCGGCAATGAGTTCACGTGGTACGAGGATCGTTGCACAGGGTGCGCTTCGTGCGCGAAGTACTGTCCGTTGGGCATTATCGAGATTGTGACTAGCCCTGGCGGCTTCGATGTACAGGAGGGCGAGAGCTACGCCATCGATGTGTTCGACATCGATATCGGGCGATGCATGTTCTGCGGTTTGTGCGTCGAGGCTTGTCCGTATGACGCGCTGCACATGGGGAGCAATTTTGAGCGTAGCAAGTACGAGCGGGATGCGTTGGTGATACCGGTCGACGAGCTGCGTCAGGCGTTAAAGCAGCCGAGTTCCTGGTTCAGGCCGCAGTTCGAGGAGCGAGATTACGATCCGTTCCGAGATGGTGCCGAAGACGATCATTACAAAGCTGGTCGTCACGAGAAGCCGAGTGATGAGACGCTAGATCAACGTTGGGTCGAGGAACGATGAGCGGGGCTTTTGATTCAGGCATCTTCGCGACGATCGCGTTCTACGTCGCATCTGCTCTGACGATCGCATCAGCGATTATCGTCGTGACGCAGCGCGACCTGGTGCGCGCGGTCGTGGCGTTGGCGATGTCATTTGTCGGTGTGGCTGCGATCTATTTCATCCTGAACGCTGAATTTATCGGTGTGGTGCAGGTGCTGGTATACGTCGGCGCTATCTCGATCCTGATCGCGTTCGCGGTGATGTTCATCGGTGATCTTGCGAACGCGGGTACGTTGTCTCAGAACCGATTGGTGTCGGCGATTGCGGCGGTGTTGCTGCTTGCGTCGATCATCTTCGTCGTCTACAACACCGATTGGACGGCGATTGACGATGTCACGGATCCGGATGCCGTAGCCGGTCTAGTTGGGCAGTATGAGGTAATGTCAGCCGACTCTGACGATGCGGTGATTCGCGCGGTTGATGCGGGTGCTGAAGATTCGCGCGGAGGCGCGTTGGTAGACGGATCGTCGCACATCGGGCCGTTTCTGATCCGCGAGTTGATCCTGCCTTTCGAGACGCTCGGATTGTTGTTGATCGCGGCTTTGATCGGTGCGCTGATAGTTATCCGTGGCAGACGGGAGGACGACGCGGCATGACGCTCGAGATCGTCCTGGTCGTCGCTGGCGCGCTGTTTTCCATCGGACTCTTCGGAGTCTTGGCGCGACGCAACATCATTGCCGTCATCATGTCGCTGGAGTTGATGTTCAACGGCGTATTGGTTGCTGCGATAGGGTTTTCGAGGTTTACTGTTCCCGCGGCACTTGTCGGGGCTAGCGGCGACATCACAGAGAGCGCAGTTAGGGCGTCTCTCACCGGGCACGCGTTCGCCGTGTTCGTAATTTCTATTGCCGCGGCTGAGACGGCACTGGCACTGGCGTTAGTGTTCGCGTTCTACCGGGCTAAGCAGTCGGTAGAGATAACCGACGCGTCGGATATGAAGAACTGAAGATGTGGGTCGAATACAAGAGGACTCAAACTTTGAGAGTCGCCGAGAGCTGGAAGAATCTGCTTGACGGCGAGGGTTTGCCAGCCAAGATACTGCCGGTCGGCGACATCTTGGATTGGGCCGAAGACGTGCCGTTCATGGTCATGGTTCCCAAGGGCAGGGAACACGTGGCTGATGAGATCATCAGGAAACTCTAGGCTGATTTCGATTTGGCATCAGAACTGACAATCTGGCTGATTATCCTGCTGCCTGCTGCCGCGTTCGTCTTGAACGGCATCGTGTTGCGATGGATTCCTGAGGTAGCCGTCGGACCTTATCGACTGACTGGTAAGCAGTCAGATTTGGCGGGTTGGTTGACGGTGTTGGCGGTCGGGACATCTTTCGTCTTGTCTTTACTGGCGTTGATCAAGGTCGTGTCCGACGGTGCGCAGCAGTTCGAGATGCACAGCTGGATCGCGGTCGGTGGTATCGACATCACGTTTGGAATCATGCTCGATCAGTTGACAGCGATTATGTTGGTGGTCGTGAGCGGTGTCAGTTTCCTCGTGCAGGTCTATGGCGTGGGGTACATGCATGGCGACGACGGCTACACGCGCTACTTCTCGTACATGGCGTTGTTCACAGCATCGATGCTCGGACTGGTGACCGCCCGCAACGTCATCCAACTGTTCGTTTTCTGGGAACTGGTCGGCATCTCGTCGTATCTGCTAATCGGATTCTGGCTGAACCGGCCATCCGCTGCTGCCGCTGCCAAGAAGGCGTTCCTGATGACGCGCTTCGGCGACTTCGGGTTCTTACTGGCGATTCTTTATCTCTACTCGAACGACCCGTCGTGGCTGGACATCCAAGAGATGTACCACGCCATAGCCGGCGGGATGATGGCGGTGTCGGTTGCATCTTGGATCGCGCTCGGGTTCTTATTGGGCGCCATCGGCAAGTCGGCGCAGTTCCCGTTCCATTCATGGTTACCGGACGCGATGGAGGGTCCGACTTCGGTATCGGCGTTGATCCATTCTGCGACGATGGTTACAGCTGGTGTGTTCCTGGTCGCGAGATTCTTCCCGCTGTTCGAGTATAGCGACATCATGTTCCTAGTCACGTTGATTGGCGCGATCACGGCGGTCTTTGCAGCGACGATGGCTCTGGTTGCGGACGATATCAAGCGGGTGTTGGCGTATTCGACGGTGAGTCAGCTCGGGTACATGATGTTCGCGCTTGGTGTCGGCGCTTACGGTGCAGCGGTGTTTCATCTGTTCACTCATGCATTCTTCAAGGCGTGTCTCTTCCTTGCGGCAGGTTCCGTGCATCATGCCGGCGGGACGTTCAACATGCGGTATCTGGGCGGTCTCAAGGACCACATGAAGATTACGTATTGGGCGATGGTTATCGCGAGCCTGTCGTTGGCCGGGATCATACCGTTGTCCGGGTTCTGGTCGAAAGACGAGATATTGGCGCATGCCTTCCACGTTGAGACTCCAATCGCGTTGTTAGCCCTAGCGATGGGCCTGCTAGCCGCGCTGATGACCGCGTTCTACATGTTCCGAGCGGTGATCATGACGTTCCACGGCGAGTTCCGTGGCGGGGGAGACAAGGAACGCGAGGACATCGCGGCATCTGGGGAAACGTCTCCTGATGGCCTTGAGCATGTGCATCTCGGCGAGTCGCCCAAGACGATGGTCATTCCGATAGCTGCCCTCGCGGTGTTGGCCATCTTCATCGGATTTTTCACAAACCCGATCTTCGACCTCGGATTCGTAAAACATCACGCTTTTTCCACCTTCGTTGTCGAGCGCAATACGGATGTGTTCCCCGATAAAGATGCACAGGTTAACGCCGGCTCCAAACCTAAGTTCGACTTCTTGATCGCCGCGATCTCGACCATCTTGGCGGTAGGCGGTATCGCGCTCGCTTGGAGGTTCGTGACCGATCCTAGATTGGTGCCGATGTGGTTCAGACGGATTACCAATCCCATACAAACGCTGTTCCGACGCAAATACTTCTTCGACGAGTTGTACGAGGATGTGATCGTATCCAAGCTGTTCTACAGCTATTTCGCAAAACTCGTCGACAGGTTAGACATATCCGGTCTCGACAACGTGAACGTGCAGTTGTATCGCTGGACGGATCGCGCTGGTAGGGCGTTGGCAAAGGTGCAGGACGGTCAGGTCCAGACCTACGGCATCGTTTCTCTGGTCGGACTGATCCTGGCGATCTTGATCTTCGTGGTGGTAGCGCAGTAATTGGCGGATGACGACTGAACGATGAGCGAATTCAACGGCATATTGACCCTGACGGTGTTCCTGCCCGCGCTTGCGGGTCTGGTCATCCTGCTTGTCAAGCCATTGCAGCTTGAGGATCGGATTGTCCGCTGGTTCGCCATTCTCAGCACTGTCGTCACGTTCGTGTTATCTATGATCGTGTTTTTGGCGTACGACCGTGACGCTGGCGGCGTACAGTTCATCGATCATCTCAGTTGGCTGTCGGCCGAGACGATAAAGTCGTCGTACCTGCTAGGGGTCGACGGACTGAGCGCGCCGCTGGTGTTGCTGACAGGTCTGCTGGGGATGGCGGCGGCGTTCGCATCTCGCAACATCGGACTGCGAGTTTCCGAATACTTCATCTGGTTGCTGTTGCTGGAAACGGCGGTCATGGGAGTGTTTGTAAGCCTCGACCTGTTGCTGTTCTTCGTCTTCTTCGAGTTCGAGGTGATCCCGATGTTCATGCTGATATCGCTGTGGGGATCGGGGCGGCCACGCTACTCGGCGATGAAGTTTGTGCTTTACACACTCGCCGGCGGTGCGTTCATGTTCGTCGGCATCTTCGCCGTTTATCTGACTGGCGCGGTGGACACGCTGACGATGGTACCAATGCCCGAACTCGGAATCGTAGGTATCGCAGACCAGATCGCAGGAGTTGATCTGATCGCTCCAGCATCGTTGATATTCGCGTTCTTCCTCGTCGCGTTTGCCGTGAAGCTACCGGTCTGGCCACTCCACAACTGGTTGCCCGATGCTCATACCGATGCGCCGACCGCGGTGAGCGTGATGCTTGCTGGCGTGTTGCTGAAGATGGCGGGCTACGGCATGATCCGGATAAACATCGGATTCTTCCAAGAGACCAACGGTTTCACCGTGCATGACGCCGCGGGCATATTGTCGGTAGTCGCCGCCATCAGTGTCGTGTACGGGGCCATCGTTACGATCCGACAAACGGATATGAAACGATTGATCGCCTATTCCTCGGTGAGTCACATGGGCTTCGTGTTGCTGGGTTTGACTGCGATCGGCGGGAGCAACGCCGCGATCCAATTGGGCGGTGTCAACGGAGCCGCGTTGCAGATGTTCACACATGGCACTATTACGGGATTGGCGTTCCTGATGGTCGGCCTCGCGTATGACCGGACCCACACGCGGCACATACCGCATTTGGGTGGACTGTGGCGACGAATGCCGGTTATCGGCATCTTCTTCTTTATCGCTGGATTCGCATCACTCGGACTCCCCGCGTTGTCGGGATTCGTCTCCGAGATCATGGTCTTCCTCAACTCGTTCCCTGTTTGGCCATGGGCGGCAAGCATATCTGCCTTCGGAGTCGTTCTCGCGGCAGGTTACGTCTTGTGGATGATCCAGCGCACCTTCTTCGGTTCGAAACCGCCGGAAGGTGGGATACCCGACGACAAGTATGAAGAGTTGACCGATGCCGAGCCGTTGGACTTGATACCGATACTTGTGTTGACGATACCGATATTCGTGATCGGCATCTGGCCGAAAGTGGTCGTCGATGTGTTCAAGATCGGAATTGAAGGGATATTGCGCTAGTGACTGCTCAGGACTACTGGGCGTTATCGCCCGTCATCGCGATGGCTGGACTAGCTTTGGTTCTGCTTTCTGCTGATGCGTTGTTGGCGGAGCGAATGTTCGGCGGCAAACGCTACGGCAGCAAGCGCGCACTGTCTTGGATCGCGGTAATCGGTCTCGCAGTTCCCGCTTTCCTAGCGCTGAACCTGTGGTTCGAGTGGTTCGGAGAATCGACCTCAGAAGCAGTCGTTTACGGAACGTTCACGGCCGATCGTTTTGCGTTGTTCTTCCAATTCCTGATCATCGGCACGACGGGCGTGGTGATTTTGGCGTCGGTGCCGTACCTGCAACAGTTCAAGGATTCGCTTGGCGAGTTCTTCACGTTGCTGTTGACAGCGGCGGCTGGGATGATGCTGCTAGTCGGTGCGAGCGAGTTGATAACGATCTATGTCGCGCTAGAAACCACCGCGTTGCCGGCGGTCGCGTTGGCGGCATTGCGGCGCGACGGATTCTCGATCGAAGCGGGTGCCAAGTTCCTGATACTTTCGGCGTTGTCGACGGCGCTTTTGCTGTTCGGCCTCGTCTTCCTTTACGGCTACACAGGCGCAACTCGGATAGACGAGATTGTAGCGCGCATGACCGCTTTGCCTTTCGAATCGGGCGTGCCGTTTGGATCACTTGCAGTGATGATGGCAGTTCTGCTGATCGTCGCTGGATTCGGTTTCAAGATGGCGATCGCACCGTGGCACATGTGGGTGCCGGACGTCTATCAGGGAGCCCCGACCCCGGTCGCGGCATTCCTATCGGTGGCTTCTAAGGCATCCGCTTTTGCGGTTTTGATGCGGCTGCTCTACTCGTTCGCAGGTTTCGAGCCGGTAGCGCAAGACTGGCAGATATTGTTCGCTCTGATTGCGGCCGCGAGTATGACGGTCGGTAACTTGATGGCGCTGTCGCAGACAAACGTCAAACGACTGTTGGCGTACTCGACGATAGCGCAGGCCGGCTACATCATGGTCGGTTTCGCCGCGGTATCGGTAGCATCCTCGAGCGGTAGCACCTCCGCAGGTCCGCAGAGCATCATGTACTACTTGGCCGGTTACGCATTCACCAACCTCGCAGTGTTCCTCGCATTCGCCGCCATTGTCCACCGTACGGGCGACGATACCATCGCCGGTTTGAGCGGTTTGCTGAAGAGATCGCCGGTTCTTGCCATCCTGATGGTCATCGGACTGCTGTCGCTGTTGGGAATGCCGCCGACGGTTGGATTTATGGCTAAAGCAGTGATATTCAGCACCGCGGTTGATCAAGGATTGATTTGGCTGGCAGTTGTGGCGGTTGTTAACACAGTAGTAGCGGCGTACTATTACTTGCGAGTCGTCGGGGTAATTATGTTCGGCGAGTCGAACGACGCCGATCCGATTAAACCCGGGCCCGGAGAACTGGCGGCAGTCAGCATCGGAGTTGCCGGAGCGCTTGTATTTGGCATAGTGCCATGGTTCATACTGGAACTCGTCGACAAATCTCTCACTATCGTTTGATCGACGGATCCGTGATACGGCGTCGAAACCACTAAACGTCAGACGGATGGCGTAACGTGAGCCAGAATAGCTTCGAAGCAGTCTGCATAGCCCATCACAGCCTGTTGCCGCAGGCTGCCGAGTTAGCCGAACGCATCGCCGCGCGATACCAAGACCGTTGTCGATGGTGGGCCGCCAACGAGATGACTCTGGCTCACGAAGAAGCCGACGACCGGCTACGTGATACCGACCTCATCATCACGGTCGGCGGTGATGGAACGATCTTGCGCGGTATGCACGCTGCATCGCTGTACGGTATCCCCGTCCTTGGAGTGAATATGGGACGTGTCGGGTTTATGAGCGAGATCGATTCGCGCGACGCACTGGAGGGGATCGCGTGGTACCTCGATGGCAATGGTCGCATCGATGAACGCGCCATGCTCAAGGCGACTCTTGGCGACGAAAACGGTGAGTCTCTTCACGCGTTGAACGACGTTACGGTGCATCGAGGCGCTGAGTTGCGGATGATCGAGGTCAAGGCGGTTGTCGATGATGTCGAGCTATCTACATACCGCGGCGATGGATTGATCGTCGCAACATCAACCGGATCCACTGGCTATACATTGCAACTCGGCGGCCCCGTAATTGACCCCAGCGCGCCGGTTTTCCTGCTAAAGGCGATCGCCGCACACATGAGCCAATTCGGTGGCGTGGTTCTCAACGCGAACAGTGTGTTGGAGTTGACGTTGGAATCGACTGCTAACGCTACGCTCACGGTCGATGGCTATATCAGCCGCAACATCCACGAGGGCGACTCTGTAACCATTTCACGTAGCGAGCGTACCGCGAGGTTTTTGCGCGGCGGCCCGAAGAGCGGCTTCTGGGAAGGACTTTCACATCGGCTAGGCATGAGGATAGGCGCGGTGCGCCGCGGCGAGGAAACGAGCCATTGACCGACCCAAGCGATGAGAGCCTGCCGCTCAAAACCGAGCGGCTCGACTCCAAAACTATCTTTCGCGGCGAAAAGTTCGATTTGCGCGTCGACACACTCAAGATGGGTGATCGACCCCCTGCGACCAAAGAGATTATCCAGCATCCAGGCTCGTCCGTGATGTTGCCGATCACCGAACGCGGCACAGTCTTACTCATCAAACAGTGGCGTGCGGCACAGAGTTGCTACACATTGGAATTGCCCTCTGGTACCCGCGATGGCGATGAGCCTCCAGAAGTCACCGCCGCCCGCGAGTTGCGCGAGGAAACCGGATACCGCGCGTCAGAATTCACCCCCATCGGCGGTTTCGTCCCGGTATCGGGTTACAGCGAGGAGTATTGCCACGGCTACGTAGCCACAGGCCTCGAATTCGACCCTTTGCCGCAAGATAAACTTGAAGACATCATGGTTGTTGAAACGACCGTCGACGATTTGCGGCGAATGTGCATGAATGGCCAAATCGATGATGCGCTGACAATAGCGGCGGTCACCCGTGCCTACGCGTTCCTCGACGAAGCTAGGAGAGCGGATGTATAAGCACGATGTCCTGATTATCGGAGCGGGTCTAGCAGGACTGCGAGCGGCAGTAGAAGCTACTCGTCTCGGTTTGGATGTTGCCGTCATCAGCAAGGTCCACCCTGTCCGGAGCCACTCCAACGCCGCACAAGGCGGCATCAACGCACCTCTCACCGACCGCGGAGACGATTGGGAAGGTCATGCCCTCGACACCATCAAGGGTAGCGACTACCTCGCTGATCAAGACGCCGTCGAAATCATGTCTACCGAGGCCGGCGACGCAGTCATCGAACTCGAACGCATGGGTGTCATCTTCAGCCGCGGCGATGACGGAAGGTTAGGCACCCGCAGATTCGGCGGTCAGTTAGTAGCCCGCACATTCTTCGTCGGTGCGATCACTGGGTCAGCCATCCTGCACGTCCTCTACGAACAAGCACTGAAGTACGGACTCAACACCTATGAAGAGTGGTTCGTCACGGACCTCATCATCGAAGACGGTCGCTGTGTCGGCGTTGTCGCTCTGGATATCAAAACCGGCGAGTTGCACTCGATCTGGGCCAAATCCGTAATCATGGCTGCTGGTGGGGCAGGACGGGTGTTCGAGCCTTCCACCAATGCCATCATCTGCACCGGCGACGGTCTCGCGTTGGCATGGCGCGCGGGTGTTCCGATGATGGACATGGAGATGGTGCAGTACCACCCGACGACCTTGGCTCGAACAGGCATCCTGCTGTCCGAGGCAGCTAGAGGCGAAGGCGCACATCTTCTGAACTCCGAAGGCGAACGCTTCATGCTGAAGTACGCGCCGCAATACGAGGAATTGGCGTCACGCGATGTCGTTTCCCGCTCCGAGCAGACCGAGATTAATGAAGGGCGCGGAATCGACGGAAACGTCCTACTCGACCTCCGACACCTCGGACGCGAGTTCATCGAAGACCGTCTCGGGTACCTGCAAGAAGTTGCGGTCGAGTTCGTAGGCATTGATCTCGCCGAACAGCCGATACCCGTTCGTCCCGGCGTCCACTACATCATGGGCGGCATCAAGACCGACGTTGATGGAGCAACCATCGTCCCCGGACTTTACGCGGCAGGCGAATGTGCCAACGTCAGCGTTCACGGTGCCAACCGACTCGGCGCGAACTCGCTGTTAGACACTGTTGTGTTCGGACGGCGCTCAGCGGTTCACGCAGCCGAATACGTTAAATCCGTCGATGCCGGTTCAGGGTCAGACGAGCACCTAAATGCCACCAAGAAGCGCTTGCAGTCGATATTCGACCGCGAGCCGAACGAGAACTGGGCCGCAATCCGCAACTACATGGCGAACGAGATGACCAAAGGCATCGGAGTGTTCCGCGATCAAGCCTCGATGGAAGGCGCGAAAGCAGCCATCGACGATGTGAGTGCCAGAGTGCCGAAAATGTCGGTACAGAACAAAGGTAAGGTCTTCAACACCGACCTCATCTTCACATTAGAGATGGAGTTCATGGCCGATGTTGGCAAGGCGATTGTCCACTCCGCACTGGCGCGCAAGGAGAGCAGGGGAGCGCATTTCCGCACCGACATCACCGAACGCGACGACGAGAACTGGCTTAAGCACACGCTCGCTTACCAAGACACTGACAGCGAGGACGGAGTGCGAGTCGAGACTTCCCCAGTGACGATTACGAAATGGGAACCGGTCAAGAGGGTCTACTGATGCAAGCAAAACTGAAAGTTAGCAGATACGACCCTGAGACGATGGGCCAGGGTCAGCAGCGATGGGACGAGTTCGAACTCGATGTCCATCCCAATGCCACGGTCCTCGATGCACTGATCCAGATCCGCGAAGAGGTCGACGGCACTCTGGCGTTGCGTTGCGCCTGCCGCGCCTCGATCTGCGGCTCATGCGGGATGCGCGTCAACGGCGATGCCAAGCTCGTATGCAAGTCACGCATCGCCGACATTGGCGAAGAAGGCGTGACGATCATCGTCGAGCCGATGGGCAACCAAGCGGTCATCAAAGACTTGGTAGTAACCCTAGACACATTCTTCGACAAAGTGCGACAAGTCGGTCCGTACCTCCAACCTGACGCAGAGCCGGAGCAGGGCGAGTACGTGGCGAGTGACGAATCGATGGTGAATCTGCTGACCGCCATGAACTGCATCATGTGCGGCGCATGTGTCTCAGACTGCACCGTCTTGGAAGTCGACGAAGCATTCATCGGCCCAGCCGCGTTGGCAAAAGCGTGGAGATTCGTGGAAGACCCGCGCGACGACCAACGCGATGCGCGACTGAAAGAGCTCAACGATGTCGAGGGCGGAATCTGGGACTGCACGCGCTGCTTCAAGTGCGTCGAAGTCTGCCCCAAGGATGTCGCGCCGATGGACCGCATCATGGAGATGCGCGACATGGCGATAGAGGCCGGAAATACCAACACATCCGGTTACCGCCACACCGAATCGTTCAACAAGTCGGTCAAGAAGCACGGACGTCTCGACGAAGCGCGATTGGCAGTCGAATCAGCCGGTTACACCAACGTTCCACGCCTGATCGACCTCGCCGAGATTGGCGTCAAATCAGCCCTGAAAGGCAAGATGCCACCTATAGTGCCGCATAAAGCCGACGAGAAAGAGAAGATAACCCGCATCTTCGAAAAAGTAGAAAGCGAGCGTGACTCGTGAAATTCGCCTTCTATCCAGGTTGTGTCGCACGAGGCGCCGGACCCGAACTTTTCGATTCCGCAGTCGCAGTCATGGAAAAACTCGACATCGAATGGGTCGAGTTAACGGGCGCTTCCTGCACCGGCGCGGGCGTGCTCCAAGAGAAAGACCAGAAACTCGGCGACATCCTAAACATCCGCACCTTGGCAATGGCTGAGCAGTTAGGGCTACCAGTCATGACGATCTGCTCTACGTGCCAAGGCGTAATGGCGCAGGCCGATCGCCGCGTTCGACGAGACGCCGACTATCTGGAAGAAATCAACGGCTACCTCGCAGAAGAGGGACTGTCCTACAGCGGCAACACCACCGTCAAGCACCTGCTGTGGATTCTCGTCGAGGACATCGGCGTCGAGACACTCAAAAAGACCTTCGTCAAGGAACTCTCCGGCGTCAACCTAGCCCCCTTCTACGGCTGCTACATCGTCCGCCCATCAGACGCACTCGGTTTCGACGAAAACCCCGAACGACAAACATCACTCGAAACCGTCATCGAAGCCGTCGGCGGCAACGTCATCGACTTCCCCGGCAAAACCGCCTGCTGCGGTTTCCCCATCCTGCTCATCAACCAACGCAACTCCCTCCGCATGGTCGCCAACCACACCGGCACCGCCAGCGAACTCGGTGCCGACGCCATGGTCACCCCATGTCCCCTCTGCCACCTCAACCTCGACGGCTACCAGCCCAAAGCCCGCCGACAAAACAGACGCGGCAAAGCCGACCTCCCCATCATCCACCTACCCCAACTCCTAGGCCTAGCCATGGGCATCGACACCAAAACCCTCGGACTAGGCAAACACCTAGTAAACACCCAAGACATCATCCGCAAAGTCGACTCGATATCGGTAGCCAGCTGAAGCAACGCCCACCCCAATACATCCCCTTCATCCTGTCCATCCATGTAAATTAAAAGCGCGACACACAACCTGCGAACCAGCGAAGCGAGTTCGCAGGGGATGCCCGCACCAACACCTGCCACACCCGCGAATCCTACCCCGTACCCCGATACGGGAGCGGACCAATCATGGCAATCACTAAAAATCACCGCAATCACAGTTCAAAACACGCCGTCTGGGCTACTCTGTTTCTCACGGTCGCTTTCGCCATCGCCTGCACCGCCCAAGAAGACCCCGCACCCACAATCGACCCTGACCCCCCAATCACCGAATCCCAAGCCATCGACATCGCCAAAGCCTCCCTAGCCGAAGTCATCGAAGACATCGAATTCGCCGGATACGACCAGATCCGCATCCGAGTCGGCATCATGCGACTCCGAAAACTCCAAGAACTCACCAAGTCCGACCTCTACACTCCCGACTCGCCCCGAATGCAACGACAAATCTGGGCCGTCCAAGTAGGCGGCAAATTCGACACCGACCCCAACCCCTACACCGTCCCCTTCGGCTACGGCATAGTAGGCATCGACGCCACCAACGGCGACATCCACCTAAGAGCCCGCTACGACGACGAAGTCCTAGTAGAGCCATAGCGCCGTACCCCGCCCCTTTCGCACAACACCCCCCCCCATTGCTGGAGAAAATGACGGTAAGGGCAGGTTTCAAACCTGCCCACGACGCGAGCAGGGCACCGCCAATCCCAAAGCCCCCAACACATACTTTTTGAACTTGTTCAAAAACTCGCGTTGCCGCTAAATTGCCGCTCCAGCGGCAGTTTGTTCTAAATTCCCCTTCCAAACAAAACCCTCAAATTCTACGAAAACCATCATTACACATCCAATATATGCCCATATCCGACACATCCCTCGCTTTTCATCTCGAATACCACCGCAAAACACCCTCCGCCGTGATATTGCCGTCATTGCCGCCCCCCCCCCAGCGGCAGTCAGCGGCAATCTAGCGGCGATACAACGTCTCAAAAACTCAACCCACCCCGCTCAACCGCTCCAATCTAATTTCGCACAATCCGGCGGTCTATCAACGGGTAAAGCGTTTCCATGATCGCCAGCAGTACCGCGAAAATGATCGCAGTGGTGATGACTATCGATTGCACCAATCCAGCATTATTTCCGAGGATCGCCTGCTGCAGCAAGTATCCGATCCCCGGATATGCGAACACGATCTCAACCATCACCGCGCCTGTGAAGATGATCCCCATACTCAGGAAAAGCTGCGTAAACTGCGGCAAAGCACAATTTCGCATCCGGTACCAAGCAAATATCCGCCAATCTTTCAACCCCATCGCCCTCGATTGAATCACGTAGTCCTCGCCCTCGATCGTCACCATCATCCCACGCATCAACACCAGCCAGTGCGCCGTTCCCGTCAAAATGATGCTGAGCGTCGGCAAAGTCCCGTGCCAAAGCAGCGTTCCTATCCCCTCCCACGTCAGAGTCGGCGTCTCCCCCAACGTGTAACCCCCACCCGTAGGGAACACCTCCCAAAGCCAAACGAAGACCCAAATCAAGACCATCCCAAATATGAAGTAGGGCGTCGCATACATCGTCAACGCCGCGGGTGTCCCCCAACGCGCCACCTGCCCGATCTTTCCGAACGGAGATGCCATCAAAGCCCCAGCAATCGATCCGATGACGAACGACACCACGGTCGCCAGCCCCATCAAAGCCAGAGTCCACGGAACAGCTTGCGTAACCTTGTCGCTGATGAATCCGCCTTCCAGAACCCATAGCCACCAATTTGTAAAGTCTGCGACGCTTGGAAACGACCCGTATTCGGTCCATAACGCTGGCAACCGAGGTACTAGGAAGGCGAGAGAGCCTGCTAGGAAAACCGTTGCGACGAAGGATGTTGTACGACGGGTGAGTTGGTACATAGGTTGGAGTGTCGTGACGCGGCTGGTCAGCAATCCTGTCGCGTTTCAGACCCGTTCTGTTGCCAACCGATAAGTGTACCTACGGGCATACGCGACAGCGCCCACTCGCGAGTGGGCGCTGTACGGTTTACCCGATTCGGATGTGCCGGCAGACCTATCCACCAGCCGGTTGCAATCGGATGATCGCGTGGTAGAACTCCGCCCAGATGCGCTCTGAGCGTAGGTCTGCCGTCTGGCTTGTGGGCCAACCCGTCCAGTAGGTCGTGTTCATGGCATTGATGTGTCCGTCGATTACCAGTTGGATCTCTGGCATGTCGCGCAGGATTATCTCCGTCGCTTGGCGGAACAGGTCGACATATTCCGCGTTGTCCGGCGACGCGTCCAAGTCTCCCATCTGGTCGATTATGGCGTCGTACTCGGGGTTCTCGTAACGCGGCGCAGACAAGAAGTAAGCGACCGTCTCGCCGATGTCAGCCGAGTTGTTGGAGTGCCAGTGGACGTAGGTCTGGTACGGCTCAACGGTGCTGCCGCAGTGCCACGTCAGCCATGACGGGAGGTCTCCAACCGCCTGCTTGCCCCAGAAACCGGTAAGGCCACGGCGTTCGACAGCGTCGAAACCGGCCCGTTGGGCACTCTCGACGACAGCGGTTCCGGCGCGTGACATCTTCCAGTACCCAGGGGACGGGTTCCAAAGCTCGATCAAGAGGACTTCGCCGTTCGAATCGGTCCAGAAACCGTCATCGTTTCGAGAGTATCCGGCGGCTTCCATGATCTCCGCGGCTTTTTCCGGGTTGTGTTGGTCGGTGCCGTCGGCTTCGATCAGGTCTCTGATCTGCTCGTAGTACGCCGCCGGACCCGGGAATCCGATCGCGAGCGGAACTGCAACGGGCATGGTAGTGCCTTCGAACGCGAGGTTAGCTACAGATTGCTTGTCGATGGCGAAGTTCAGCGCGCGTCGAACGGCTGGGTCGTCGAACGGAGCGACTTTGTTATTCATCGTCATCGAAATCATGCACCCGTTGGGATCGTGGATGAACGGGTCGTCTTGCCACGAAATGACCTTTGGGTTACGAACGCGGGTCAGCTCGAACAAACCAGGTTGGAAAGTGAACTGCAGGTCGATCTCGTTACGTGCCAATCGCAGAGCGATCGATTGCTCGTCGCCGGATGGTGCAAACACGATGCGCTCGACCGCGGGTAACGGAGCAACCCCGGCTTTTGCGGCCCACCAGTTGTCGTCGCGGTCAAAGATCAAAGCCTCGGGAGCTGCTTTCACCAGCTTGAAAGCGCCTGTTCCGACCGGCCAACCCTGCGAAATGTCGACGTTCTCGAAAGTCTCTGGGTCCTTGCCTTCCCAAATGTGCTTAGGTAGCACCGGCAACTGTTCTTCGGAGTTCTCTTGGAAGAGGATGAAGAATATTCGCTTGTCGGGCCGAGTCAGGTTGAGTTTGACGGTATAGTCATCAGGTGCTTCAACACTTTCGACCGCACCTTTTAGGCGGAAGTGGAACGCGCTGGACGGGTTGTCGAGGATCAGGTCTTGCCATGTGTATCGAACGTCTTCGGCCGTGAACGGCGTTCCGTCGGACCAATGTGCATCGTCACGAAGCGTAATCGTAATCTCGTCGTTGGCATCGTTGTACTGCCAGTCTTTGGCCAGCCACGGTCGCACCTTACCGTCGTGATGCCCGAAGTAGAACAGGAACTCGAGCCACGAATTGTTGGAGAACGTTCGGATACGGCTCAGACCTCCACCTGACAACAGGTTCATGTTTGCAGGGTCAAGTTGTTGACCGCCGATTGCGATGACCAGGGTTCGATCCCGCGAAACGTCTCGAAGTCCTTCGGTTCCAGCTGCTGCCGGCGGTGTTGCCGTCGGCTCGGCGGTAGCCGTTACGACTTTCTCGACCTCTACAGCAACTTCTTGCTGGACGACGACCTCTTTTTCAACCACTACGGTCTCGACGACCGTCTGGCCCTCGACGACGCGCTCCCTCTCGACGATGACCGTCTGTACAACGGTCTGACCTTCAACAATCGTCTCTTTCTCGACGACGACGGTCTCAACAACGCGTACTTCGCGGTCTACCGGCACTTCCACGGTTTGGACGACGATCGTCTCTTGGGTGCAAGCTATCGACGCGACGGCCGATATCACGACGGTCAACAAGGCGACCGAGATATACCTATGCAGTTTGAACATCAGATTTTCTCCTTATGGATCTTGGCGGCATTCGGTGTTCACATACGGATATGAAAGATAACACGACACGGGAACCTGTCTAATTCGAAGCGTTCACCGCGCCGTTAATCAGCGAATCTAGGTTAGTAACGGGGCGATCTTCATTCAAAAAACACTTGACAGCTCGATTGTCGTCTAGCTGGAAATGCGGAGGATCGTTCGCGCACCGATCGAATGCGTGGGGACAGCGTGGCGCAAAAGCGCAACCCTCCACGATTTCCTCCCGCTCATCTCGCGTGGTTATAGGCGCCAGATTCTCACCCCACGGTACGCGGGGATCTGGGACCGGGATCGAGCCCATCAACAACTGCGTGTACGGGTGTGACGGCTCTTGAACAACGTGTTCAACGTTGCCGGCCTCAACCACCGAACCTCGATAGAGCACGTAGATCGTGTCGCCAACTTGGTACGCAGTGGTGAGGTCGTGAGTGATGTAGATGATTGATATACCCAGTTCCGTCTTCAACTCGCGAAGGCTCTCCAATACTGTTGCCCTCAGCGAGGCATCGATCATCGAAACCGGCTCATCCGCGACGATAACCTTCGGTTTCAAAAGGAATGCTCTAGCAACCGTGATACGTTGGCGCTGACCACCGCTCAATTGGTGAGGAAAACGGCCCAAGGTCTCCGCCGGTCTTAGACCGACCTGCCGCAATGCCTCTTCTACCATCTCTCTCGCCTCATCGTCGGATTCAGCGAGGCCATACAACTGCGCGGGTTGAGTTAGTATCCGGTCGACGCGATAAACGGGATTGAACACCTCGAACGGGTCTTGGAATATCGGCTGAACGTTTCGGCGAAACTCCCACCAATCGCTCCCTTTCAAAGAGTAGATATCCCGATCCCGGTAACGGATCACGCCGCTCGTGGGACGCATGAAGCCTAGGAGCATCGAAGCCAAAGTCGTCTTGCCGCTGCCGCTCTCGCCAGCGATAACTGTGATGCTCGGGTCATCGTCGTTGACCTGCAAACTGATCTGATTGACCGCGACGTTCTCAACTTTGTTGAACAACCCGCGACTGAATACACGCGTCAGGCGATCTGCTTCGAGGACAGCGCTCATTTTTTCGCTCCCTTTTCAGCGTAGAGATGGCAGCTTGCCCAACGCTCATCGCGAATCTGCTCGAAGGCAGGATCAACCGAACTGCATACATCCATCACCGATTCGCAACGCGGATTAAACGAGCATCCGGTAGGAAGTTCGAGCAAAGCTGGAGGCAGACCGGGTATACCTGTGAGACGATGGCGTCGACTGGTAGATGGCAGACTTGCGATTAGCGCGCGAGTGTATGGGTGAAACGGATCATCGAAGATGTCCAATACTTGTCCGACTTCGACAAGCCTACCGGCGTACATGACTCCTACGTGTGAAGCGAACTGCGCCATCAGCCCCATGTCGTGTCCTACGATGAGCACCGCCGCGCCTATCTCTTCCTGCAACCGCCGGAGCGTGAGCATCACCTCTCGCTGTACGACCACATCAAGCGCACTCGTAGGTTCGTCTGCGATTATGACCTTTGGGCCGAGGGAAACCGCGATTGCTATCGCCACGCGCTGCTTCATGCCACCGCTCAACTCATGCGGATACATACGGGAAACCGCGGGGTCAAGGCCGACACTCCGTAGCACCTCAACGATCCGCTCGGATATCTCTGACCTGCCCATATTATCGACGTGGTCCTTGAATCCATTGGCGATCTGATTGCCTACCTTGACGACCGGGTTGAGCGAGTTCATCGCGCCCTGCGGCACATAAGATATCTGCGCCAACCGCATCTCGCGCATCCGGTTTTCTGACAATCCGAGTAGGTCGACGCCGTCGAGTAGCACCTCGCCACCGACGATTCGCCCGGGAAGCTGCGTCAAACGCATCAGCGCCAACGCAGTCGTCGTCTTCCCGGAACCAGATTCTCCTACTAGCCCAAAACGCTGCCCTGGCCACAACTCGAACGAAACATCGTCCGCAGCGCGCAACATCCCCCGCGGCGTCTCATACTCCACCGTAAGATTATTGACCTTCAAGACCGGCCCGCCGTTTTGTGACGTCACGACGAGCCTCTCAAACGTGGATTGGCGACACGGTCAAGCCCCAAAGACGTCAGAAACAGCCCTAGGAAGATAATCACGATCATCACAACGGGCGAACCCCACCACCACCAGTAGCCACGCAACACCGCTCCGTAGTCATTCGCCCACCAGATCGACCATCCAAGGGTCTGCGAGTTTGAGGGGCCGAGCCCCAGCACCTCCAAGCCGATCGAGAACAATATGCCTCCAGAAACAGCTTGTACAAAGCTGGCGGCTAGGTAAGAGGTCAAGTTGGGCATGAGCTCGACGAGGATGATTCGCCAAGTACTGGCCCCAGACGCGCGTGCCATGTTGATGAATGCGCGTTCACGAAGCGTCAAAACTTGGGCTCGCACAGTTCGCGCGGTGCCCATCCAAGAAAGCACCCCGATGACCACTCCCATGATCCAAACCGCGCCCACCGGGAAGTATTCAATGATGAAGACGAGCAAAAACAGGATCGGGATGACGAATAACACGTCTGAGATGATGCGGATGAAAGTGTCGGCCCAACCACGCACGTATCCGGCGAAGAATCCTAGGAATGTGCCGATGGTGATACCGCAGATGCCAGCCAGCAATCCGATGAGGAGAGTTTTGGGTGTGCCGATCACGAGCAGTGCGAGGATCGACCTGCCAACCGCGTCGGTGCCGAACCAATGCTCCATTGACGGCGGTTGTCGGAGCGGCGCCGAGTTTAGCCGTGCCAATTCTAGGTCGACAAAAAGGTAGCCCAACACCGTAAATGCAACTACCGCTGCGAGAAGAATCAGCCCAATCAGCAAAAGTATGTTACCCGAGATCAAACGGAAAAATCTGGTCATCAGTGACACAGAAGGAACTTCATTACTGGTCCGC
This sequence comes from Dehalococcoidia bacterium, assembly GCA_034423055.1. Lineage (GTDB taxonomy): Bacteria > Chloroflexota > Dehalococcoidia > Lucifugimonadales > Lucifugimonadaceae > Bin127. Next base: position 6,825 of record DAOUJE010000112.1, on the reverse strand, counting down.
TCAACCATCGAAAAACAACTTCGCTACTCCGTCTCGTGTCGTATCCGAGGATCAAGTATCGGGTAGATGACATCCAGCAACACAAGAAACAACGTCACCACGATGATTACTACCAAAAGAATCAACTGCAACAGAGGCAGGTCCTTGACAGTTATGGCATCGAGCAGCACGTAACCGATCCCCGGATATGAAAACACTACTTCCACAAGTGCAGATCCCGACACGATAAATCCCAAACTCAGTGCCAAGAATGTGATCTGAGGTAGCAACGCGTTCCGCACCTGGTACGAGTAGAAAACCCTCCACGACTTCAACCCCATAGCACGCGACATCTGAACATAGTCCTCACCTTGTACGATCACCATCATGGAGCGCATCACAATCGCCCAACCGCCCGCTGCTACTGCAACCAGCGAGAGCGCGGGCAGAAAGGCATGTTTCGCCAGAGTGAAAAGTCCGTCGAGACTAAACTCCGGCGACTCGCCCAGAGTGTAACCACCACCAACCGGAAAGAGCGCCCAAGTGACCGTGAACAAGGCTATTAGCATGATGCCGAGTAGGAAATACGGTATCGAGTGAACCACCATCACGATAGGCATTGACCAGTTGAACAGGTGTTTCCAACGCCCAGGTGCCGCGACCATCAGCGCGCCGAGTAAAGTACCGATGAAAAATCCGATCATGGTTGCAACTGAAAGCAACCCCAACGTCCACGGCAACGCTGCCCGAATCACTCTCGTAACTTCTACTGGGTAGTCAACCACCGACAACCCGAAATTGAACTGTGACACATCGATCCAGTAGTTGACGTACTGCTGCCAAAGTGGCTTATCCAGTCCGAATTTCGCCCGATACTCCTCCACGAACCCTGCCGACGGGTCACCCACAAACATCCCAGCCTGCGCTAACTGACCCAGATACTCCTGTATTGGATCGCCGGGCGCCAACCTCGGCAAGAAGAAGTTGATCGTCACCCCAAGCCAAACAACCAATACGAAGAGTCCAACTCTCTTCAGCAGATAGGTTACGGACATGTCGCGGTTGAGTCAGGTTCAGATCAGAGTCGTAGATAACGCTTCGCACCATTAGAGCGAACACTGCCACTGCGCCGCATTATAAGCGAATTTGAATATTCGGCAAACGGAGGTGTCAACCCTACCGTTTCAACATCCCACCCCGACTCAGCCGCTCCAACTCCATCGCCACCCCCTCACTGTCCGGCCCGGCGATGTGATCATTCGCCGCCTCAACCACCATCGGATGAGCATTTCCAACCGCATATCCCCGACCAGCCCAGCGGACCATTTCGAGGTCTCCCAACCCATCCCCGAACGTGATGTAGTCCGACGAATCCAACCCATAACGCTCAGCCAGCCAGCGCAAAGCGCGCACTTTTCCTGCCCGCGGCGACCCAATCTCGCAAAAATGCGGCAAAGAGTGCGTCACCTCAGCAGACGCCCCCAGCAACCGAGCAACATCATCGACATGCTCCCCCATCTCGCTCGGAGGCGATATCCCAAGCACCACAGTAGGCTCCCGCTTCGCCAACGGAAACAGATCATCAACCCTCACCAATTTGGCATGATTCCGTTGCGCATAGTCGAAATCTTCCTCATTTTCGTAAGAAACGAACACATCATCATCCACATAAACCCGGATATCCAACCCCCGATCCTTGAAAAACTCGATCGCCGCCCCCGCCGTCGATTTATCCAACCGCTCATGCCTGAGCAAAGTGTTCGTCTCCGCATCCACCGCCATCGCACCCTGATAGCACACCATCGTAGCGTTCGCACCAATCTCTTCATGCACCTTCCAAGCCGAGCGTCGCATCCTGCCCGTAGACAAAGAGAACGGTATCCCCCGACTCGTAACCTCCGCCACCGCAGCCTTCAACCGCTCCGAAATGCGATCATTCACCCGCGTCAAAAGCGTGCCGTCGATGTCGGATACGATTGCTGAAAACGGCCCGTCGCTCATCGCCCACGCCATCCTGTTCGGTACAGATTCTCAGTGTTCAAAAAGATCAGTCCTCGCATCTTCATCTGGGCGATTTTCCTCGTCGTCGCGGCGTACATCTTCATCCAAGCACTCAGACAGGATTCTTAGAAGACATCTGCGACAACACGGTATCGAGACTGCCGATCCTTCGCACACCTTGGCATAGCAGCTCCGCCGCAATCTCCGACATGGTGCGCCGCAACACGGGATGAACCAAATCTGGAGCAATCTCGGCGAGCGGCAGCATCACGAACCCCCGCTCGTGCATTCGCGGATGAGGCACAACCAAAGCTGAAGTCTCGATCAGTTCGTCGCCGAACATCAAAATGTCGAGGTCCAAGGTACGCGACTCGTTTCTTCGCACCCGGACACGTCCGTTGGCTCGTTCAATTTCCATGAGTTCTGACAGCAACTGTTCCGCGTCCAGTTTCGTCTCTATCAACACCGCCATGTTCAGATACACCGGTTGCCGTTCATCGCCGACGCCAAACGGCTTGGATTCATACACCGACGATACAGACATTGAACCACTGAGATGTTGAATCGCCTTAACGGCGGATCGCAGATAAGCAACGCGGTCACCAAGATTGCTGCCGAGACCGATATAGGCGGTGTTCGGTTTGAGGTCCGAGACCACTCAGGTTTCCCTTTCAACCGCACGCCGCACACGCTCGCTCTTCGATCCTTGATATCTAGGTTCCCAACCTCTGACGATCGCGTCAGCTACCTTTGCAACTCGCGCCATCTCGCGGACTTCATGGACCCGAACGATATCGACGCCCGAAGCGATGGCAAGCGCGGTGGAGGCCGCATTGCCCTCGACCCGATCGTATGGCTCCGCGTCAAGGATCGCACCGATGAATGATTTGCGAGATGCGCCTATCAAGATGGGGAGATTGCCAAGGTTGGTCTTGATCGAATCCAGATGTCGCAACGCTTCCAAGCTGTGAGACGCATTCTTGGCGAAACCGATGCCCGGATCAACGATGATTCGAGATTCGGATACTCCATCTCCTAGCCCGCTTGAAACCGCGTCGCCAAGCTCCGCGCTGATGTCGGCGACGACATTCTGGTATTGGGCTTTCTCTCGGATATGACTGATTACGAGCGGTACGTCGTGCTTGGCGACGCGCTTCGCCATGTCAGGGTCTGACAACATCGACACGTCGTTCGCCATGCTTGCACCCTCGGAGAGCGCAACATCCGCGACTTCAGATTTGCGAGTATCGATGCTGATCGGGATATCGCTGCGTTGCCTCAAAGCTGCAATGACGGGCAGTACGCGCTCGAGCTCCTCGTCTGCAAGAACAGGGCGGGCATCGGGATAGACCGACACCGGTCGCGTCGACTCTCCGCCGATGTCGATGATGTCCGCACCGTTGTCCTCCATCCGCAGCGCTGTATCGACGGATGAGGCTATCCAATCCATTCCGTTCTGCATCGTGCCGTCGCCCGAAAACGAATCAGGTGTGACGTTCAGGATTCCCATGATGTAGGTGCGGGAACCCCAATCGAAGATGCGACCACCGATTTTCAGCGGTGACCGATGTTTGGCTTCGTCTATGTTGAACGGCAATTGAAGTTGCGGTGGACGGGAGTGAGTGTTACATCGCGCGGTTCCGTCGTAAGTTAGGATTCTAAGTTGGCGGCTGCGATAAATCGAAGATTCGAAGCGCGCTCGATTTCCGGCTCAACAGGGGCGAAGAGAGATCACTCAGCAACAAGAAAAAACGTCTTCAGCCAACGGTTTCGAAAGCCGTCTCACGGCATTGGAATCACGTCGCTCGACGGCTAAACTCGGCGGCGGCGAACGGCGCATCGAATCGCAGCAGAAACGCGGCAAACTCACCGCCCGCGAACGCTTGGCAAAGCTGTTCGACAACGGTCACTTCACTGAGATCGACACCTTCAACACCCATCGTTCCACCGACCTCGGGCTTGACAAGCAGCGCTTCGAAGGCGACTCGGTGGTAACTGGATGGGGAAAGGTCGAAGGTCGAACCGTATTCGGCTACGCACAAGACTTCACCGTCCTCGGCGGTTCGCTATCCCAAATCGCCGCGCAAAAGATCTCTAAGGTGATGGATCACGCCATAAAAGTTGGTGCTCCGGTTGTCGGGATAAACGACTCTGGCGGCGCGCGCATTCAAGAGGGCATCGACTCACTCGCTGGCTATGGTGAGATTTTCCGACGCAACACGCTCGCATCTGGTGTCATACCGCAGATCACCGTCATCGCCGGTCCTTCGGCAGGTGGCGCGGTCTACTCTCCTGCGATGACTGACTTCATCTTTATGGTTGAGTCGATAGGGCAGATGTACATCACGGGTCCGGATGTGGTGCGTTCGGTTACTGGCGAAGACGTTAGTCATGAGGATTTGGGCGGTGCGGGGATGCATGCGACGACGTCTGGAGTGGCACATTGGGCTGCGGCTGATGAGGATGCATGTTTTGCGGAAGTTCGACGGTTGATTGGGTTTTTGCCCTCGAATAATGCATCTTCACCCCCGTCGATTGCTTGTGAAGACCCGGAAAATCGGCGTTCCGAGAGGTTGGCATCCGTGATCCCGGATGATCCGAATATGCCTTATGACGTTTTGGATGTTGTGGAGGAGCTGGTGGATGATGGCGATTTCATGCAGGTGCATGGGGAATTCGCGCGCAACATCGTGGTTGGCTTTGGGCGTTTCGCAGGTTCGACGGTTGGAATCGTTGCGAATCAGCCGAACGAGGTTGCAGGGGTTTTGGACATTGACGCGTCGGACAAGGGAGCGCGGTTCGTGCGGTTTTGCGATGCGTTTAACATTCCGGTGCTGACTTTGGTTGATGTTCCGGGGTTTATGCCAGGTACGGCGCAGGAGCAGGGCGGCATAATTCGTCACGGGGCGAAGATGCTGTACGCGTATTCGGAGGCTACGGTGCCGAAGATTACGGTTATCCTGCGGAAGGCTTATGGAGGGGCGTACATCGTGATGGGGAGCAAGGAGTTGCGGTGCGATGTGAACTTGGCTTGGCCGACGGCGGAGATCGCGGTGATGGGTCCGGAGGGTGCGGTGAATGTGATTTCTCGGCGGGAGATTGCGGCGGCTGATGATGCTGATGCCAAGCGTCAAGAGTTGGTTGCGGACTACCGCGATCGATTCGCGAACCCGTATATTGCTGCCAACCGTGGTTATATCGACGATGTCATTGATCCGCGAGATACGCGTTCTCGGGTGATCGATGCCTTGGATATGTTGGCGAACAAGGTTGACGACATGCCGTCTAAGAAGCACGGGAACATCCCGCTGTGAGCGTCGCCGATCAGCCCCGATACGCGCCGAATTCAGTATCAGAAGAGGAATTTGTTCGGACTGTTTCGGAAATGGCGCGTGAGGTGTGGGATTTCCACAATCGCTGGGGTTTCGGATCGGGGCATTTCGAGGGTAGTGAACCGGCGAGCATAATTGCACGGCGCCGCCCGATCTTGTCGGAGGAGATGCGAGAGTTGAGCGAGGCGGTGGATGAGGATGATGAGGTCGGAATCTGCAATGAGGCAGCGGATGTTCTGTTTGTGGCGATGGGTCATATCGAGGCGTTGGGAGCAGCAGGACTGGACGGTGTGCGGCAAGTTACCAGCAAGAATCGCGGCAAAACGGCAGAAACTCACGCGATTCGGCAAGATACCGGCAAGTTGCTGCCGAAGGAAGGTAAACCTCACAAGTGGGAGTGATCCCGAGATTCACTGATCCGGCTGTCGATGCCGGATTCGAATAGTCGCAAACCTAAAGGAACAACGGATGCAGAATACGGCGATAGAGCGAGCAAAAGAGCATTTCGGCAGTCTGCTGGAGAGGCAGATCGAGCGTGTAGCGGCGATGAAGGAGTCGGCGGATTTCGTCGACTACGCCGCGCTGGACACGATCAAGATCGGACTGATCGGCGGTGATGGAATCGGACCCGCAATTACCGATACCGCTCGCGGCGTCCTAGAACGCCTCCTCGCCGATGCAGTCACCAGCGGCAAAATCGAGTTCCGCGATATCGAAGGCCTCACAATTGAGAACCGCGCAGCCCATCTTCAGTCCATACCTGATGACGTGCTTGCCGAGATCAAAGAGTGCGATGTCACCCTCAAGGGACCGACAACCACACCGGAAAAGGGAGACGGTTGGCCCAACCTCGAATCCGCCAACGTCGGGATGAGGAAGGAACTGGACCTCTTCGCAAACGTCAGACCAGTACGCGTACCGTCCGAAGGCATCGACTGGGTGTTCTTCCGAGAAAACACCGAGGACCTCTACGCCCTCGGTTCCGACGGCATTGATGTCACCGACGACTTCACCATCGACTTCCGTCTCATTTCCGAACCCGGTTCCGAGCGCATCATCCGCGCTGCATTTGAACATGCCAAGCAGAACGGGCGCGACCGCGTTACCGTCGTCACCAAAGCCAACATCGTCAAACTCAGCGACGGACGCTTCCTACAAGTCGCCGAACGGGTATCCGAGGAATACCCCAGCATCGAGTGGGACGGTTGGTACATCGACATCATGACCGCCAAGCTGCTGGACACCGCACGACGCTCCGACTTCCAAGTCTTCGTAATGCCTAACCTCTACGGCGACATCCTCACCGACGAAGCCGCAGAGATACAAGGCGGAGTCGGAACTGCTGGTGCCGCAAACATCGGTACTCGATACGCCATGTTCGAAGCCATCCACGGATCCGCTCCACGCATGGTCACCGAAGGACGCGCCCAATACGCTGACCCATCATCCATGCTCAAAGCATCCGCCATGCTCCTCCAACACATCGGCTACGCCGACCTCGGACGACGCTTAG
>DAOUJE010000111.1:0-29155 GCA_034423055.1 Dehalococcoidia bacterium | reverse complement strand
CCCCCCCCCCCCCCGATTACAAGACTTGCGTTTCAATGCGAATTCCATCTGACAATAAGCCGGGCTATGAACGCGCCCGAGTTGTTGAGCCGGAAATAGCTAGGAACTATATCGCTCACACCTACGTCGCCGATCCAGAAGCGGACGCGTTGATGTTGGAACTTGCAGATCTGGATCCGTTCGAGATGCGGCAGTTGCTGCAAGCGGCGATGGACAATGATGAGGACGGATTGAAGGGGGCGCCCACTATTCTCCGAGATTTCTTTGACAGTATGACCCTGCCCGATTGGGTGGATCTGTCAGAATTTCCCGCTGGTGTTCAGATGTTTCATCGGAACTCGAAGGTCATCTTGGCATCTTTCGTAAGCGGAGTGCTGATCGAAGGTTTTATGACCAACATATCCAAATCCTTTTTCATCACTGGACGGGTCCGTGATCAGGGTGTGAGGCGTTTGCAGCAGAACAACCGGCATTTGGTCGAGTGTTTTCTGCCCGGTGGATTGGAGAGACACGGCGACGGGTGGAAATTATCTGTGAGGATTCGCTTGATTCACGCGCAAGTCAGGCGGCTTCTCAACGAATCGAACGAATGGGACGCAGACGCTTGGGGCGTCCCGTTGAGTTCGGCTCATCTGGGTTTCGCGATCACCGCGTTTTCTGCGAGATTGCTCGCGCATATGAGAAGGTTGGGAGCGAGTTACACAGAGGAAGAGGCGGCGAGTTTCATGGCTGCGTGGCGTTACATCGGTTGGTTGATGGGTATCCCGGAGACGATACTTTTCCGCGATGAGGCAGATGCGCTCAAACTTTTCGAAATCGGCGGTATGTGTGAGCCCGAACCGGGGGTCGAATCGATCGCGATGGCGAACTCGCTGGTGAACTCTGCACCGCTGTTGGCGGATATGACTGATCCCCAGGTGCGCCAGGCATTTGCGAAATACATCTACGGCGTTTCTCGCGCGGTCATCGGCAACAAGCTGGCAGAGCAATTGAAGTATCCGCCAACGTCGACGATCGGCGTCTTGGCCTGGTTCAGGATACAGCAGCGATACGAGCGGTTGATGCGCAATACAACCCTGCGCAAGTTGCCTTTGCTCAGCCGCATCGACCGAGGGATGTACGACCAGTTCGCAGGTCTGATACAAGTGTCTGCGTTTGACGAAGCCGGCATCTCCTACGCGGTGCCGGACCACGTTTACAACGAGCAGTCGAGCAAATGGTAGGGTGGGGTGATTTGAACTGTTACGAGGAGATAAGCCAAAATGCCTGTTGGAGATGCGGCTAAGATACGCAACCATCTACTGAGACAAGTGGATAATGCGAGAGCGGCTGGCAAGAGTGAAATCGTATTTCAGGCGGGAGACATACGCGACGCCTTAAGACTAAGTTATAGCGATGCGATTATAGACATCTGCCAGGTGATTGAAACTAGTAAGTTTCAAATGGAGTCCGGCGTAGAGTTGCTGGCCAAATCCGGGCCGAAGCAGGGCATCAACACGGTCTACAGGTTTAACGTTGTCTGAAACCCGTTACGGCCACCGTGAGGACGCGTGCGTCGAAGTTCCGATACAACGTTAGTATCGAGTAGGTACGCGGGAGATTAATCGAATGTCGGTGGAGTTCTGAGACGGTAGTGCCGGCGTGGCGGCACAAGATTTTCGGTGCGTGCTTCAGGTGCAAGAAGCCACTCTTTGATATCCCGATACTTCTTACCCTCAGTTTTCGGGGGAGGGTCCAGGGGCATAAGGACCGCGGTTGCTATACCGTCCTCAGTGACGTACTGCGCGCCCTCTTTCTGGGCGGCGGCGAGGAACTCCTCGGGATGTTTCTTGACATCTTCAATTTGCCAGTGCTTGCTCATAAGTTGCTCCCTTCGAAAAATCTGACTTGTATGAAACCTAGTGTACAACCGTTGTATTGCTGCTTTGGGTTGCTTCTTGACCTGCGAGGGGCATCGCTCAGACTAAGTCGATTGTTGCGTGTTTCAATGAGATTAAAGGGGTAACGGAGAGATGTTTCGATGAATACAGCACCTACGATCGTATCGGTAGACCATTTGGTTGAGAACTACGACGCGATCGCATTCGATTCCTACGGTGTGTTGGTAGACGGCATCGATCCGTTGCCGGGTGCTGTTGAGCTGACGGATCGATTGTCTGCGGCGGGCAAGCCGTGGTTGCTGGCTACTAACGATGCTTCGCGACTGACCGGGAGCCGGATCGAGGTGATGCAAGGACAGGGCTTTGGAATTGAGGAAGATCAGGTCATTTCCGCTGGATCGTTGCTGCGTCGGTTTTTCGAGGAGCGGGGGATCACGGGAACGCGGTGCATAGCGACGGGGCATGGCGATGCCGTCGAGTTCGTACGGCTCGCGGGTTGTGAGCCGGTGGGTTTGACGCCTGACGATGATGTATCGACCTCTTTGGCGATTGCGGGTATCACAGGGTACGACTGGTTCGAGGCTACTAGCGACATGCTCTCGCTGATTATCCGGAGGATGGATGCTGGCAATCCGCTTCATCTGGTGGTGCCGAACCCGGACGTGTTGTACCCAGACGGAGTGGATCGCTTTGCGATTGGTCCAGGTGGATTGGCGGAGATGATTGAAACGGCGGTTTCCCGGTGTTTCGGTGATGACGATGCGGTGAAGTTCACAAAGTTGGGCAAGCCGTATGCACCGATGTTCGACGCCATCAAGGAGCGTCTCAGCGGATACAACAAGGTGGCTTTCGTCGGTGATCAATTGCACACCGATATTGCAGGTGCGAATCGGGCAGGGCTCGACTCGGTGCTGATCGGCACCGGTATCACACGTTGGAATGATGCGAGCGACCTCAAGGATGTGCCGCCGTCGATGATGCCGACTCTGCTGTTGCCATCAATGGAATGAGTGGCCTACACGAGTGTTGGTCCGGGTGGATGTTCGTATAATCCACTAAACCTGCATACGCTTCGATTCGGTTAGTCGGGCGCCATCGAATAAGCCTGAAAAATCGTGTCGTTGATTGAATTAACAGCTTGGGAGCGAAGATCGTGGCAAAGCTATCTGGCGGTGAAGCGCTAGCGAAATCATTGGTTAGAGAGGGAGTGGAGGTCGTCTTCGGGCTGCCGGGCGTGCAGATGTACGGACTCGTGGCAGGCATCCGTGACGAGCCGGGTTTACGGATGATAACGACGAGGCACGAGTTCGCAACCACGCACATGGCTGACGGCTACGCACGTGCGACTGGAAAACCCGCTGTCGCGATGGTGGTTCCCGGGGTTGGTCTTTACAACGCCGGCTCAGGATTAGCGACGGCGTATGCGCGATCATCGCCCGTTCTGCTGCTGGCTGGTGAAGTACCAAGAGGGCAGATCAACAAGGGGCTTGATGGTCTGCATGAAATCGTCAATCAAGTCAACTTGGTCAAGCCCATCACGAAGTATCAAGCTTGTATCCGACGCCCTCACGAAGCGCCGGGAGCGGTCCAAGAAGCTTTTAAGCAGATGCGCTCTGGAAGACCTCGGCCTACGTATATCGATATGCCGCCGGAAGGTCAGGTGGAGAGGGAAGAGGTGGAGTTGCTTGAGAGCCATCCGGGTGATAGGGCAGTGGCGGAGGATTCGTTGATTGAACAGGCCGCGCGCGACATTCTGAATGCCAAATCGGCGGTGATCTTCGCGGGTGGCGGTATTGCGAGGTCGGACGCGTTTGACGAGTTGGTGCAACTGGCAGAGATGACTGGATTGCCTGTGGTGAACTCGGCTGGCGGCAAGGGCGTGATCCCGTATTCGCATCCCAACAGCATCGGATCGTGGGTTGGAGCCGAAGGTCCGATAAAGAGCATGATCGACAACGCCGAGGTGATTCTTGCCATTGGTACACGCTTCACGCCTAGGAATCCAGCGGGCGGCGGATCGAAGGTGATTCACATCGATCCTGATGAGACGATCCTCGGCAGGCCGCATCCGAACAAGATGAAGCTGAAGGGCGATGCCAAAGCTACGCTGACAAAGTTGAACGCGGCGTTGGACGATCTCGGATGCGATCCCGAAGCAATGGCGGCGCGTCACGCATTCGACAAAGCGGCGTTAGAGGCGCATCGGGAGAATGACCGTAGCGAGGACGCCGCGTATCCGTGGCTCGTTGCCATTCAGAACGCGTATCCCGACGAAGCAACAGGCATTTGGGGTATGACGCAACTGGGCTACTATTCGCGGCAACACTTCGAGGTCGACCGCCCATGGTCGTACATCGATTCCGGTTATATGGGAACCTTGGGATACGCGTATCCGACAGCGCTCGGTGCCAAAGTGGGCGTGCCGGACCGACCGGTTATCTGCATCGTGGGCGATGGCGGATTCATGTACTCGTCCGGCGAACTCTCGACCGCGGTGAAGTATGGCATCAACGTTGTGGCAGTGGTGTTCAACGATGGCGCATACGGAAACGTCGCGCGTGACTTGGATCAAGACTTCGGCGGTTCGTATGAAGCGGACTTCGCTAATCCTGACTTCGTGGCGATGGCAGAGGCGTATGGTGCGGCTGGCTTCTTGGCCACGAGTCCTGACGAGTTAACCACGGCGATACGTTCCGCCGTAGAGGTTGATGCTCCGAGCATCGTCGAGGTTCAGCTGGGGCGGTTGCCGCGTCCGAAGGCGTGGACAGCACGTGCGCCGTGGACAAAGCCGCAAGAGGGTTTGCTGGAGTAGCGCGCCGCAGATTGTAAGCGTTTTCCCATTCGAACGCGTTTCAAGTGATTGAAACGCGTTCATTCGATTCCTTAAGATACGCGCATCATCTCTACCAGCGTATGTATTTGGTTAAGGAGCGGGTTGGATGTTGTTGTCAAAGAACGAGTGCATGAAGTGCAATCGTGGAATGATGCGGCTTCAGCAGGACGCGTATAGCACTTATTTCACCTGCATAACTTGCGGGGTGACTATGGCGGCGCGTTGCCCGCACTGCGGAACTCCTAGCATTGCAATTGACATGAGTCCCCCGTCTCCGACCGTGTATTGCCGGGCCTGCGAATGTGCGAACGCCGAGTTGGCGGCTGTAGAGTGCTCGCAAGAACGGATCAGAGTTGCGATTTGAGAGATTCGATCGGTTGCTTACCTCTGGGCCAAATAGCCTGTACATTCCAACAGGCTGTCAGATGCGCTAAGCAGAGCGGATTATCCCACAGGCGACGCGGTTTCCGGTGTCCGACTCCTCTTCGCCGTAGGCGTCGGGCTTTGCGTGCACTATGATCGCCGATCCGTCAGCGTCAAATACGGAATGGCGTGGTCCAGGGTCCAGAGTGAATCCAACCGTAAAGAAATCGGCACGCGCAGAACCGTCGGATGCGGCATAGATGTTGGGCAAGTCGCCGCCGTGTCCTCGGGTCCCTTCGCCGCGCTTCCACACTGGATGGATAAATCCGTGTTCCGCATCTTCGGGGTTGAAGTGATCGCCAGCAGCGCTAAAGTCTGGTGTACACGCGCCGACCTCATGCACGATAAAGGCGTGACCGCCGGGGCTAAGCCCGTTCATTTCGGCCATGATCAATACGCCAGTCGTGGTTTGCCGGAAAGTGACAGTTCCTACAGGATCGCCATCTGGTGATTCCAGCACGGCCTCGGCCATCAGATCTGGGGTGGGCTGATGTGCTTCGCTACACCGAGTGGTGATGAAAAACAGTCCAACAGCCAGTAAGATCACGACGGGTATTAAGGGCATGGCTATGAGAATAGCCCGATCGAATCTTCCAGACATTTTGGCCACCCTTTAATCTAAGCACAACTATTGCGACACTGTAGTCCTTTTAGTTCTCTTCGGTGTGTCAGAGATTCATGTCTTTGGTGTTGCACAGGGGCGCGAAGCATAGAAGTGCTTTTTTATACTGATATCACAAAAAAGAACTATTCGGACATGCTCTACGTTAACGTTGTCAAGTGGTCCGAGTGCCAGCGTTCCCACTCCGTCCATCCGCCGTTGGACTTCTCGCTGATGATCGTGTAGGCGCAGTTGGGCATTCTCGGACGGCTTCGGTAATCGAACTCGTGTCCAGCCGTGTGGTCAAGGATTACGCCGATTGTTCCAGCGTGTAGGAAGCCGACTACACGATGGCAATTCTTCGATTTGGCGTCTTCCAAGAGTTGACGAAAGCCTTGTTGGACGCGGTTTGAGAATTGATTGGGGTTTTCCCCACCGAACTGGGAAAAATCCAATTCGACACGGTGATTTACAACGTCGTTTTTGAACGCGACTGATGCGTCCTCGATGTGCCCTACATCGATTTCATTGAGACCGGCGATGCGAGTGAAGCGGCGAGAGGTGAGGTCTGCGTAGGTTTGAGCGGTCTGGATGGCGCGGGGAAGGTTGCTGGAGTAGCACTCGTCGAAGTCCACATCCTTTAATGCGTGGGCGACGGAGCGTGCCTGCTTAAATCCGAGTTCGGTTAGGCCATGATGCGGTTTGTACAGTCCGTCCTCGCCGACGATGGTCTCGCCGTGTCTTACTAGCCAGAGTTCCATGTTGAAGTTCGGTTGGTGAGTTCGTGAAAGGGTAGTTGGCGCAATTCACTTACAATTACGCGCCAAAGGTCTATTTTGCAACAATCGATTGTTGACGTGAATTAACTCACGATCGATATCGTCGAAAGGGTCAATGTGATGAAACCTGACGGAACGGTACAGATCGGATTCATCGGCGCCGGATGGTGGGCGACCGCCAACCACATGCCTGTTTTCGCAGGGCGAGACGACGTGGAGATGACGGCGGTGTGCCGGTTGGGGGCGGACGAACTCCAACTCGTGAAAGAGACATTCGGTTTCGTCCATGCGACTGAAAGTTACGAGGAACTCCTAGATATCGAGGGGTTGGACGGTGTGGTGGTCGCGACTCCTCACTCGTTGCACTACGAACACACCATGGCGGCGCTGAAACGCGGGTTGCATGTGATGTGCGAGAAGCCGTTGGCTACTACGGCGGCGCACGCGAGAGCGATGGTTGAGGAGGCAGATCGACAAGGCGTGCAACTATTGATCCCGCACGGCTGGCACTACGCTCCGTACATCCAAAAAGCCAAAGAGATCATGGAACAGGATCCGGTGGGAAACATCGAGTTCGTGATGTGCCACATGGCTTCCCCGGTTCGGAGCCTGCTAGAGGGTAAACAGTTCCTCGCGACTGGCGGAGGTGCGGGTGACAACATGTTCGAGCCGGGTGCTGAGACATGGGCGGATCCAGTCATTGCCGGCGGCGGCTACGCGTTGGCACAGATGACGCACTCCGCAGGTATGGCGTATTGGCTGACTGGCTTGAAAGCGGACACGGTGTTTGCGTACAACACTGCTCCAACGGCGAAGGTTGAGCTTTACAACGCTTTCTCGGTCGGTTTCGAGGGCGGAGCGATAGGCACTTTCTCCGGAGCGGGTGCGTTGCCGCAGGATCAGACGTTCCAACTGGACATCCGTGTGTTCGGAGATGAGGGCGCTTTCGTTCTCGACATTGATCGGGCGCGGCTGGAGGTGCAACGGCACGACGGAGAGCACATCAAAGTAGATGTCGGAGAGGACGCTGGAGAGTACTACGGCGGCGGCCCGCCCGACAACTTCACGGACATTCTGCTCGGCAAGGACGTACCGAACTGGGCGCCCGGTTGGGCAGGAATGCGAGCCATTGAGATGATTGACGCCGCGTACCGTTCTGCGAAATCTGGTGTAGCTGAAAAGGTTTAGAGACCAGGATAGGAACCGCACTTGACGACCAAGCGACAAGGCCAACGATCGGTACTAGTGGTCGAAGACGACCCCGGTCTTCTCGCTACTTTGGAGTTCAATCTTCAGGCGACCGGCTATCACGTCTTGACCGCTTCGGATGGTGCGACGGCCCTCGACATTCGGAGGTCGAACAGCGTCGAGTTGATCATCTTGGATCTGTCGTTGCCGGTTATGGGCGGAATGCAGGTCTGCAAGGCGTTGAGAGACGCTGGCGATACGGTGCCGATCATCATGTTGACCGCTTGGCATCAGGAGAATCAGCGTGTCGACGGCCTTCGCAGCGGTGCCGACGACTACGTGGTCAAGCCCTTCAGTTTGAGCGAACTGATGGCACGCGTTGAGGCCCAACTGCGTCGTGCGCGCATGTTCAACAGTCTTCCAGTCAACGGCGCGAGTGGAGGAGGACACACTATTGAGGTCGGCGGTCTCGAGATCGACCTAGTCCGTCGGAGCGCAGTGTTAGACGGCTACGATCTCGATCTGAGGACAAAAGAGTTCGACTTGCTGGTTCATCTGGCATCCCAACCGGGGCGAGTTTTTTCACGTTCGCAACTGTTGGAAGGCGTCTGGGGCGGAGATAACCCCGGCGGGTCACGCACCATCGATGTTCACGTCTCTTTATTGCGTCGCAAGTTGGAGGAAGACCCGTCCAATCCGGCTCATCTTTTGACTGTGAGAGGCATCGGGTATCGTTTCGTGCCGTGATTGATGCCCGATCTATGCAGAATCTTGGACTTCATACCGCTTAGATGGCGTTACGCGACCGCGGCGGCGTTGCCGCTGGTGATTGGATGGTCGCTATACGGTGTATTAGGTTGGTGGTCGGTAGCCGCGGTTTCGATAGTCGCCGTGGTCGCCGTATTGTTTCTCGGTCATCGGCAGATGCTCTTCTTCCTCCGGACTGCGAGAGGAATCATCCGGACAAGGTCGATAGACCGCAGGAACCGGTTGGAGATCGAAGGCCCGCCTGAGCAGCAACGCATTCTCAACGCTGTCAACCGTCTCGCCGAGAGCGTCGAAATCACACTCTCGGAATCGGATCGGAACCGCCGTTATCAGGAGACGATTCTGAACGAGATCACCGTCGGGATTCTGGTCGTGGATGAGAACGGGATGTTGCAGTATGCCAATCCGGCGGTGTGTAGGATGCTGGGCTTTGATTTCCCAGCTTCTGGCTCTAGCCCGAATCCATTGGCGACGAACGTCAATATTTACGAGATAAATGAGGCGGTGACGACGAGCGCAACGCTAGGAGAGACGGTGCGGCGAAGCGTGGAGTTGTACGAAACTCGCCGGCACCTCGAACTGTATTCGCGGCCTCTACCGCCGGACGAGAGTGGCATAAGGCGAGCGATTGTCTTGATCAACGATCGCACCGACGAATATCGGCTTGGTGTCGCGATGCGGGAGTTTGTGGCGAACGCATCGCACGAGCTTCGCACGCCTATCGCGTCGATTCAGGCGTCGGTTGACACGCTGAATTTGGGTACCGAGCTGCCGCCGGAAGTCATCGAGCAATTTCTTGACCGCATCGATGATGGAGCGCAACGCATGACCGCGCTGGTCAATGAGCTAATGGATCTGACGTTGCTCGAGTCTGGGCGCTCACCAGTCAACCTCCAGATGACCAACGCCGCGGAGCTGATCGGTTCAGTCATGAAGAGTCATGGCCCGGTTGGGATACATGCGGATCACGAAATCTCGACCGTTATCGCCGATGACTTGCCGGATGTGTTGATTGACCGTCCGAAGATGGAACGTGCAGTTGGGAATCTTTTGGTCAATGCAATGAAGTTCACGCCACCGGGTGGAACGATCAAGCTTGAGTGCGAGAGAGACGGGGAGTTCGTCGCGTATTCGGTCCAAGATTCGGGCGAAGGGATTGATCCGGAAGAGTTGCCGCATATCTTCGAACGCTTCTACAAGTCGCACCGATCATCTGGTGACAGAACCGGTTTCGGATTGGGTCTTTCGATCACGAAAAACATCGTTGAAATCCACAACGGCACAGTGGAAGTGCAGAGCGTGGTTGGTGAGGGCTCGACGTTCACGGTTCGGTTGCCGCTTCCGTGATTTATGAGTGTGGATCTGCCGTTCTGAACATAGATCTGTCATCTGAACATGGGATCTGTCATTCCGAGTGGAACGAGGAATCTATAGACGGTAAGCGATGTCCGTCGTTGGGATTCTTCACTTCGCTGCGCTCCGTTCAGAATGACATGACGTTGTACGGATAGCAGGATGACATGGAGGTGTACGGATAAAAGTGGGATGGGGAGGGACGGTCTGCTTCTGGTGGCGATGTAAATCGAAATTAAACAACGTGATGCATCTTGATTCTTTGGGGGTACGCAGTTGCGTGCTCCTGAACGTTGAAAAACGAATTGGTATCAGGAGACCCGAAACCCGATGCAATATCAATTTACAAGGCACCTGGCGAGCGCTAAGGGCCTGCTTATCATCGGCATGTTGGTGGCGGTCGCGATGGTCGCTTGCAGCAGCGATGATCAAACGCCACAACAGCCCGCGACCGCGCGTCCCGCGGCCACAGCACAACCTGCGGCACAGGCCGAAAAGGCCGCCACAGCCCGACCGTCGGACCCGGCGGAAAAAGCCGCTCCGGCTGTAAAGGGCGAAGCTCCAGTTGCGGGCGCGACCGCGTCGCCTGGCGAAGCCCCGGCACCTGCCGCAACCGCACGTCCGGCTGCCAGGGGCCAAGCCGCACAAGCCGGTCCGCTCTCCGGGGAAATCGTCATCGACGGTTCCTCCACGGTCTACCCCGTGACAGTAGCTGCTGCTGAAGACTTCCGCAAGGAACACCCGCAAGTCCAGATCCCAGTCGGCATCTCCGGCACGGGTGGTGGCTTCAAGAAGTTCGCGGCTGGCGAGACCGTAATCTCCGACGCTTCGCGACCAATCAAGGACTCCGAGCGCGAACTCGCCGCTCAGCATGGCATCACCTTCATCGAGTTGACGGTCGCTTACGACGGACTATCTGTACTGGTCAACCCGGACAACGACTGGGCATCCTGCTTGACCACGGACCAGCTCCATGAGATCTGGAAGCCTGATAGCGAGATCTCGAACTGGAACCAGGTCGACCCGAGCTATCCCGACCTTGACATCGTCCTCTACGGGCCTGATGCCGACTCTGGCACGTTCGACTACTTCACGGAAGAGATCAACGGCGACACCGGCGTGATCCGCGACGACTTCTTCCCGGCAGTTGACGACAACGTGCTGGTACAGGGCATCGCGGGCGACCGCGGCGCTCTCGGCTACTTCGGCTACGCCTACTACGTTGCGAACACTGACAAGCTGAAACTCGTGGGTGTTGACCCGGGTGATGGCTGTGTAGAGCCCAGCGAAGAGACGATCAACAACGGCACCTACACGCCGCTGAGCCGCCCGCTTTACATCTACGTCAACATCCCGTCACTCAACCGACCCGAAGTCAAAGCGTTCGTCGATTACTACCTTGCGAACGCCGCTGACCTCGCCGCGAGCGTCGGTTACGTGGGTCTACCTCAACCGCTCTACGACCAGATGGAAGCCAAGGTTGCGAACCCGGTTCCGGATGTCAAACTCGTCGTTCCTGAAGCCCCGACGACCTCGATCACGCTTGAAGGCGAGATCGTAATCGACGGTTCTTCGACGGTCTACCCGGTAACAGTTGCAGCTGCTGAGGACTTCCGCAAGGACCACCCGGCAGTGCAGATCCCGGTCGGCATCTCCGGCACTGGTGGTGGCTTCAAGAAGTTCGCAGCTGGCGAGACGGTCATCTCTGATGCCTCTCGGCCGATCAAAGACTCCGAGCGTGAATTGGCTGCCGCCAACGGCATAGAATTCGTTGAGCTTACAGTTGCCTATGACGGACTTTCCGTGTTGGTTAACCCCGACAACGACTGGGCGACCTGCTTGACCACTGACGAGTTGCACGAGATTTGGAAGCCTGACAGCACGATTTCGAACTGGAACCAGGTCCGCCCAGAGTTCCCGAACCAAGATATCGTTCTCTACGGTCCTGATGCCGACTCCGGCACCTTCGACTACTTCACGGAAGAGATCAACGGCGACACCGGCATAATCCGCGATGACTTCTTCCCGGCAGTCGACGACAACGTGCTGGTACAGGGCATCGCGGGCGACCGCGGCGCACTCGGCTACTTCGGTTACGCCTACTACATCGCAAACGCTGACAAGCTCAAGCTCGTGGGCGTCGACTCTGGCGAAGGATGTATCGAGCCTAGCGAAGAGACGATCAACAACGGCGACTACTCGCCCTTGAGCCGACCGCTCTTCATCTACGTTAATATCGCTTCACTCCAGCGTGAAGAGGTCAAGTCGTTCGTCGACTTCTACCTCCGCAACGCTGCCGATCTGGCCGCAAGCGTAGGTTACGTCGGGCTGCCCCAGCCTCTCTACGACGCAGGTCTGGTGCTTCTGAACAACCCAGTGCCGGACATCAAGGCGATGGTCGAGGAGACCGCGATGATGGCTCCAGAGCCCTTCGTGCCTTCAGGTCCGCTCTCTGGCGAGATCGTGATCGACGGTTCGTCCACGGTCTACCCGGTCTCCGTGGCCGCGGCTGAGGACTTCCGCATAGAACACCCGAACGTCCAGATCCCAGTCGGCATCTCCGGCACGGGTGGTGGCTTCAAGAAGTTCGCGGCTGGCGAGACGGTCATCTCCGACGCCTCGCGACCGATCAAAGACTCCGAGCGTGAATTGGCTGCCGAGAATGGCATCGACTTCATCGAGCTGACAGTAGCATTCGACGGACTGTCAGTGCTCGTGAACCCAGACAACGACTGGGCGACCTGCTTGACGGTAGATCAACTCAACGCGATATGGGAACCTGACAGCGAAATATCCAACTGGAACCAGGTTGACCCGAGCTACCCGAACCTCGACATCGTCCTCTACGGTCCCGATGCCGACTCCGGCACCTTCGACTACTTCACAGAAGAGATCAACGGCGACACTGGCGTGATCCGCGACGACTTCTTCCCAGCGGTTGATGACAACGTGCTAGTGCAGGGCATCGCAGGCGACCGCGGCGCACTCGGCTACTTCGGCTACGCCTACTACGTTGCGAACACCGACAAGCTCAAGCTCGTGGGTGTCGACGGTGGCGCAGGCTGCATCGAGCCGAACGAAACGACGATCAACGATGGTTCCTACTCGCCGCTGAGTCGACCGCTCAACATCTATGTGAGCGTCGACGCACTCGCGCGCGAAGAGGTGCGAGCGTTCGTCGACTTCTACCTCCGCAACGCTGCCGACCTCGCCGCGAGCGTCGGCTACGTCGGCCTGCCTCAGCAGATGTACGACGAAGGATTGACGCTGGTGGAGAATGCTGCCACGAACGGAACAGTTCAGCGCTGATCGAACGAACTGAAAACGAGACGGGGTGGCGACTCGATTGCCACCCCGTCGGTTAGCTACTACAATCTGAAATGTTTTCTACTTGTGCCATCGAAACACCCCGGCAATCGGGGTTTCTTCGCGAATGGATGATTTTCGGCTCTGGATCGAAAAAGCAAACGTTGTCGAAAGGTGAACGATGGCGGTAGAACAAGGAGCTTTCCGAGTCGACCACGACCAAGTGTCAACCGACCTACGAGATGACACGCAACAGCGCCCAAAGACTTTGTCATTGAAAAAAGACGAAAGCCGATTGGCTAGCCACCGGGCGCGCAGGCACTTCGAACAGTCGGCGGTGCTCTGGGTATTGAGAGCAGCGGCACTGATTTCAATTTTGACGACCATTGGCATCGTCGCGGTTCTCGTTTCACAAAGCATCGGGTTTTTCCAAGAAGAGATCTGCGTCCTCAACGAGGGCGAGCCGATCAAGCCCTGCGAACCCGGCGTCAACGGAACGCTGACGCACGTAGGCATCGTCGATTTCTTGACCGGTACGAACTGGTCGCCGCTTATCAAGCCTTATCGTGATGTCGGACGTTCCTTCGGTGCCCTGCCATTGGTGACTGGCACCTTCTTGGTGGCCGCGGTAGCCGGTGTCGTGTCATTGGGATTGGGTATAGGCGCGGCGATATTCCTATCTGAATACGCACCTGAGAACGTAAGGAGAGTCATCAAACCGATACTGGAGGTATTGGCAGGCATCCCAACCGTGGTATATGGCTATTTCGCCTTACTAACGGTTACGCCAGTATTGCGTCCTTTCGTTGATTTCATCGCCCCGATTGTCAGTGGGCTGTTCAGTTTCTTTGGTTTCGACGTGCAGATCAGTTTGGGCACGTTCAGCGCGCTGAGTGCAGGCCTTGTCATGGGCATCATGATTATGCCCATGGTCACGACTCTGAGCGAAGACGCCATGATATCAGTGCCTCGATCTCTGCGCGACGCCGCCTATGCCTTGGGCGCCACGCGCTTTGAAGTTGCGACCAAGGTCGTCGTTCCGGCTGCGCTATCGGGAATCGTTTCATCGTTCATCCTTGCGGTGTCAAGAGCTGTCGGCGAGACGATGATCGTCTACCTCGCTGCTGGTGGGCGGCCGAACTTCACATTCAACCCGCTCGAAGCTGTACAAGCGATGACCGCATTCATCGTCAACGTGGCGTTGGGAGACACTCCGCACGGCGAGATCGAATACTACACGATATTCGTCGTTGGTCTCCTGTTGTTCCTGATCACCCTGGTGATGAACATCATGGGCCGGTGGGTTGTGCAGCGTTTCCGCCAGCAGTACGAGTAAACAACCCGAAGCGACTACTTCTCACTTCAACCGACAACAGGTAAAACGAATGGCCCTTCAATCCCAAAGCAGCACTCGTAAGACCTACCGACTAGCGCGTGACAACGTTTTTGCCGCACTTTTTGCAGGTTCGGTGGTTATCGGCGTACTGGTGCTAGCTTGGTTGCTGATTGAAGTGTTCATCGACAGCATCGGCTGGCTCGATTGGCAGTTTTTGAGCAGCTACTCGTCGCGACACCCGGACCAAGCGGGAGTTCTTGCGCCTATCGCCGGAACCTTTTGGGTCATCATCCTCACAGCAATCATGACCGTACCGGTCGGGATCGCAACGGCGATCTATCTCGAGGAGTTTGCGCCGAACAATCGAATCACGCGCTTGATCCAACTCAACATCTCGAACTTGGCAGGCGTGCCTTCGGTGGTCTATGGACTGCTGGGACTCGCCATATTCGTACAGTATCTATTCGATGGGCAACGGAGCCTTTTGGCGGGCGCATTGACGCTCTCTTTGCTCGTAATGCCGATCGTGATCATTGCATCGCAGGAGGCGATCCGCGCAGTGCCGCCCAGCTATCGAGACGCGGCTTATGCGATGGGAGCGACCCGATGGCAGGTGGTGAAGATGGTGGTTTTGCCGCAGGCGATACCGAGCATCATGTCAGGCATCATCTTGGCGATGTCGCGCGCCATAGGCGAGACGGCCCCGATCTTGGTCGTCAGCTCGCTTGTCTTCATCACCTACGTGCCGACCTCGCCGTTTGACCGCTTCACGGTGCTTCCGCTCCAGATCGTGACGTGGGTATCACAACCGCAAGACGACTTCCGCCACATCGCGGCGGCGGCAATCGTCATCCTGTTGGTGATGCTGTTGACTATGAACGCCGCCGCGATCTACATCCGGGCGAAGTTCCAACGTCGCGCCGAATACTAGGTCGGCTATCCGCTATCTATAGCGTCAAATCGTCGATGATCTCCGCGTTCGGGATCATCTCGAGTACTTCAGGGTCGGCCTTTATCTTGGTCGATCGACTGCCTCCGCCGAGGATGACGTAAGGCTGGTCGAGGAGGGAAGCGTCGATGTAGATAGGGATGTCCGGTGGGAGGGCGAGGCAGGTAACGCCGCCGATCATCATGCCGGTAAGCTCGGATGTCTCCTCCGCTTTTGCGAACGATGCGCGCTTGATGCCCATGAGTTCGCAGACTTTATGGTTCACGTCAAGACGTTTGTCGGCACGCACCACCGATGCCGAGTGCTTCTTGGCACCGCGTTTACTGGCAACGATGATGGTGTTGCCAGAGGTTTCGATAGGGAAGCCGTATTTTTCGCAGAAGTTGATAGTGTCGGCGAAGTCAGGATCGATCTCGACGACTTCGTAATGTGCGCCGATGTTGTCCAAGAAGGATGTCACGCGGCCTTCGATTTCTCGACTTTGGTCGGTCAATTCTCACCTCGTATAGTGTCGGATGTTTTGAGGTCTTCAAGTATCTAGCGTATTATCTTGAATTGGCGATGACTTGTTGGCTTATCAATACGACCCGCGAGAACTATGACATCACGGAGACGCGCGGCTTCGACTTGATGGGCATCGACGCGTCCAACTCGCGCAAGGCTTCGCAGATGGTTCCCGGTGATCGGATCGTCTTCTACGTTCGGGACGATCGTAGCTTCGCCGCCACTGCAACCGTGGCCGCCAAGGTGTTTCACAACGATTCGCCGATATGGAAACACCACACAAAGAGGGAAAAATTCCAGAATCGAGTCCCGATCGAGCCTGATGTTGTCGCAGGGGATGAGAACTGGATTGACGCCTTGCAGGTAGGCCCAACGATGGAATACGTCAAGCGTTGGCCGCCCGAGATGTGGGAACTTGCATTCTTTGGCATGGTGCACATCATCTCGAAACGCGACTTCGAACTCTTGGAGAACGAACTCGCCCGCTATGAAGGCGATGCTGATTATGAGGATGACCGCGAAGGTAAAGAATACGAAGAGGCGGTCGAAGTCGGCGTGACCGACTAATCTACGCGGCAACCGGCTCGACTTCTGTAACGCCGTCCATCAACACGAACCCGGTCGGTGACACGCTCGACTTCATGCGCGGTGGTTCTTCGTCCACGCCGAAGTTGACGGCGTAAAGATGATCCAACGCCGTTGAATCCGCCGCTGATAAACCGCACATATCACCTGCAGCTACGTACTCTTCCAACATTTTCTCGCTGGTGATCGTAGGAGTACAGGACGCTACTACGCCCCGCATCAGGCAGAAACGGATCGCCAGTTGACCGATCGTAGCGTCGTAGTTTTCCAAGAGGAAGTCAATAGCGGCGAGTTTGCGGATCGCCGACTTCATCCACATCAGCCGTCGATATGAACGATGATCGGATTGCCCGAACGGTGTCTCATCTAAGACAGTGTCCTTAGTATGTGTGCCGTCAAGCATCCCTGAAGCGTGTGGCACTCTGGTGAACACACCGACTTCGTTCGCGGCCGCGGCATCGATGATCGCCCGCGCCGGGTCCTGCTCAAGTATCGAGTAGATGATCTGCGCGGGAACACGACGTTCGGAGACCGCGGCGACTCCCTCGTCCTGCCATCCGAGGTCGGGACCGACTGCGATGGCGTAGTGACGTATCTTGCCGGTATCTTTGAGCCGTTCCAACGCATCGAACGTGTCGTCGCGTCGGATGGCATCCAACCGTGCGTTATGCATCTGAAACAGATCGATGCAATCGATATTTAGACGTACCAGAGATTGCTCGCAGTGCTTGGCAACCGCTTCAGGCGACCAGTCGTGGGGCCGTTCACGGTGCCCGGTTCGCGGGGCTTCGAGATCGTACCCGAATTTCGTGCCTATGACGAGACCGTTCAATTCGTTAGGCGTGAACGCTTCCGCCAGAATCGTTTCGCCGTAACCGTCTCCGTAAGCTGGCGCGGTGTCGAAGAAGGTGATGCCGAGGTCGCGCGCCTTTCGTAGCAGTTGAACACCGAAGTCACGGTCTGTAACTCCCCACCACGTCGTCGCAACGCTCCAGACGCCGAAACCGACCTCTGAAAGAACCAGATCGGTCGATTTAAGTCGTCGATGCTTCATGTTGCCGGGATTGATTTAGCGGTCGTTTCCGAAAGCAAGAGTCTAATCCTTGCAGCCTGTTTTTCCCAATCCGCATCCGGTATGGCAGGAATGGAAGTTGATACGTCTATTGGAGGATCGATGTCGACCCACGACTTGCAGCCCTTGTGATGCGGTGCAATAGGTATCTGGACCGGATCGATCAGTCTGTAGGTCTTTAGCACGATGAGGTCGGCGGCATGCCGGGGTTTCCAAGCGATGCGTTTGTTCACGAACTCATCCGTCCAGACATGGAAGCTGGACAACGCTTCTAATTGCTCAGCGCTATTTACGCTCAACACGTCCGAAACCTCTGCCCAAGCGGTGAAGGTTACGGTATCGCCAGTAACAGGAGCGTCGGAATCGACCAGATGCTGGAACTCGGGTTTCAGCAATTGGCCAGCTTCGTGAAAGTGAGTGGGATAGAGCAGGAAGCGACGGTGCGCCATCTCGAAATGACGGTTGGTTTCGCGGATGCCGCCTTTTCGGAGCAGGAACAACTGATCGCATGATGCGAGCGCGTCAATGGTGGCGGACCACTCTTTCAGAGCGATGTCGAGTGTGCGCTCGTTCGACAAAGTCAATCAGGAGGAATCGCCGTTGCGACTTGATTGGAGGTCACGCAATTGTTGTTCAAGTTGCCGGACCCGTTCCTCGGCGGCGCGGCGTGCAGCCGTTTCCACGTGGATATCTGACAGGCGTTCGCGAGTCGTCTTTGAGTATTCGCCAGATGAGGAATCGCAGATGCGGAAGACTCCATCTACCCATGCGAGTGTCAGTCCGAGTACGGGGCTGTATCCTTTCGGATGACCGTCGGGTTCCTGGGTTATAGCAAGCGACTCGTAGACGCCGTCAGTCAATTCCTCACCAACTAGTGGATCGCCGTAGAAGTCGCCGCCAGTAGCATCAAAGCGCCAGTATTCAGGGATGCCCATCATGGCGTAGATATCGCGCTTTCGAGTCAGGTCGTTGCGAGCAGTGCTGACCGAAGCCAATTCGAGAACAAAGTCGGGTTGCTTGCCTACCTCCCAAGGGAGATAGCCAGCATCTCGATCGCGGATCGCCGATTCTTCCACACCGAAAGCCACGTAGAGGTCAGGTTGCAGCCGACGATTGAGGTTGGCCGGATCGTAGCAGAGGAAGGTGCTGGAACTTATGAATACCGTTTTCCCGGGCTCTCTTTGCGTCAACGCATCTCGGATCGTCGCTACTAGGTCTGTCAGCGGTAATT
The DNA here is from genome assembly GCA_034423055.1 of Dehalococcoidia bacterium. Lineage (GTDB taxonomy): Bacteria > Chloroflexota > Dehalococcoidia > Lucifugimonadales > Lucifugimonadaceae > Bin127. The sequence continues at coordinate 10,347 of DAOUJE010000111.1, read as the reverse complement.
CTTGCTGCATGGCGTCGGGTTGTGGAACCATATCCCAATTCAACGCCGCGATCTGAGCGTCGTAGGCGGATTGGCGGTTGTAGGGAATGAAAGTTTCGGTTAATGTCATCGCGCCCTCCCGATTGCGGGGGATTCGCAGGTGATGTTCGCTAATGATGTTAGCACTGCGGGTGTTTTTATCTATGCAATTCAGATCGGCATACTGCTCGCCGTATCAAAGCGAGCGATTGTGAAGTATCTCCAAGTCGACACCTCGCATCTCCGCCAAACACTCCGCGACTAGCCGTACGTCCCTCGGCTCCGTCCACTTGGAGCGGTTCTTCTTAAAGGGCTGAGGGTATGAGTCTGTTTCTATGACAATATCCTCCATCGGGATGTGTTTTGCGACGTCTTGGAGTTCCTTCGAGCGGAGCAGAGGCTTGGCGAAGGAGATTTTGAGCCCCAGATCTAGGACCTTGCATGCGTAGTCGTAGTTTCCTTGGAAGTAGTGAGCGGCTCCTCCCAGTTGCCCGGCATCGTGCTCAGCGAGGATGGATAAGGCAGATGCACGCGCTTCGAAACGAGTGAGATCATCGAGGCGTTCCCGGACATGGAAGACGACGGGCAGATTGTGACGCTTGGCGATCTCGATCTGGGCAGCGAATGCCTCTTCCTGCCAACTGTGATCGGGGCTGCTAGGCATATGGTCGATGCCGGTTTCGCTCATCACGATGACACGTTCGTGCGATGCCATCGTGTCTAGGGCCGCGATGTCTTCGGAAGTGATCGGTGCTTCTAGGTCTGACGGGTGGATGCCCACGCCTGCGAACACATTCAGGTGGGTTTCGGCAAGATGGACCGCCTTGCGGGAATCTTCGATCGTAGTTCCAGCGGCGATGATGGTTGAAACGCCGGCTTCCTCGGCGCGCTGCAACATGCCGGGTACTTCTGACGGGTCGTGCTGCTGGATGTGGGTGTGGATGTCGATCAGCATGAGCTTCGCTCGGTTTAGTCTCGATCAGCGTTGGTCTCGAGCACGTTTCGCAGGATTGTGCCCGTTTCATCACCCCAGCTTTTGATTTCGTCCCATCGCCGGTAGTCGCCGTTGGGCGTGATGCGGAGAATGGCGTCGATGATGCGGAGATAGAAGGGCAGGTTGCTTCGCGAGTAGACGCCCGTGAACGTACCGGTCGAGACGATATTCAATTGCAAGTTCTCTTGGCTAAATGCCTTCACGACCCACGCGTCGTGCTCTTCACGTAGCTTGCCCGGGTGTTTCACATCCGTCATACCGACGCTGAAGAGCGCGATTGGAATGTCGCCCATGCGTTCGCGGTTGGCGATAAGCAACGCGGCTGGTTCGATCAGCCAACGTGCGGCGTACATCGGCGAGCCAACAACTAGGGCGTCGTATTTAGTCACATCGATACCGAGGTTGGCGTGTAGCACATCGGTGTCGAAACCCGCGTCGGTCAGACGTTCTCCAATGCGCGCCGCTATCTCGGCGGTGGAGCCGTGCTTCGTTCCGTACGCCACTAGAATTCGTGCCATGAATCAACAGGGTACAGCGATCATGTGATGTCGCAAATCGGAATATGCTAAACGCATGCATCGAATGTTCTTTCACGGTGCTGAGAGAACTCGTTCGGATTTCCAGCACGGGATTGGAGATGAGAAATGATTGAAACAGCTTTACTCTACGTTCATATTCTCGCCGGATCGACCGCGTTGTTGGCTGCCGTAATCCCGGTTGCAACTAAGAAGGGCGGGACGAACCACGTAAGAGCGGGAAGGGTGTATGCCTTGGCGATGACCATCGTTTTCGTAACGGCATTGCCGCTCGCAATTCTGGGATCGGATATTTTCTTGCTGATTATCGCCTTCTTCAGCTTTTATTTGGTGTTTGCGGGCTGGCGATTCGCTCGTAACAGCGGTGGAAAACCTCTTTGGGTCGACTGGACGGCAGTCGGCATCATGGCAGTTACGGGTTTGGTGATGTGGATATATGGCGCGGTGATCGGACTGTCGGGTGATTCGGTGTGGATTCCACTCGCCGTGTTTGGTGCCATCGCAATCGCTCTCAGCTTGGCGGATGGGAAGTACCACCGCGATTGGTCTGCTTCGGCATCTCAGAGAATTCAGCGGCACCTAACAAACATGCTTGCTGGCACCATAGCCACGATAACCGCCGTGGTGGTTGTCAACTTAGATTTCGAACCTGCGTGGATAACTTGGATCGCACCAACAGTCTTGATTGTTCCGATCATCGTGTGGTGGAACGTAAGGTTGACTCGACTAAGGATGCAGCGAACGTGACACCCGGCGGATAAGTAGACCTCGTGCCTCACAGATAACCTTTAATGCACTGATTCGAAAGGAGCCAAAACATGCGAGCAGGATTTGGACAGTTCAACACGCCGGGGCGTGAGTTTCTGCGCTTCGCGGCACAATACGGCGTCAAAGACATTTTGCTAAACACCCCGCAGCTGCCGGATGCTGGCGGTAAGTGGGCGGTGAACGATTTGGTCAAGCTTCGACTGCAAGTTGAGAGCGAAGGACTGAAGCTAATGGCACTCGAGAACGTGCCGACACATTTCTACTTGGACATCATGCTTGGCGGACCCAACCGCGAGCGCCAGATCGAGAACATGATCGAGACGGTGCGAAACATCGGCGCCGCAGGCATCCCGATGTTCGGTTACAACTGGATGCCATCGCACGTTTGGCGAACGGAACCGGAACTCATACGCGGCGGCGCGCTAGCGACCGCGTTCGACAACGCCGAAGCGCAGAAAATGCCCAACACCCATGGGCGGGAACATACCGAAGAGGAGATGTGGGAGCGACTCGAGGAGTGGATTCGCATCATCACGCCGGTAGCGGAAGAGGCAGGAGTACGCTGTGGTATCCACCCATGCGACCCTCCAGTCGAGAAGCTTGGCGGGATACCACAACTGTTCCGTTCGTTCGCTTCCTACAAGCGTTTGATCGAGATCGTCGATTCACCCTGCAACGGCATTGAGTTCTGCCAAGGCACCTTCTCCGAGATGAAAGATGCTGCTAACGGCGGCATCTACGACATGATCCGCTACTTCGGCGAACGCAAGAAGATCCTCTATGTCCACTTCCGCAACGTATCCGCCCCAGTGCCAAAATTCCGCGAGGAGTTCATCAACACCGGCCACGTGGACATGTACAAAGCGATGAAGATCTATCACGAAGTCGGCTACGACTCGTTCTTCATCGACGACCACGTGCCTCAGACATTCGAAGACACGCCTTGGGGTCATCGCGGCAGGGCATTCGCCAACGGCTACATTCAAGCGATGATCGAAGCAGTCACTAAGCAAAGTGTGGGATAGAGAAACCTTCCCCCTTGATGCCCAAGGGGGAATTAAAGGGGATTTATATTGACGAGTACGCGTCGCGGCACCTTGGATAAAATCAGACGAGGTGCCCACGCTCTTGGATGATCTCTGCTTTCGCGTAGCAGAGTGCGCGGGTTCGAGTCCCGCCGTGGGCACCATCGTTGCTCGCAATTATAAACACCATCCAAATCAGTTACGTTCGCGCTCGAACTTCTCCAAGCTCTCAACCGTGATCTGCTTGGCTCGTTTTCCTTCGACTTTTACTGCCTCTAACAGCCCTCGCTGAGCGTAGTCGTTGATCGACGAGATGTGTGCGAGGTTTAGATATATCCGGGCGTGTTCTTTCGACACTGTGCAGATGTGCTGCTCCATTTGATGCACCTCTCAGACTAGCGTTGAGAATCAACTGCTGAATCAGCAACCGAACGCGATCTTCTTGCGAGATGCGAGCAACAATTGAGACAGCGATTCAGACTCTACCACGTCGAAGAATTAGCGGTGCGAATAGAATCGAACGATGATGCCCTGGTAGTTCAATAGGCAAGAACTTCGGACTGTTAATCCGACGATGCGGGTTCGAGACCCGTCCAGGGCGCCATCGTTGCTTGCAATTATAAACACCATCCAAATCGTCTCGTGCTTCAGGTCAATCGCAACTGCTCTTTTCAGTCTTTTTGCCAGCGTCGAACTTGACTTCAGTGAACTGCAACCCTGTTCGCTCGCAGATGTTGGGCGTAGCAGTCGGTGTTGCTGTCGGAGTGCGTTGAGCTTCGAGAGTTGCAAAGATAGGATTGGGTGTGACAGTCGGAACAGATGTTGCTGTCGGCGTGACTGTCGGTTCAAGTGTGGGTGTCGGCGGGTCTTCTTGGCAGGTAAAAGCTGTGACGATGAGCAATGAGACGCAAGCAACTAGAAGCATCTGAGCGATGCGCGTGAGCATGAGTACCCCCTCGCGGCATGGGCAGTGGTCGCTTGCTGTCTCAACCGTTTGCTCAATCGCGCCGAACGAGGGGGCGCGATGCGCCCTGCCGACATACCGGCGTATTCAACGCGATCGAGAAATCACGGTGAGACAGCACTTCAACAGTACTACGCAAACTGCGATTACGGGGGTTGTCAGAAAGTTCAAAACGTACGCGTGTGATACCGTCAAAAAAGTAGAAGGCACCTGCTTGCGACAGGTGCCTTCAGAGAGACTGACTAACCAGATGAAGGAATTTGATTGCTCGTCTCTTTGTCGCCTCGCGGCGACTTGATTAAACACTAACACGAACTAAAGGAGTTCGTAAATACGTTCCAAACCTGTGACCGCACTAACATGCCGTCAACCAACTATTAACCAGATGAAGGAATCTGAAATGACAAAGAAAGAGACTTCGCTCTTAGAAGCGATGCAGATGTTCTCAGACGAAGAAAAAGCCGAAGCTTGGTTTGCAGAGCAGAGATGGCCTGATGGGCCTCGTTGCCCGCGGTGCGCGAAGCAAGACATCGCACGGCGCATCAATCGGAATCCCATGCCGTTCTACTGCCGCAAGTGCCGACGTTACTTCTCTGTGACAAGCGGGACGTTGTTTGCCAAAACTCGCATACCGCTCCGCAAGTGGGCGTTAGCGATGTACCTCATGTCTGTTGCTCCGAAGGGCGTGAGCAGCGTGCAGATGGGTAAATTTCTCGACATCTCTCAGCCGTCAGCTTGGTTCATGATGCACCGCATACGCCAGATGTGGAACCAAGCTCAAATTAGAACAGGGACATCGCGAAAGAACGTTCCTGAAATCGTCGAGTGCGACGAGACTTACATCGGCGGCAAAATCAAGAACCGACCGCTGCACAAGCGCCGGTACATCGGACGCGGACCAGTAGACAAGCATCCGGTCATCGGGATGGTGTACAGGCGCAACGGCTTTGTTGCAGCACACCCCATCCATTCGACAAATCGCGCAACGTTGCAACGTTTCATTTTGTCGCGGACAGATCCGCAGACAAGGGTGTACACGGATGAACATCCCGGATACCGCAAGATGCCGCGATATCACAGGACTGTCAAGCATTCAGCTAAACAGTACGTCAACGGAGCAGTTCACACGAACGGCATCGAATCGTTCTGGGCAATGCTGAAACGCGGGTACGGCACGTATCACTGGTGGAGCAGCAAGCACATGCATCGGTACGTTGACGAGTTCGTCGGACGCAACAATCTGCGTCTGCTCGATCCGATAAGTCAGATGTCAGTGATGGTGATGCTAAGCGTCGGCAAGCGTCTCACATACGACGACTTGACGAAATGACACAGATGTTTGCACCTGCGTTGCGTCTACAATGTGAGTTGTACTGAGCGAAGCCGAAGCGCAAGGATTTGTGTAGGTCATTGATAGAGGGTCGCCAACCTTGCGCTCGCTCAGCTTTCTAGAATACTTGCCTGACAAGGGAGTCTGCAATGACCGATCCGAAGCTTGAACGTATTGACGCTACGCCCGAAGAGATTGCTTCTGCTGCGCTAAGTCTCGATCCTGCCGATTTTCCCGAAGACTACTTGGACGAGAAGTCTGACAACTAAGCAAGGTGCCGCGACGCGTACTCGTCAATATAAATCCCAATTAAAGGGGGTTAGGAGATAAACGATGCCAGATTTCAAGGACGCAGTCCGTAGCGGATTGGTCGAATACATGGAAGGGCTCGAAAAGGCCCTAGACGGTCTCACGGAAGACGAGTTGCGGTTTCAACCAGCGCTTCACGCAAACTTCATCGAGTGGATCGTCTGGCACATGGCGCGTGTGGAGGATCGCTGGGTAAACCTCGTGCTACGGCAAGACGACGACATCTGGGTGAAAGACGGATGGTACAAGCGCTTCGGAATGGACCCCGATGACTACGGGCGAGAAGACACCGCAGAGAAAATGCGGGCGATGCCGAAGACCGACATCAACGAGATGATGGACTACTACCGTTCGGCGCGCGAAGCGACGCTCGCGCATCTCGATCAGATGCCGGTCGAGGATTTGGACAAGACGTTTTACCACCCGCGACGCAAAGTCGCAGTGAGCGGCGCGTGGGTGCTAGGACACATCCTCGTTGAAGAAGCCCAGCATCTCGGCCAGATCGCTTACTTGCGCGGGATGATGCGCGGATTGGACGGGTAGTTGGGACGATCCATGCAACCTTTCATCCAAGCCATTGACAGCGGTATCAATGAGTGTTTTGACAAACTGAACCGTGCCCTGGATGGGTTGAGCGAGGATGAGCTTCGTTGGCGGCCGACTTTGGAGGCCAACTCCATCGATTGGATGGTCTGGCACATGGCACGCGTTGAGGACAATTTGGTCAATGTTGTACTTCAAAAACGAATTCCGATCTGGGAGCGCGACGGCTGGGGCGATCGTCTGGGCATCTCTTACACCGGTGCCGGCGCAGGGATGACGATGAATGAGATACGCGAGTTGGGTCCCATCGATGTCCCGAATGTCATGCAGTACTACCGGTCGATCCGCAAAGAGACATCAGACTACTTCGAGAGTGTGATGACAGAAGATGACCTTTCAAGAGTCATCGAACACACCAACTTTCGCGGTTGGACTGGCGCTCAAGTCTTGGGACGCCTGCTATGTGAAGAAGCAGAACACCTCGGACAGATCGAGTACCTCCGAGGCATGATGAGAGGAATTAACAAATGATGCAACCATTCTTAGTAGCCATCGATTCAGGACTGAACGAGGCCTTCGACAAGTTGAAAAGGGCACTTGACGGCCTATCCGAAGACGAACTCCACTGGCGTCCCGCCTTGGAGTCGAACACCATCGATTGGATGGTCTGGCACATGGCGCGCGTCGAGGACAACTGGATCAACGTTCGGCTTCGTAACTCCGACTCGATCTGGGATCGCGACGGATGGGCCGCGCGTTGCGGCGTTGTGGAACCGACCAACGGATTCGGCCAGACCGCGGAGGACATCCGGGCTATGCCGGCATTCGACGTCCCGAAGATCATGGACTACTACCAAGCCGTCCGAGACGGTACCACCGAGTACTTCGCAAACGAGATGAAGGAATCGGATCTGACAATCGAGCTAACGCATCCTCGATACGATCCGATAACTTACGCGTGGGTACTTGGGCACCTGCTCTGCGAGGAGGCAGAGCATTTAGGGCAGATCGAGTATCTGCGCGGAATGATGCGAGGGTTGAACAATTAGGATCGATCTAGTGAAACCGTTTCTGCAAATCGTTGATGCAGGTTTGAAGGAAGTGTTTGAGGACTTGAAGCGGACGTTGGATGGTCTCGACGAATACGAACTCCGCTGGCGACCAACGTTGGAGTCGAACTCGATCGACTGGATCGTTTGGCATATGGCTCGGACCGAGGATTTCTGGATCAACACCCGACTCTCCCAGACAGAAGCCGTCTGGGTCAGTCAAGGATGGCGGGAACGCATCGGCGTATACATAGGGGGCACCGGGTACGCACAGACGTTGGATGACTTAAGAGCGATGCCAGAGTTGGATGTTGGGTTGGTTATGGAGTATTACGAGGCGGTTCGAGAGCGGACAAGAGAGTATTTTGAAGATGAGATTGAAGAGGTTGAGTTGAATCGGGTCATCGGGATGATGGGAACGGAGCCGATTACGGTTGCCGGGGCGTTGGGTCACTTGCTAGCCGAACTGGCAGAGCATCTGGGGCAGGTGGATTATATTCGGGGGATGATTAGGGGGATTAACAAGTGAACTGGGATGCAACAGATTGGGAAGGATTCATGCTGTTGTGAAGCTACCTCCCCCCGATCTTCGGTGATGGGGTTAAGACCGCCGCGAAAGCGACGGTCGCTTTCTGAGTACAGAGATCAATCGGGACGATAAGATGTGCTATCCTAGAGTTAACTCCCCCTGATCTTCGGTGATGGGGTTGCGACCGCCACTTTCGTGGCGGTCGCTCTTTTTGAGTGGGGATCAATGCCTACCAACGTTTACATTGATGGATTGAATCTTTATAACGGTGCCCTGAAGGATTCGAACTATAAATGGTTAGATGTGCGGCGTTTGGCAGAGGAACTGCTTCCAAATGACAGCATTCAGGATGTCTACTATTTCACGGCGAGAGTGATGGTATCGGGAGGCAACGGAGGCAAACGTCAGCGACAGGATGTTTACATCAGGGCGTTAACGTCATTGCCCAATTTGAAGATTGTGTACGGAACTCATCGGCGCCGAGGCAACTCTTGGGAAGAAAAGAAAACGGACGTTAACATCGCCACCCAGATGATATTCGACGCATTTTTGGGAAAGTTCACTCGTGCTCTACTGGTGTCGAATGATTCCGATCTGTTCGCGCCCGTTCAACGGATCCGCGATGATCTAAATTTGACTACAATAGTAGCGAATCCGGTGTTGCGTCAAAGGGTGCATCAAGAGCTTCGTCAAGCGGCTACACGCGTGTTGGAGATCGAATCAAAACACTTAGCAGCTAGCCAGCTTCCACTCAAAGTGCAAGATGTTGCAGGGAGATGGGTCAGTAAACCCGTCAATTGGTGACCTTATCTTGGATTCCTAGTCGTGGGGAATCTATAACCATGGTTACAACTCGAAACGGACGACGAATGGAGAAACGTGAGTGTCAGACATGACTAATCCCCGAATGCCCCAACTACAAGGCAATCCGATCTGGTTCGACTTAGTCACCCCTGATCCGCAAGGAGCCAAAGACTTCTATACCGGTCTTTTCGGCTGGGAATGGGCCGACGTGCCGATGTCTGGTGGCAACACATACCACATGGCGATCAAGGACGACGCCAACATCGCCGGGATGTCTGCGAACGACGATGCCAACGGTGTTGCCGGCGTGTGGGTCAACAGCGTTTATGTCGAGGACGCCGAAGAGACAGCCGAGCGAATAAAGGCGAACGGCGGTAGCGTGCTTTCCGGGCCCCACAACGCCGATGGATGGGGCATCACCGCGAGGGTGGCGACGCCGGAGGGCGCAGTGTTCGGTCTGTGGCAAAGCCTGAAAGGGTACGGCGCAGATGTTTTCGCAGAACTCGGATCGGTCTGCTGGATCGAGTATCATACCGGCGATCTTGAAGCCGCAAAGCAGTTCTACTCTGAGACTTTCGGCGCAGATTTCGACACGATAACGATCCCGACGGATGATAGTGCTGGCTCAGACTACACAGTGACGATGCTTTCCATCGACGGTCAACAGATGCCGTGCGCGTTCTTTGAACTGACAGACGACGAATCTACCGCGCGATGGGCGACCTACTTCATGGTTGAAGATGTGCGCGCATCGGTCGCAAAAGCAGAATCGCTTGGAGCCAAAGTAGCGTTTCCGGTGATGGACGTCCCGCCTGGATCGCTCGCATCGCTCACCGATCCGCAGGGGGTGCGGTTCAGTCTGTGGCAACCGGCAGGATGAATCCTCCTCGCCAAACAAATTTAATACATTCGTTTGACATTTGATGTGTCTTATCGCATAATCGTACTTGTCGGCATTGAGCAGTTGACGTTGATACATAGCGATTTGTAAGGAGTGACTCATGAGTAAGCATGTGCAAGGTACGCCGGTATGGTGGGATTTGGCGTCTAGGGATGTGGACGCGACCAAGAAGTTTTATTCCGAACTACTCGGTTGGGAGTGGCACGATCTGATGTCCAGCCCGCAAGGGGTGTTCTCGCAGGCGCAGTTGGACGACAAGGTTGTAGGTGGCGTATACACCTACAGCGAAGGAATGCCGTTGCCGGATGGACCACTGATGTGGGTCAACGCCTTTTGGGTAGACGATGCCGAAGCGGCGATGAATCGCGCGGTAGAAAAGGGTGGCAAGGTGATTATGCCGGCATGTGACGACCCCGCGAACGGCGGCAAGAAATCCCTATTGATGACACCCGAAAATGCCCCATTTGTAGTCTGGAGCGGGGACAAAGGCATCGAGAATGAAGCGTTTTGGGAGACTGGTGGTGTGTGTTGGGTCGAGTACTACACTCGCGACGTTAGCGGGATCAATGAGTTTGTG
>DAOUJE010000110.1:0-12452 GCA_034423055.1 Dehalococcoidia bacterium | reverse complement strand
CATCTTTCGCTACGCCATTCGGTTGTTGCGCGAATTTCGAACCAAATTAAAAATCCCCGTCCCATTACTTGAAAGGACGAGGATCAACCCGCGGTACCACCTTACTTGATTGAGTATCGGACGCCTTTTACGGATGCTTAGGGCGATTCTCAACCCGCTTGATTTACGACTGTTAACGTAGCCGACCCGCGCAACCCTATGAATCCTGCGAGCCCGATTGGGCAGTTGGGAGGTTCAGGTCACGAGCTCCCGGGCGAGTTCCCACGGACGATGCACATCCTTTTCAGCAACCGGATGCTCTCTATCGCAATCGGGACCGCGGTACTGCTCCCGTTCGTAGCATTAGCATTTGCTAGTGTGCACACCAATTATGCCACATGTTACGGATTTCGCAAAACATCCGACTAGACAACTCGATCAGAAATGGAAATTCGCACAATCACGCGTGACAACGTATCCGACCTGTTTGGAATCCTACGCGCAGCTGGCCCTCATGGTCATCGCGAGTGGCCGCTCACAGATGTAGCAACGCTGATGGCAACGCTCGACAGTCCTCGATTGGATCCGGATCTGGGACGATGGTCGATTGGTTATGCAAACAGTGCGCCCGTTGGATATTCGCTGGTCGAACCGGAGTTGAATATCGGCAGGATTCTCGTGGGATTGGCTACCGTCGAGGGGCATGACGATGCCTTGAGTTGGTTGCTTCAAGACGGTGTCACACGCGCCATGGAACTCTCGGATCAAGATCAGTTAGAGATCCACGTCGCAGTCCGAGATACCGAATCGAGTTCAGTGACCGAGGCTCTCGAAACCGCAGGGTTCCGTGTTGTTAGGACAGTTCTCAAGATGCGAGTCGGCGTCTCAGAAGTCGATTTGCCCGAGTCCCCTGCGCCTTCCCAGTTCATTATTGGCGATGCCGATATGACCGACGCTACTGAAGCAGCTGCGGTTACCGATCTACACAATGCATGTTTCATCGGCAGTTGGGGGTTTTCGCCCAATACTGTAGAAGAAATCGCTGATCGCGCGGACATCGACGCGGACCGGAACGGATTTGCGCCGATAGTCGTTTTGACGGACGCGTCGGATGGCAAGCTGGCCGGTTACAACTGGATCACGCTCAGCGATGGCGATGGACGCGTCGAGATGGTCGGAGTCCGCCCGAGTATGCGTGGAAAGCGACTGGGTTGGACGATATTCAATGCAGGGGTCAAGCGGCTGATTGAGAATGGCGCGACCACGCTGGTATTGGATGTCGATTCCGAAAATCCTCCGGCCCGCCGGATCTACGAATCGGTGGGCTATCGCACTTACTCGGAAGTCCGGTACTACGGCCTGGACATCGTCAAGAGTTAGGCACGCGATCCCAACGCCCTATCAAGATTGAAGGCTGCCGATATCAGGGCGAGGTGAGTGAAGGCTTGTGGGAAGTTGCCGAGGTGCTCGCCTTTGGGTCCAATCTCTTCGGAGTAGAGTCCGAGGTGGTTGGCGTAACCGAGCATGTGTTCGAACATCATGCGCGCCTCTTCCAGCCGCGAAGGGTCGGAGCGGCCGGCGCGGGTCAACGCTTCTACGAGCCAGAAGGTGCACATGTTGAATGTGCCTTCTTCGCCTGTCAAACCGTCTTGCGTCTCGTGGAGGTTGTAGCGGTATACAAGGTTCGAGTAGACAAGTCCGCCGTTAGCTGGGGACCTTTGAATGGCATCCAGGGTCTTCAACATGCGGGGGTCTGAAGGCGACATGAAGAACACCATGGGCATGATCAGGTTCGATGCATCTAGAGCGTCTCGACCGTACGCTTGAGTAAAGGCTTCTACATTGTCGCTCCAGCCATACTTGATGATCTCCTCGTATATCTGGTCGCGCGTTCTGATCCACTTGTCGGTGTCGCTAGGGAACGAACGTTTCGCGGCAAGGCGAATCGCTCGGTCAATCGCGACCCAGCACATCAACTTGGAGTAGACAAAGTGCGCGCGACCGCCTCTAACCTCCCAGATACCCTCATCCGGACGTTGCCAGTTGTCGCAGACCCAGTTGATCATCTTCCGCAGGTGGGACCAGAAATCGTAAGAGATGGGCGTCTGGTATTTGTTGGAGAGATACACTGCGTCCATCAACTCGCCGTAGATGTCGAGCTGCAATTGATCCGCCGCGCCGTTGCCAATACGTACCGGCTTGGAATCCATGTAGCCGGAGAGATGTTCGAGGGTGTGCTCTTCGAGATCGTGGCTACCGTCAATGCCATACATGATCTTCAGAGTGCCGTCTTCTTCGCTCTCGGAACAACGGTCTTGCAACCAGTCCATGAATCGTCCGGCTTCTTCGGTGAGGCCGATTCTGAGGAGGCCGTAGACGCTGAAAGCGGCATCGCGGATCCAGGTGTAGCGGTAGTCCCAGTTCCGCACACCGCCGAGGTCCTCCGGAAGGCTGGTGGTGGGAGCGGCTACGAAAGCGCCGGTGGGCTCGAAGGTCAGGAGCTTTAGGCACAAAGCAGATCGGTGCACCATCTCACGCCACCGACCGGTATACGTGCACTGGCTGATCCACCGACGCCAGTAGTTGACGGTATCGTCGAAAAGAAGCTCGATGCGATCGGCGTCGAATTTGTCCGCTCTTTCTACATGCTCCACCGCGTCGATAACGATGTACTCGGTATGTCCTTCGTGGATTTCGAAATCAACTTTGACCGAGTCTTCAACGATCTCAGGCGGCACCGTGCTCCAGTATTCGAGCGAAATGTCGGGAGATATGAAACGAACGTTTTCATCAACGAAAACCGTGTAGTGTTCGTCCCTGCCGTAGTTGAATTTGGGTGAGCAATCGATCTGCATATGGAGATTGCCGCGGATTCCGGTGATTCGGCGGATAAGAACATGATCCGCGTCGTCTGCGAAACGGGTACGAACCGGCATGAAGTCGACCACCTGGGCGACGCCTTCATCCGAAGTGAAATGCGTGACCAAGACGTTGGTTTCCGGCAGGTAGTACTGCGTAGATCGGACATCGTGATTGTCGGGTCGCAACGAGAAGTGTCCGCCGTTCTTCTCATCGAGGATCGATGCGAATATCGACGGCGAATCGAAATGCGGCGCGCAGAACCAATCGATGGTGCCATCGACGCCGACGAGTGCGGCGGTGTAAAGATCTCCGATGATGCCGTGATCTTCGATACGCAGATACACAGTTAGATTCTCCGACCCTAGGAGGGTGATAAATACTTTGGACGGAAATTATCGCAGAGCAGCGGCAGCTACGCGCGGCTTTGCAATTCGATTGTAGACATCGACCAGACCGTTAACGGTCATATCCCACGAAAGCGTTTCAGCCCGTTTGCGAGCCGCCTTGGACATCTTCACGCGAACTGTGCCGTTTCCCATCAACTCCACGATCTTGTCAGCGTAAAGCTGCTCGTCTCTTTCGCCGACCAGATACCCAGTCTCGCCATCGACAACGATCGCTCGCAAGCCGTCAACATCGGCAGCGATTGCGGGAGTTCCACAGGCTGCTGCTTCGAGCACAGCCAAGCCGAACGTCTCGTGAAACGACGGTGCAACGATGCAGTCGGAATTGGAATAGATTTCGGGAAGCTCGGATTGGGGCAATACTCCCGGCAACTTCACTCGGTTGGTCAGGCGTAGTTGGGAGATACGGCCAAGCACTCGACGGAACTCGTCGGCGGATCCGCCGCCAACAATCTGTAATTCAGCATCCAGGCCGCGACCCGCTACATTGGCAAAGGCCTCGATCAAGAGATCTACACCCTTCAACGCGTCCAGTCTGCCGACGTACACAATGCGTTTTTGGGCTGTAGGTTCGGAAGATGCAGCAGACGGTACGAAACGATCTGTGTCGACACCGGGCGTTATGATCGCTATCTTATCTCTCGACACTTCGAACTCTCTCTCAATGTGCTCCGCCTCGCCCTCAGTCCACGAGACGATCACATCCGATTCTCTCGCGACCCGGGCTTCATTGACGAAACGGATTTCGGGTTCGTGCTCCTCCGGGCGGACTTGAATCTTGATGCTGGCCAGCGTGTGGAAACTCGTCACATGGGGAATCCCCCATACAGGTGCCAACTCGCAACCCACGACACCTGAGAGCCAATAGTGTGAAGTCACCAAGTCGAAGGTTCGGTTGTTTGCAGCGGCATCGCTCTCTACGGCGGTGGTGAAATCGGATAGGGTTTCCGGGATTCGGTCTTTCGGCAACGATGTTTCGCCGACTGGCAAATGCACCAGTTCATATCCCAGTCTGTTGATGTCGTTTTCGATCCCTGAGTGTGAACGGGAATAGACAACTACGGAGTCGCCGAGTCTCCCCAAGCGACGGACGACTTGATCAACGTAGACATTCATGCCGCCAGCATCGGTTCCACCCGGTTGGATGCACGGGCATCCATGGACGCTGATTACTGCGATTCGCATCGGGAATTTAAGCCTTGCTCTCGAATATCAGTCCAAAGAGCAGTCAAGGAACGCGTTATCGCCGCTTGTCGAGGCGTACGGTATAGATTCTGCGGTCTACTGCACCGAGATGGTACTTGTATCGCTCGTCGCCACGCATGAAGTCATAGACCCTGATGCCCTCGTCTATGGATGCGAGGATGTTGATCGCGTGATTCAAGAGTCCAACCGCGAGCCAAGAACGTTCGGGCACGTAGCCGCTGTTGTAGAGGTATTTGGTCGTGCCGATCTTGAACGCAAGCGAGGTCGCGACATCCTCGCCGTTCAGGGTCAGGAAGTAAAGCCGTGTGACATCGTTCTCGGCCAGGGCGACGGCGGCGTCGCGGAAAAATTCCTCTCGCTCGGAAGTCATGAACTCCTGCTTGTCGATTGAACTGCCGCGATGGAGGTCAATGAAGTTGCCCATGCGGTCGGCGATATCGTTCGGCGATTTGTACTCGATCTGCTCAATGTCGCCCGCGTTGTAGAGCCGTCGCAATTTACGGCGCAGCTCGTGACGGTGTTTCTTAGTAAGAGAAACGAAGTACTCTTCCTGACTGGACGGCAGCGCGATTCTCGGTGCGACGCCTTCGTCCCAGATATGCACTTCCCAACCGATGTCCTCGGCGACTTCTTTGACGGCGTGAATGGTGTGGGAGTCTTCAGGCAACGATTCGAGGACGAGGGCGGTGACCTCAGGATCGTCGTAAAGGGATTGGAGCAAGTCTTGGACATCTTCGGAGCGTAGCTCTGCATCGTGCTTGAAACCGAGATAGTCAACGAGATCGGTTCCGCCGAGGAAGGTGCATACCCCCTCGTCATTGTTCGAGTCGAGTCGCAACGGGGCGATGATCGCGGTTGTGCCGTTTGGCCGAACCACGGATCTCAACATCAGCTTTGAGTCGCCGCCGAAGTGCTTCCACCAAATGCGGTTCCACTCCAACGAGTCGAACGCGGAGCTGGTGGGCATAGACTCGCAGATCCGCTGCCAATCATCGGCTAGATCGTCGAACGTCGGGGAGGCAATTCTGGATGGCGTAGCGGAGGTCATGTACAGGGTCAGCGGGTTTCTTTGCCCAGCAAAGCGGCGACTTGATCGACGTCAGGCTCCACGTATTCCAGTTCGACAAGGGCGTGGTTCTCCACGGTTGTGGGGTCTTTGAGTCCCATGCCAGTCAATATACACACCACAGTCTTTTCTTCGAGATTTTCGCCTTGTTCCGCGAGCTTCAACACGCCGGCTACGGAGGCTGCGGACGCGGGTTCGCAGAATATCCCCTCGTCGCGGGCCAATCTGATGTATGCCTCGATGATCTCGGCATCGGTGACGGAATCGATATTGCCACCAGATTCGTCTCGGGCGTTTACTGCGCGGTCCCAACTTGCGGGGTTACCGATACGTATAGCACTGGCAATCGTCTGTGGTTCTTCGATCGGTTCGCCCTTGACTATGGGTGCGGCACCGGCAGCTTGAAAACCCATCATTCGTGGGAGAAGGCTGATGCGTTCATTGATTCGATACTCGTTGAAGCCTTTCCAGTAGGCGGTGATGTTGCCAGCGTTGCCTACTGGGATGCAGACCATATCAGGTGCGTCTCCTAGGGCGTCGGAGATTTCGAACGCCGCGGTTTTTTGGCCTTCAAGACGGTACGGATTCAACGAGTTGACGAGTTCGATCGACAACTCAGTTGCCAAGTCTCGCACCATCTTCAAAGCGTCGTCGAAATTGCCGTCGACTGCCAAAATGCGCGAGCCGTAAGCCATCGCTTGCGCCAGCTTTCCGAGGGCGATCTCACCGGATGGAACGACGACGAATGCTTGAAGATTGTAACGCGCGCTATACGCTGCGGCGGAGGCGCTGGTGTTGCCAGTTGATGCGCATATAACTCTTCGGCGACCGGCCTCCAACGCTTTGGCGATCGCCATCACCATGCCGCGATCTTTGAATGAACCGGTAGGGTTGGACCCTTCGAGTTTGAAGTAGAGATTTTCGCAGCCAATCGAAGGGCCGATGTTGCTGGATTTGACGAGCGGCGTGCTACCCTCGCCCATCGTGATCATCGGCGTTTCGGCACTAACCGGAAGAAACTCTTTGTAGCGTTCGATGACGCCGATCGTGCCGTTCAACGTGACCCTCTCGATGTTCAATACGGCATCGCTCACGCATTCGTGTAGATGCTTAAACCGTATCGTAGTCTTCGACGCGGATCAGGTTCTCGAGCGAAGCAACAACATCTAATTGTCGCAGACGGGAGGCTGCCTCTTGCATGCTGGCTTCACGAGAGGGGTGAGTCATTATCACAAGATCCGCCAAGCCACGTTCGTCGTCTGCATCGAACTGAAGGACTGATGCGATGCTGATCGTGGCATCGCCGAATACGCTCGCGATTTTGGCAAGCACCCCGAAACGGTCCAAGCATGTGAGCCGGATGTAGTAGCGCACTCGTAGATCGTCCATGTCGACGACGTTTTGAGCGTCGGTCCGTTCGCTTTCCAGCGTAACAGCTGGTTCACCCCCCTTTAATTCCCCCTTGATGCTCAAAGGGGAGGGTGCTGCAGGGATGCCATTGGCAATTCTTAGAACGTCGCCCATTACCGCGCTTGCAGTTGGACCGGCTCCCGCTCCCCTGCCCTGCAACCACAGCGGGCCAAGCAGATCGCCGTTCAATTCCACGGCATTCAACACGCCGTTGACGTTCGCCATCGGAACATCGAGAGGAACCAATGCCGGGTGCACGCGGCATCGAACTCCGTCTGATCCGGCGCGTGCGATGGCCAGGAGTTTGACGGTGAAGCCAAGTGCGCGGGCATACCGAAGGTCTTTCGCTCCGATTTTGCGGATGCCTTCACGATGGATCTTGGCGGGGAGCGCCGAGGCGCCGAACGCTAAACGTGCGAGGATCGACAGTTTGTAGACGGCGTCGTGAGCATCAACATCCGCGGTCGGATCGGCTTCCGCGTATCCAAGCTCTTGCGCTTCAGACAGCGCGTCTTCGAACGACATTCCGGACTCGTCCATTGAGGACAGTACGTAGTTGGTGGTGCCGTTGATGATGGCGCGGATGCTCTCGATGCGGTTTGCAGTGAGGCTATCTTGGACGACCGCGAGCACGGGGATACCGCCGCCAACGCTGGCTTCGTACGAAAGGCTGACACCATTTTGCGCCGCTATGCTTGTCAACTCGTCACCGTGTTTCGCCAACGCTTCTTTGTTGGCGGTTACGACGTGTTTGCCCGCGCTGAGTGCCGCCGCCATGTAAGAACGCGCTGGCTCTTCGCCGCCCATGACCTCGATGATGATGTCGTTGCGGTCATCACTAAGGATCGTTTCTGGATCGGTTGTCAAGAGATCGGTTGGTACGCCGTCTCGTTGACGTTCGATATCTCGGACTAGGATTCCGGTCAGTGACAGTCGGTTGTTGGCACCAGAATCAAGAATCACGCGTGCCACTTGCGAACCAACGACACCAGCTCCTAGAAGCCCTACGCCGGTAGCGGAGTTTCGACGATTCATCTGAAGATCAATCCCCATCACTCATCGTCCGGACGATGAGCCGAGGTCTTCGAGCGACGTAAATGGCGACTGGGGTGTTGCGGTTGGGACGATCGCGTTGAGCCGCACTTGCCGGTTTATCCAGTCGTAGACCTCGCTGTTGAGCGAGATCGACGTGTAGAAGTCCTTGCGATGCTCGTTGATGAAACGCTCGACCTCAAGGTTTGCCAAGGCGTCGAAGTGTTCGTCGGAAATCTCTCGGGCCTCTGTGAAATCTGAGACGATGTGTGCGGTCCAAAGCTGCGTTGTTTCATCGTAGCGTCCGCCGCTCAGTTTATTGAGCGGCAATATCCGATCTCCTTTAGACCCATCGTCGTTCTTGTGATGTCCGAAAAGGATCGAGTCGAGATCGGTCTGGACGCCTTCTGGAAGCCAACCTATGTATCCCCCGGTTCGTTGCACGTTCGGATCTTCCGAGAGTTCAAGCACGATCGCACCGACATCTCTGCCGGATGCCAGATCGCGTTCGATTCGGTTGATGGTGCCTTGGCTCACGTCTTGCAGGACGATCTGATACACCTCGGCGTGAGGTTGGATGCGTGGCAGATTGCTACCGACCTCAGCGCGTAGGCGATCCTTGAACATTCCCTTGCGAATGAAGTCGCGGTAGACCTCTTCGTCCAATCCGATGCGGTTTAGGAATTGCTTTTTAGCTTCCTCAACGTTCGTCCGGTGTTCCCGCATCGACGAATCGGCAGTAGTTTCGGCGACGAATCCGAGCAGAGATTCGAGTTGTGCGTCGACTTCGTGTTGCTCGACGGTGATCCCGTATCGTGGTGCGAGGTGGTAAGCGATCTCGTTGGACTGGAGGGTCTGCATGGCTTCGAACGCGGAGGTACCAAGTTCGAAGGGGACGCCTAGGTCTTCGCTTAGTCTCTGGAAAAATCGGATGTAGTTGACGATGTCGCCGCGGGTGTAGATGCGGTCTTCAACCTGCACCGCAATCTCGGTTGGGGGTACGACGTATCGCTGGTAGAAGCCGTACGCGGGGATTGCCAAGACGAGTAAGACGAAAACGAGAGCACCGATTATGAAGGGTCGGTTGCGAAGCGCGGCGCGTTCGCGTCGGCGCATCATTTCGAAGCGCGAGATTCCGCGCCGGTTAGTGATACTGCGCTGCCCTGCCCGGTATCCGCCCAGCGGAGCATGAGAGAAAGTGCTGCGTTCCTGTTCGTTAGCCATTAGTGCGGAGTTAGAGCTTGTTGTGTCACGACAAGTGGCGGACAAGCGCCATTTTACCTGTGCGCTCGCCAAACAGGGCTATCAGAAGCGAATCGACGAACGCGGCGTCAGTCGGTTCGTTGCGGATGGCTTACTTTAACTCTGTTCCGTGGTTTCTTCGGTCGCTTCGTCAGAAGTTTCGGGTTGGGCATCGCCAGATTGATCAACGACATCCTGAGCGGACTCGGATTGTTGGTCTGCGACTTCGCCTTCGGGCTCGGATGCTTCGGATCTCTGAGGTGTTTCGGTTTGTATAGAGCCAGTCACGTAGATGTGGTTAGGTGCCATTGGGATCAAGGCGAGGTGTTGTGCACGCTTGATGGCGCGCGCCAATCTGCGCTGGTTTTTCGCGGTTACGCCCAGACGCTGACCAGAGACAAGTTTGCCGCGCTCGCTCACGAATCGGCGCATGAGCTGAACATCTTTGTAGTCGATCTCCTCAGCCTTCAGGAAGTTTCTTCCACGTCGGCGACGTCCAAATCCACCGGGGCCGCCACCGCGGCGGTTACCGCCAGACTGTCTAGTTCTCGGTCCTGTTGTCATCGTTTCTCCGTGCTGTTCAAACCTAAGTTGGGTTTGTTAACGTTTTCCGTTGAATGCGTATGGTGCTGAGCGTTGATCGTTCACCAAGGCAGATCTTCCAAATCGTCGCCTTCGGGCGGTTGTTCGTATCCGCCACCACCGCCAGTGGGTGCGGGTTGCTGGGGCGCTGGTGAGCGTTCACCGCCTTGCGGCTGTTGCCCTTCTTGGTTTGGTGGCGGGTATGATCCGTAGCCACCTTCTTCGCCTTCTTCACGACCAGAAAGGTTGATAACTCGATATGCGGTAACTTCCAGGCTTGTTCGAGTTATACCGGCTTGGTTAGTCCATTCACGAGTCGCTAGTCGACCGTCAACGAAGACTTTTGCCCCGCGTCGTACGCGATTTGCGACATTTTCGGCTTGCTGGCCCCAAACTGAGACGTTAAACCACTCGGTCTCTTCTTGCCACTCGTTGTTGACTTGGTAGCTTCGGTTTACCGCCATGCTAAAGCCTGTCACGGCTCGACCATTTGCGGTATATCGTAGCTCGGCATCTCGTCCTGCATTGCCGATTAGGAGTATCTGATTCAGTGACACTGGGAGTATCCACCTTCCATGTTTTGCTCGTGTGTCGCCAAATTCGCGACGACGCTTTGGCACGAGGTTATGGCAAGGTGCTCACTTCTTTACAATCAAATGGCGAATAATCTGGCGATCGGCGTTGCAGGCTTGTTCCAGTTCCGGAGCGCGAGCGGCATCGAGCTTGAATTGTGCCTCTACATAGAAGCCTTCGGTTTCCTTTTCAATCGGGTATGCCAAGTTGCGCTTGCCCCAAGGGTTGATCTCGCCTACTTCTCCGCCCAGCGATCCGACGAGCGAGCGAACCCGTTCGACGGATTCGTCGCCCTCTTTAGCGCCGGCTCCGCCGCCTAGGATCCACACGATTTCGTAGTCTCTCAATTGCAACTCACTCGGTCTGTTATGAACACGTCTTCATCCGCACGAAACAGCACGGATTCGATGAATCCCGATTATACATTCGGGAAATCGCCGATATTCGGATTCAAACGGCTCTCGTGGTTGAGATGGTTCATGAATCGATGCCGGGAACCGCGAACCCTTCTGCGAATTCCTTGACCCGTTGACCCAATGCGCGCTGCTTGGTTGAGCCCACTTCGACTCGGAGCGATTCAACGATCAGTTCAGCGATCGTCTCCATGTCTTCGGTACCCATTCCGCGAGAGGTAACTGCGGGTACGCCGACGCGAACGCCGCTTGTGACGCGAGGCGGGTTCGGATCGAAGGGCACCATGTTCTTGTTCGCTACGATTCCGACGCTACGCATCTTGGTCTCAGCTTCGGCTCCGGTAACGCCGACGTCCCGCATGTCTACGAGCATCAGGTGGTTGTCAGTGCCACCGGATACGATTCTCATTCCTGACGATGACAGCGCATCCGCCAATGCTGAGGCGTTGCTGACGATGTTGTTGGCGTAGGTTTTGAAGTCGTCGGATAATGCCTCTTTGTATGCGACGGCTTTCGCTGCGATGGTGTGGCCCATGGGTCCGCCCTGCATACGAGGGAAGACCGCCGAGTCGTACTTGCGGGCCCACGCTTTGGTAGTCAGCGCCATTGCGCCTCGGGGACCGCGCAGGGTTTTGTGCGTGGTGCTGGTTACGATGTCGGCGTGTGGTACCGGGGATGGGTGTGCTCCGGTCGCGACGAGTCCTGCGATATGTGCCATGTCGGCGAGGTGGAGCGCGCCGATGCTATCAGCGATCTGACCGAAGCGCTCGAAGTCGATAGTTCGAGAGTAGGCAGAGTAGCCGGAAACGATGATCTTGGGCTTCAGTTCGTTTGCGATGCGCTCGACGGCATCGTAGTCGATCATCTCCGATTCTTCGTCGAGACCGTAGTGGACGAAGTCGTAGATGCGTCCGGAGAAGTTGACGGGCGAGCCGTGAGTCAGATGACCGCCGTGGTCTAAAGACATGCCCATTACGCGGTCGCCGGGTTCAAGAGCGGCAAAGTATGCTGCCATGTTGGCCTGCGACCCGCTGTGGGGTTGGACGTTTGCGTGTTCGGCGCCTTCGAATAGTTTCTTGGCGCGTTCGATGGCTAGGGATTCGGCGGCATCGATGTTCTCGGTGCCGGCGTAGTATCGGCGTCCGGGGTAGCCTTCGGCGTATTTGTTGGTTAAGACCGAACCGGTTGCTTCGAGTACGGCGCGGGAAGCGTAGTTCTCGGAGGCGATCAGTACGATCTCCTCGCGCAAACGGCGCTCCTCGGCGGCGATGATCTCGGCGATTCTCGGGTCTTTCGATTGCAGGTTCAAGGGACGGGGCTCGCGTGTTGGTTAGTGCAATATGTTGAGTCTATTTGTGAAGCGCGCACGGGTTGAACGGAAATATCATGTAGCAGATGCGCGTCTAGACGGCGTGCGCCGTTTGAATGGATTCTCGCCTGCGCGAGAAAGACGGGATACAAAGGCCAAATACAGTGCAACTGGAGCAGTTCGACGAGATACCTGAACGCGCGATGGTGGTTTGCGCGCATCCGGACGATGCGGAGATAGGCGCCGGTGGCGCGACATCGTTGTGGGCGGCGAATGGTTGCGAGATTTCATACGTCGTCTGCACCACCGGCAGCAGCGGCAGCAACGACGAATCTATGACTTCTGACAAGATCGTAGATATTCGTCGTAGAGAG
>DAOUJE010000109.1:0-24131 GCA_034423055.1 Dehalococcoidia bacterium | reverse complement strand
ATCGTCGATCACATCCCTGACAACTACCACAAAGCCTACTTCGGCAAGTGGCACCTCGGCGATGAGATTGCCAAACGCCGAGGATTCGACGAATGGCACCCCATCGAAGACCTGTACCGCGTCTGGAGCGACGACCCAGACATCGAAAACGAGTTCAGTCCGTATCACCACTACTTGATCTCTCAGGGCTACGAACCCGACGCCGAAGTTAACGGCCTCCGCGTCTTCAGCCGTCCCTTCGCCCACGATCTGCCGGAAGAGCACACCAAAGCCTCATACCTCGGCCGCGAAGTCAGCAGCTTCCTCGAACGCAACCGCGACAACCCGTTCGCGCTCTACGTCAACTTCCTAGAACCGCACTTCCCCTACACCGGGCCGCTAAACGACTACTACGACCCTGACTCGATCCCCGAATCGCCGATTTTCATGGAAGACCCGCCAGACACTGCATCCCTCATGCACCAACTAATGGCGCAGCTCTACAAAACTGGCGAAGATCGGGCTGCTCCAACCGCCGCTAGAGAACTACGCGGCGAAGCCATCTCCAAACCCGGCGAAGAAGAATCTGACCTCCGACAGATCCAAGCTCGCTACGCCGGACTCGTAACCCTCCTCGACCGCGCCATCGAGAAAATCCTGAACAAACTCGACGAACTCGGACTCGCCGACAACACCATCGTCGTCTTCACTAGCGAACACGGCGACCAACTCGGAGACCATTACATCCTTCACAAGATGGTCATGTACGAAGACACCGTCCGTGTACCGATGCTCATCCGCGTTCCTTGGCTCGAAGGCCGCCGCATCCCCGGACGATACTCCCACATCGATACCGTCCCAACCCTCCTTGACCTTATGGGTTGCAGAATTCCCGACATGCTCCAAGGCGAATCCAAAGCCGACGTCATCGCTGGAAACTCCACCCTCGAAGGCAACGACGTCATCATCGCTTGGCACGGACGCGGCCTCGACGGACTCACACTCCCAATGTCGCCCCTCGAGCTCCAACGCGACATCCCCCACCGCGTAATCATCACCTCCGACGGCTGGAAACTCAACCTAGCAGTCGGCGACTTCTGCGAACTCTATAACCTAAACGATGACCCCTACGAGACCACTAACCTCTTCTACGACGAACAACACGGCGAAATCGCAGTAGACCTCGCCCGCCGAATCCGAGCTTGGCAAGACCAAAACAACGACCGCCTAGCCCTCCCCGACATCTACCCCGGCATCGGCTACGTCGCTGGAATGCGCTAGGCAACCCCTGCCCCCTTCGTGCAACGAAAGGGGCGCGCACGAGCGCAGCGAGTGAGCGGGGTACGCTCTAAGAGGCGGTAGGACCAACCAGGTCAACCCCATCACACTCCTCATCCTTCCATCCTCCCCAATCACAGCCCATCACAATAATCAGCGTAATCAGCGGTTCAAACCTAACCCAGCAGTTTCATAGACTATGAGCGATGTTTCTGTTTTCCAAATGGTCGCCGATAGTGGTCGGCCTTGCCATGCTCCCCGTCGCAGTCATGGCGGCATGCAGCGACAATTCGCAAACCGACGCAACGACGACTGTCGAGCCGACACCCACAGCCACTCCGACAATTCTCATCAGGCCCGACAGACCTACCTACACTCCCACGCTCACTCCATCTCCGACCTTTGCACCATCCGACGCTCCGACACCCGAGCCGACGTTGACACCGACACAGTTACCCACCACGACACCCACGCACACCGCGACTTCTTCACCAACTGCGACGCCTGCCGACATCGCGACTCCTTCGCCAACCTCGACACCCACGCCGACCGCCACCTTGGTTCCTACCGCAACCCCTACCGATACACCGACTCCTTCACCAACTCCGACACCCGCACCGACGCCCACTGCGATTCCCACTCCGACACCTACCGACACACCGAGCCCCTCTCCAACTCCGACACCCACGGAAACTCCTACAGCAACCCCAACAGCTACGTCCACACCTGAGCCGACAGCCACGTTCAGTCCTACACCTTCGCCGACTCCAACCCCTACTCCCACACCATCAGGCGACGTCAATCGTCCCACCGATCTCGTGGCAAGGACCGGTAGAGATGGTGAAATCGTCGTCTCATGGACCCCGCCCACCGGAGATGTCGGTTTGGGCATCTCGGTGATCAACCAAACCGTGCGATGGAGAATCGCCGGGAAGGCTGACGGACTCTCCGTCAAAACCCTCCCTGCAACCGCAGATTCATACACAGTGTCCCGTCTGGAACCGGCAACCCGCTACGAACTGACGATCACTGCCACGACATCGGCCGGACGCTACAACGCTCTCGATCCTGACACCGGCGATCAATGGTGGGAAACAGCCACATCCGGAGGCTCCCCTCCAACGCCTACCCCGACCATCACGCCAACCGCCACGATTACACCGACCGCCACCAGCACCCCAACCAAGACTCCGACCAAGGGACCGACCAGGATCCCTACCAACACTCCTACGATAACCCCGACAAAGCCCCCTGTGCCTGCGTACGCCGAAGTTAGGCGCGCCACCCGACTCTCCGCCCAAACCGGCAGCGGCCACGGACAGATCGTCATCTCATGGACCCCGGCAAAGGGTTCGAGCACCCTGACCATAACTGGACAGACCGTCACTTGGAGGCCATCGAACGGCGGAGAAGCTTCATCCACAGTGCTGCCCGCAACCGTGAATTCTTACACCATTTCAGGACTGACTCCAGGAATCACGTATGCGGCGACGGTCTCCACCCTCGTGAACATCAGTTCTTACGAGGCACTTGATGATCATGGCAATAGGTGGTTCGTGACGGCCAGATCCAGCAACGCACCATCACCTACACCTACTGCAACGCCATCACCTTCACCTACTGCAACCCCGACACCCACGCCGACATCTACCCCAACACCTACTCCTACCCCCACGCCCACACCCATGCCCTAGCAGAGCTGATCTGAAATCTAAGCGCACTCACTCGAAGCGCCACAAACACCCCTGCCCCTTTCGTGCAATAAAAGGGCGCGAACAACCTTTCTTCCCCCCTTCCAAGGGAGATACAGAGGGGTTCAGCGAGGGTATACCCGGGAGGCGATAGGGCTAACCACCTCAACAACTAAAACCTCAATTGACCCATAAACCCCGAACAACACATACTCTCTTATCCTTCCCATCATTTCATATCCTGCCCACCCTAGTTCAAACGCCGCGCCGTACGCGCCTCGAATCGCCGCCTAACCTCAGGCGCCATCGGCCGCGTCGCAAACAACACCGTAACGCTCGCCGCCGCGCAGAAACCCGCCAAAACATATAGCGAAGGATCGTAAGTCTTCCAAACATCGTGCGACCAACCTACGATCACCGGCGTTAGCATCATCCCGATCGACATCGGGAAGCTCGACAAAGCGAATATCGTCGCAAAGTGACGCCTGCCGAAGAATTCGCCACGCATCGCCAACAGCATAGGCGTCCTTGCGCCGAACCCGATTCCCCAGACAACCGCGAACACAGCCGCCATCAAGAACGACTCTGCGAGCGCCAGGATGACCAACGACGCTCCTTGCATCAGGACTAGAAACGGAATCAACACCCGCTTGTTCCACAGATCCCCAACGATCCCACCAACCAACTGCGCTACGAACGAAGTGGCCACCATAATCGGCACGACGGCCGATGCCACCGTCACATCCAATCCGATGCCGTTCTCGTCGGTAAGATGCAGGAACAGGTGCGCCGAGATCGCGCCTGTTGAGACGTTGACCAGCATGTGCGTCATCGATACCGACCAGAACGCACCTGTCCGCAACGCTTCCCTGACCGTGAAATCGTAAGACGATTCCCTAGCCACTCGACGCGCCCTTTCGCCCGGCAAGGGGATTTGTGTTGCCAACTGCTCTGCGGTTGGCCGCTTTCCAACGACCCATGCGATCAACGGCCCGACCAGTATTGCCAGGATCCCCATCACCAATACCGTCGTCCGCCATCCATGTTCATTGATCCCCCAAACTATTAACGGGACCATCAACCCGCCAACACTCACTCCGCCTTCAACTATCGACATCCCCAGAGCACGACGTCTGATCATCCAAGCGTTCGCGGCGGTCAGTGAAGGCACGAATCCGCCAGAACTGAAACCTAGCGACAGCACCAGAAACGCAACGTACGTCTGGACGGGACCATTGATCTGAGAAAAGAAGATCAATCCCGCACCTCCGAGCGTGAAACCGATCAGCACCATCTTCCCCGATCCGAACGTATCGACCAGCCAACCCTCCAACGGCCCCAGCAACGTAGCGCCCAACCGACCAAACGTGGCCACACCCGAGATCAGCGTCCGCGACCACCCGAACTCATCTTCGATCGCCTTGAACAGCACACTCGTCGCTTGGAACGTCGGCCCGGCACTGAAGACCATGTTGAACGCCCCCGCGACTGATACCCACCAACCGAAGTAGACGCGCCGCGGGGAGAGAGATTTCACACCTGCGGATCGAAAAATGTTCATCGACTTAATCTATCGCCATTCCCGTCAACATATCGTCATTCCCGCAGACGCGGGAATCCACAGGTGTTTGAGCGGTGGAGGCCGGAGTAAAGCCTTCGCAGGCCATCATTTAAATCGTGTTCATCTCATTTAGAGTTACCGCGCCGCCCGTCGCTCTGCGAGGGAGTCCATCCGCCTTCGTACGCTGGGCGGGATAGGCCGCACCGCGAACAAGATCGTCACGCTCGCGACAACGCAAGTAACTGCGAGGCCGTAGAGGCTCCACTCGTATGTGTGCTGGATGTCGTGGAGCAAGCCCATGAGGAAAGGCGCCAAGGTTATGCCTATGGACATTGGAAAGCTCGACAGGCCAAGAATCGTTCCGAAGTGTCGCCGACCGAAATATTCCCCCCGCATCGCATGTAGCAAGGGAGTGCGCGCGCCGAATCCAACGCCCCACACGATGGCAAACGCGGCAGCCAAGATAAACGTATCGGCGATCGCCAAAATCACCAGCGCTGCACCTTGAATCAACAGTAGGAACGGCACCAAAACACGCTTGCTGATCCGATCTCCCATGATCCCGCCGCCAAGCTGGAAAATAAACGTCGTCACAACGAGTATCGGCACTACTCCCGACGCCGTTGCGTCGTCCAGATTGACGCCATTGGCATCGGTGAGGTGTAGAAACAGATGCCCAGATATCGCACCCGTCGAGAGGTTCACCAGCATGTGCGTCATCGAGATTGACCAGAACGCCGGGGTGCGCAATGCCTCTTTTGGGGTGAAGTCGTAAAGCCTCGTACGGCGTGAGCGACTTCCAGGTTCGGACGATTGCCGCGTCTGCTCTTCGATCTGCTCCGGCGTCGGTCGCTTACCGAGAAGCCTCGCAACTACCGGTCCCAGTACGATCGCGATGACGCCAATGACAAAAACGGTCGGTCTCCAACCGTACGCGGCGATACTCCAAACCATCGGAGGCACCAACAACCCCGCAACGCTGCTACCTCCAATCACGAACGACATCGCCGTCGCTCGATTCCTCACCATCCAAGCATTCACCGCCGTGATCGATGGCACGAAACCGCCGACGCTGAAGCCCAAAGAAAGCAGGAAAAACGCGAAATAGTACTGCAGCGCACCTTGAATGAACGAGAAGAAAATCAGACCGATCCCGCCCATCGTGAATCCCACCAACACCATCTTCCCCGAGCCGAATCGGTCCGTCAGCCATCCCTCAACCGGCCCCAGCATCGCACCACCGAAACGCCCGAAAGATGCCACCCCCGAAATCAGCGCTCGCGACCACCCAAACTCATCTTCAATCGCCTTGAAAAGAACGCTCGAAGCCTGATACGTCGGCCCCGAACTCAACACCATGTTGAAAGCACCCGCCAGCGAGACCCACCACCCGCGATACACACGCCCAACCGTCCGGGCACGAACCGCCGCAAAGCGCTCTTGAACCATCGACAAAATGAGGCCACCCAGCGACCGCCAATCAGGGAAGCCGCTTACCCAAGCCGTTCAACTTCAAATTATCCGAAATAACACGCCAGAAAAACCGCGCGGTTTCCCCCGTTCGCGGGGGAAATGTCCGGGGCCCGCCCCGTACTCCGATACGGGGGACAAAGGGGTGCGCTGACCATACACGTTGGCAACGGCAATGCTGACCCAAACCCTAAGTCAACATCCCCTGCGAACCCTGCGACCTCCGACGCCGCGGCGCGCGACGCTGTGATGGATCATGCGCGTATCGCGGAACTTCCGCATCGACTCCCGAAAGCAAATCTTCGATCGTGAGAATCTGGACGCGTGGGTAATGGTGGTCTGGAAACTGTTCAGGCGTATATATCCCCGCCGCCGTCGCTTCCTGAATCATGGGGCGCGTCGGCGCCTCCAGAGTGATGAACAACCCGATCTCCGCCTTTTCCCGCGTCATGTCCCCCTTAAGCGTCGCGATCATCGATCGCTCCACGTGCCCGCTCTTCACCTGCACGATTACTCGCTTCGCCTTGCCGCTGTTGTCATCGAAGAAATTGATGAAACCATCGACACCAGCATCGGCGCCCCTCTTTCCGTTGTTGACTGGTCGAGCATCCACCAGACCCAGCGCCCAGTACTCGAACTGATGCCGCCCGTCATGCTCACTCTCCAACGCCAGTGCCCGCGCACTCTCAACGTCCTCAGGAACTCCGATCACCTCGTAGTCCGAGAGTTCGTCGCCAAACGAGTCGCTCAGACGGTTCTTCATCAGCGATATCGCGAGATGAGTGATGTCTATCCCTATCCACCTGCGGTTAAGACGTTCAGCCACAGCGACAGCGGTGCCACACCCGCAAAACGGATCGAGAACGACACCCTCATCCGGGCATGAGGTTCGGATGATCCTACTCAGCAGACCTTCCGGTTTCTGCGTTGGATAACCCAAGTCTTCATTTCTCTGCACCCATCGCACGTCTGCGTCGATCGCCTCATCGCTGTCCCAGAGCAAGCCATCCGTGTAAGGCTGGTACGCCCACAGACTTTGCAGACGAGTTCCATCACGCCGAAACAGGTACCGCTTGATCTGGGGTTGACCGCCTCTGTTTGGTGGCAGATAAATCAAATCATGGTTCAACGCTAAGTCCAACACTTCTTGCGTCACCAAACCCTCAAGAGTTTCTCCGCGTTCCTCCAATTCTTCTCTCAAATAGGCCGGAATAGCCCAGTGCCTTCCTGCGGTCGTAGGGTTGTAACCTTGCCATGGCTGACCAGAATCGCCTGTTCTGATCTCCGCCGCCGTCGCATCAGCATGGCGGTAAATCCCACGATCGTCCTCGTGTCTGAAATTGCTCTCTATGTAACCCGTCAGATACGGGCGAATCTGAGGGTCAAAAAAGTAGCCATTCGTTTTTGAATAAAAAAGAAGCGTGTCATGAATGCGACCGTACGATCTGGAACTGTTGTGAGCGTTGGTCCGCCGCCAGATGATCTCGTTCCTAAAGTTCTCCTTCCCAAACACCGCGTCCATCATCAACTTCAGATAGTGGCTCGCCGTCGGATCGCAATGAAGATAGATGCTCCCCGTAGGCTTCAAAACCCGATGCAGCTCCGCCATTCGCTGCGCCATCATCGTCAGATAAGCCATCATGTCGTTCTGACCTAGGAACGCGCGCATCGCCTGAAGCAGATCCCCAAGCACCCGCGGCCCATTCGTCACCACGTCCCGAAACGCGATCTCCGACTCGATGCTCCACCGCCAAGTGTCCTCGAACGCAGTTATCTGCGCCGCCGATTCATCCCCGCTACGCTCGCGGAAAAGCACGTTATACGTAGCGTTCGAGTTGAACGGCGGATCAAGGTAGATGAGATCGACGCTCTCGTCCGCGATCTCCTCACGCAAAATTGGCAGATTGTCACCGAAGTAAAGCCTGTTCACGGATAGTCCTCGCTCAAGAGAGGTTCGTTTCACGTCAAATCGGAGGTAACTCCATTATCAAAGGTTAGAATCGTACTTCGCGCTTATTAGTCATTGTTGTCACAAACCTCTACCCCTTCCTCCATGCCCAGCGAAAACGCCATCGAAGTCAACCAGATCTCGAAATCCTACGGCAAGGTCGTAGCCCTCGAAAACGTCGATCTAAACGTCCGCCAGGGCACCGTCATGGGCCTGCTCGGCCCCAACGGCGCGGGCAAGACTACCCTCGTCCGCATCCTCACAACCCTCCTCCGCCCCTCCTCCGGCTCCGCGACCGTACTCGGCTACGATGTCGTCCGCCACGCCCGGCACCTCCGCTCCTACATCGGCTTGGCAGGGCAGAGCGCAGCCGTCGACGACCTGCTCACAGGCCGCGAGAACATCCACATGGCCGGCAGGCTCTACCACATGCCCAAACGCCAAGTCCAAAAGCGCGCCCACGAACTCCTCGAACAGTTCGACCTCGTAGATGCCGCCGACCGCTCCGTCAAAGGCTACTCCGGCGGTATGCGACGACGCCTAGACCTCGCCGCAAGCCTCGTCGCAAACCCGCCCATGATCTTCCTCGACGAACCAACAACCGGACTCGATCCACGATCTCGTCTCGAACTCTGGGATGTCATCCGAACACTCGTCAGCGAAGGAACAACCGTCTTGCTGACCACCCAGTACCTAGAAGAAGCCGACCAGCTAGCCGACGAGATCACAGTCATCGACCTCGGCAAAGTCATCGCGCAAGGCACCGCCAACGAACTCAAACACCAAGCGGGTTCCGAATTCATCGAGATCACCGTGCGCGACGCCGAGGACACCAAACGCGCAGCCGGTGTCCTAACAAAGTTCGCCGAAAACGACGAATGCGACATTAACGAGGAGGACAGAATAGCCTCCATCATGGTCAATGACGGCGCATCGATCATGGTCCAAGTCGTCCGTGCACTCGACACCGAGGACATCCCCGTCAGCAACATGGCGTTGAGACAACCAACCCTCGACGACGTATTCCTAGCCCTAACCGGCCGCACCGCCGAAGAAGCCGCCACCGAATCCGAGCAGGACACCAATTGAACCTAAGCAAATCGCTAAGGTTTCACCCATTCGTGAGACCATTGCAAAACCCGCGTGAAACGGGCCCATGTCATTCTGAACGGAGCGTAGCGGAGTGAAGAATCTCACGCCGCAAGCTAGGTCCCGTGATGAGATTCCTCGCTACGCTCGGAATGACAGCGGTGTTCGCGGGAACGACATCGTTTTTGCAACGGTCTCATTCATGGAGGAAATGTCCGAAGGACGAAGGGGACCCGCCTCGCCCCTTTCGCCCAGCGAAAGGGGCGCGAACGAGCGCAGCGAAGTGAGCGGGGTATGCCCGGGGCAGGGCGGTGCGACCCCCTCTCCCGCACACCTCCCCCTCGATGGGAGAGGGCTAGGGTGAGGGTGAACCAATGACAACCCAAACCCTCCAACCTCAAGCGTCCCCCCTCCGCGAAGCCATCGGCTCAGTCCTTTACGAGTTCCGATGGCTCGCGGCAGACACCGCGATGATGACGTGGCGGAATCTGATGCACTACCGCCGTAACCCGGAGACGTTGGCATCGACGATCGCCGGACCCGTCATGTTCCTGCTGCTCTTCAACTACGTCTTCGGCGGCGCAATCGGCGCAGGCAGAGACTTCAACTACATCGACTACCTCGTGCCCGGCATCCTTATCCAAAACAACCTCTTCACAGTCATGAACACCGGCATCGGCATCGCCCAAGACCTGCAAAAAGGCTTCGTCGACCGATACCGATCACTGCCTATGGCACGGTCAGCTGTCTTGGGTGGCCGAGTCTGCGCGACAACCTTGGTCAGCTTCGCCAGCGTCTATTGGACACTCGCCATCGCTCTGATCTTCGGCATGAGATTCCACGGCGGTCTAGTGCCAGCACTGATCCTCCCGCTCGTTGTCGCCGCCTTCTGCTTCGCCTTCGCATGGGTATCCGCACTCGTCGGCGTCTCGGTACGCAACGCAGAAACCGCCAGCTCATCGACATTCTTCGTAGCCATTCCGCTAACCTTTCTCAGTTCCACATTCGTCCCCATCGAAACCATGCCCGGTTGGCTACAAGCCTTCGCCGAAGTCAACCCCATAACCCACGTCGTCAACCTATGTCGCAACCTTGCACAAGGCGGACCCCTCGCATCCTACGCATGGATAACCACCTTCTGGATCGCCCTAATGATCATCGGCATCGGATCACTAGCAACCTGGCGCTACCGCCGCATCCAATGAAAACACCAACACAATTCGTCCCCTTCGCTAAGCGAGGGGAACGCGGCGAGCGTAGCGAGACGCAGGGGGTGTCCGCGCGGAGACACGCCCGGGTTCCCCCCTTCACGAGGGAAATGTCGGCAGGACAAAGGGGGTACGCCATTTTTACGCGCACCACTCGTCATTCCGAACGGATAATACCCACCATGTCATTCCGAACGTAGCGTAGCGGAGTGAGGAATCTGAAGAGAGGAGATTCCTCGCTGCGCTCGGAATGACAGCAGTACTGCACAGCAAAAAGAGGGGGAATCATCACCCCAAACAACCAACAACAAAACCAAAAATCACAGCCCATCACAAAAATCCGCGTAATCAGCGGTTCAGACAAATGAACCTACCCGCCCAAATCCAAGACCGTTCAGCCCTCGGCGAACTCGCATCCGCGATCGCCGTCGAATCGCGCTGGATCATCTCTGACACCGCGGTTATGACTTGGCGAAACCTCATCCGCTACCGACGTTCCCCCGAACTCCTCCTATTCTCGACCCTGTCACCGGTCATGTTTATATTCCTCTTCAACTACGTCTTTGGCGGCGCAATCCCCACGGGCGACCTCAACTACATCGACTTCCTGATGCCCGGCATCCTAGTCCAGACCACCCTCTTCAGCGCCACCCAGACCGGCGTCGGACTCGCCGAAGACCTCCAAAAAGGAATGGTCGACCGCTACCGATCCCTCCCCATGGCCCGATCCGCCGTCCTCGGAGGCCGCGTCGCCGCCGAAACTCTTGTCTCCCTATTCGTCGCCTGCCTAATGCTCGCAGTCGGATACATCATCGGAATGCGCTTCCATGGAGGCTTCTGGCCCGGCTTCGCCGTACCCTTCATGGTCGCCGGATTCGCATTCGGATTCTCATGGGTCGCCGCACTCATAGGAGCATCCGTACGCAACGCCGAAGGCGCCGGATCGCTCATGTTCTTCGTCGTCTTCCCATTCACATTCCTATCCTCCGCCTTCGTCCCCGTCGAAACCATGCCCAGCTGGCTCCAACCCTTCACCAGCATCAACCCCGTAACCTACGCCGTAGACCTAGGCCGCGCCCTCTCCCAAGGCGGCCCCATCCTAGAAAACGCCTGGCCCACACTCCTCTGGACACTAGCCTTCACCCTAATCATCGGCCCAATAGCCGTCTGGCGTTACCGCAAGGTGTGAGTGGAAAATTCCCTCCCCCTAGCACAGGATTAGTTGAGTGTCTTATAAAAACGCCGAGTAGAATCAATCGCAGAGGTTGAAATCCGATGATTAGTCGAATCGAACGTTACAAGGTAGAGCGGTCCATCGAAGACGTGATGGAAATGATTGACGCTTCTCCTATGCGCAAGGATATGGTGTCGTTCGCCAATTCAGTTCAGTTAACGAATCGTGCGCACAACGCGCATCTAGCGATTGAGCAGGGATTGAAGACGCTCATTGTTCATGCGGGCGGTGAGTTTGAAGAAACGCACGCCCTTTTGAAGCTCTTTCGACGTTTGGAGGCAGCAGACGAAGATACTGCGGCATTCTTGGCAACCGCCTTTAACGATGCTGTCGATTTTTTCGGATACAGCGTCAATTCCGACGGCTTTAGTCACTTCCGAAGCCTGGAAGACTATTTGGCAAGGGTCGGGGGGCAAAAGGCGTTTGAGCTTTATCGCTATTGGACGTTGGACAGTCTGAGCGAGACGGGACGCGATATCCCTCCAATTTCGCTACCTGTACATCGAGAACTGCTCCAAGCTATCGCTTTGCTAGTCGGACCGGAAATGCGACGAACGGTCTCACAACGTGTGGATCAAGCAATCTTCCACGCAATGGCGGACACGCGTCACATGTGGTACACCGACACTGACACAGAAAAGCAAGCCCAAGTTCGGAATTATCTGAGTTGGTTCCAAGCACAGAAGGCACCTTATCGTTTCGTGCTAAAAGACCTGGTGCGCCGGAAATTCCGCGTCGGCGAGGATGAATATACAGGCCAAGTACTTAAGGAGGCATACGAGAGACTAAGGCAATCCGAAGACCCGGCTATGCGGTACTTCATAGATAGGTTGGAGTATCTGCCAAAAAATTCTCAGAAACCGATCGTCGGCTTCAACCCGAAGATGGAATGGTTTAACGACAAAGAAACTCGAGGGATGGTGGTTACCCCAGGCGGATCGCTTCTTGGTTTCGTAGAGAAGTATGCGGATGGCGGCTGGGGGATCGAACCAGCTGAAACAGGATTGGCGAGGGTCACCGACGTAGCCGAGACATTGGCTGACGCTAAGCGTTATTTGGTAGATCGACTCACTCGTAGGATTGATGTGAAATTCGGCGACGTTATCAAAGAAACACGCATTGTGAGCGATAGCGACTTTATTGTGCCTGCCCGACGCGGTGATGATTGGACCGATACGGCTAATTCAACAGAGTCGTACGAACTTGAATTTTGGGACGAACAACATGATCTGCAGTCTGGATCACCAATCACGGCTCGCCTTCGTCACAAAGAACATCCCTCGCTCGTGTCTGTGCTTAAAGGTGACGTATGTTCAGTTAACGGGAACAAGGTGTTAGTGAGCGGTTCGGAGTTGCTGGATTATTGCGAAAGCGTAGGGACGGATTAATCGCAATCCCTGAGAGGCGTTCGAATTTCTGTCGCGAGTTTGACCGATTACCATTTGCATGCCCAGATATCGACCGTTTGAGACCGATGATGAGATTTCCTAATTTCCTGGTTCGCTATGATTGATCCTGATCGCTGGCCTATCGAAGCGGCTAAACGAGAGGTTGAATCTCAACTCAAGCACTACTCCACTCGCGAGGAAACTCAAGCGTTGCAAACGCAGATCGCTCAAGCGGAAACCAGAACGATAAAGTGGATGGTTGGTACAATCATCGCCGTGGGAGCTGTAGTCGTTACCGCTATCGGCATTGCCGCTGCCGTGATAATTGCGGTCTTGAACTAAATTCGGAACTCAAAGCTACCCGCTTCACGCGACCGTATCCCAAATAGCACAACAGGTTCGCATCAGCTCCCTTCATCATGAAAATCACTAACGTAACAACAACCCTCATCTAAAACCCCGAAGCCAACGCCATCCAAGACGTCACCATCCCGCCCCTCAAACCCGGCATCCGCGACCGAACCACCGTCTTCATCCACATCCACACCGACGAGAGACCGCGGGACGTTAATACCTCCGGCTTATCGTCACCACGCGCCAGCAAGAATGGAAGTTAGGCGCAGCAGTAGTAACATCATGTGCTGAACCGTTCTGCACCCCCTAATTGAGCGATGATGTCAAGGATCTTACAGTGAGCGAATCCCCCCAGGAGGAACTGCCAGGCGACGGACGTATGGGCTTCGCGATGGTCGCCGGAACAATCTTGGGTTTAATCGCAGCGATACTCATGGGGAGTTCCTTCGCTAACGCGTTCGCGGATTGTGAGCTCAACCGCCGATCGCTCGAAACGCTTTGTGAGCCTGATGCAGGCATTGGACTGTTTGTCGGTGCTGTCACATTCGCGACGGTGATGCTTCAAGCCTTCATTATTGGCACGATACTGCAAACGAGTGCTCTGGTGAAGGCGATGGCCCGTGGCATGCTCCCCGTAGACCAAAACGCTCGCCCCGACGTTCACGACGATGCCGAGGATCCCCAGAACGAGTATGAAAACGCCGACCTAGTTCAGTTGGTGCCTTCCGAATCCAAAGCCGATGAATCCACTGGGTCACTAGGGCGGACTATCCTGTTGATCATCATCATCGGCTTCAGCATACCGGTCGGGATAGCGATCATAGCCGTAATTGCCCGGTTCACTTGAAATTGATTTAAGAATGCCGGTGTCGTTTGTCTGGCGAATCGTCATTGGCCCTAGCATCTTCTGGGTCAAGCGATCAGGTGCCCGCGGCCCTTAAATTGTGTGTGGACCTTGGCCCAAACGCGTTCCGCAACACGTATATAAAATCCAACACCACACGAACCAAAACAAGACTCCCCCATGAAAATCACCGACGTAACAACAACCCTCATCTACAACCCCGAATCCGACGCCATCCAGGACGCCACCATCCCGCCGCTCAAACCCGGCACCCGCGGACGAACCACCGTCTTCATCCACATCCATACTGACGAAGGCACTCAAGGCTTCAGCTACCTAAACTCTCCCGCAGCTATCCGATCCCTCATCAACGACAACCTCAAAGACATACTCATCGGCAGGACCCCGTTCGAGACCGAACGCATCTGGACAGAGATGTTCTGGCGAGTGCGTGGATACGGCCGCAAAGGCTTCGCATTCCAAGCCATCTCCGGTCTCGACGTCGCACTCTGGGACCTCAAAGGCAAAGCCCTCGGCGTGCCCTTATATCAGCTGCTCGGACAGGCCCACGAAACCGTCCCCTGTTACGGCAGCGGCGGCTGGACCAACTACACCGTTGACGAACTCGTCGCTGAGCAGACCGGATACGTCGACATGGGCTTCCCCCGCATCAAGATGAAAGTCGGCATGAACTTCGGCACCGACGAACGAGCCGACATCGAACGCTTGGAAGCCGTCCGCAAAGCCGTCGGCGACGATGTTGAAATTTTGGTTGACGCCAACAACGGCTACTACGCCAAACAAGCAATCCGCATGTCCCGCAAGTTCGAGGACTACGACGTAGGATGGTTCGAGGAACCAGTCATCGCCGACGACATCCAAGGTCTCGCCGAGATCTCGAAAGCCACCAACATCCCCGTCGCCACGGGCGAACACGAATACACGAAATACGGATTCAAAGAACTCATCTCACGCGGCGGCGCTGACATCGTCCAGCCCGACATCGGCAGGGTAGGGGGCGTCACCGAGTGGATGAAAGTCACCCACCTCGCCGACTCCTACAACCTACCCATCGCACCCCACGCCTACTCCCTCCTCCACCTCCATTGCACGATGGCGACTCCAAACCTCAGAGTTGTAGAAGTCCTCGGTGGCGAGATGAAATCCTGGCCCATCCTCTTCACCGAAGTCCCCCGGCCCAAAAACGGCCAATGGAAACCCTTCGAAGACCGCCCCGGCCTAGGCCTAGAACCAAACCCCGACACCATCAAAAATATGTCCGTCGACTCCGACGGCCCAGCACCCGCGCAGAGAGGGTTTTGAAATGTCCAACGGCAGACTATCTGGCAAAGTAGCCATCGTAACCGGCGGCGCTTCCGGCATCGGCGAGGCATGCTCCCGCATCTTCGTCCGAGAAGGCGCTAAAGTCATCATCTCCGACATCGACACGACTAAAGGCAACGCACTCGAAGCCGAACTCACCCCCGACGCCGTATTCTTCAACCACGACGTAACCCTGGAAGACGCCTGGGAAGAGGCCGTCGAAATCGCCGAATCCAAATGGGGACGCCTCGACATCGTCGTGAACAACGCCGGAATGTCCGGACCAAAAGGCAGAACCGTCGTAGAAGATGTCGTCCTCGACGACTGGAACGACGTCTTCGCCGTCAACTCCACGGCCATCATGCTCGGCACTCGCGCCGGCATCAAAGCGATGAAGAAGGTCGGCGGAGGATCCGTCATCAATGTATCGTCGATCTTCGGCATCGTCGGATCGAGAGCAGGCGCACCGTACCACGCATCCAAAGGCGCCGCCAGAATCTTCTCCAAAGCCGCCGCTGTCCAATACGGCCCCGACAACATACGCGTCAACGCCGTATGCCCCGGCTTCACCGACACCCCCATGACCACCGACATCCACGGCGTAAAAGAAATCCGCGACTACCGCGAAGGCATGACCCCCATGGGCCGCCTCGGTCTCCCCGACGACATCGCCTACGGATGCCTCTACCTAGCCTCCGACGAATCCGCCTGGGTAACCGGCACCGAACTAGTAATCGACGGCGGCGAAACCGCTTGGTAACCCCACACCGTCATTCCCGCGCAGGCGGGAAACAAAAGGGGGGACGCGAACAATCGAAGCCCAAACGAACGACATCAGAGCGGGGTATGCTCGGGGAGGGCTATTGCGCCCGTCATTCCCGCGCAGGCGGGAAACCAGAGGGGATGGGCATACGAGTCGCAGTTCGTAGGGAGTGCCCGATCTGCGTCTAAAACCCCCTTTCAATTCCCCCTTGGACATCAAAGGGGAGGGCAAAGGTCTCGCGAAATCCGAAAAGGTAGGACGGTCTGACAAGTCCCCGCCACAATTTCACACATCCGTATCTTATATGCTAACATGGAATCAACTTCGTTTACTGGTTTCCGCTATCCAACCACAAAGGGTTTAACCAGATGACAATCCAACACCAAGACAGGGCTGAAAGAGCCAAATTCATTGCCCGAGCCCACCAACTCTTCGACACGAAACTCCGAGACCAATTGATCAAAGACCACGAACGATCCGTAGTCTTGATCGACGGACGTAGCGGCGACTACGAAATACAGAGCATGTACGAACCCCGCTTCCTCGCGACGGAAAGGCTTCGAGCCCGACAACCAAACGCAGTGATCGTCCCCGAACACATCGTCCCCGAAGACTTTGCATATGACGTGCCAGTCGTCATCGCAGACGACGAATAAAAGCCTGGGCGGCAAGATCCGTTGATTAAAGGACAGTTTCAACCCGACCTTCGATGTCTAGTCGAAGTCGAAATCATGGATGCGAACGGCATGTTCCGCCCCGTTCATGCCAAACTCGACACCGCATTCACCGGAGAAATCGCCCTGCCTAGTTCGGATTTTGCGTCGTTAGGTGTCTCTACTGACCGCGACCACATCGTGAACTTGGCAGATGGATCTCAACGTCTAGTTCCATCCGGTACGACAAAAGTACGGCTTGGAGAAAGCGAGATATCCGCCAGAATATTTAATCTGGTGAACACGAGACAGCCACTGATCGGAATGGAAATCCTGCTGGGTTACTCGATACACATCGACGCTTTGCCCTTCGGCGACATTCGGATTGAACGCATCCAATTGAACTGATCCAGCTTTCCTAAACCGTCCAAATCACCCCACAACGCTCCTCCCCACAAACTCATCCCCCAAACCCCCGCGAAACACCCCCACAATCTCCGCTATCTCGCGCGCATCGATCCCGATCAACCGCGCCAAAGTGTGCGAGATGTCGAACAGATTCGCCAAATACGCACCCTCCAAATCACGCGGCTCCACGCTACCAGCAGCCGGCAAAACCGTAGTCAACACCGGATTTGCCGTATGCGTCGTCGCATCGTTCTCGATATTCCCGTGGTCCGACGTCACAACCATCGAATAACCGTTCGCCCGCGCCACCCCACTCAACTCCACCACCGTCGCCACCGCCGCCCGATACGCCTCCGCCGCCGCATCGAAACGCGCCGGCAACAGATGACCAACCATATCTGGCGCCGCCAAATTGCACGCGATCAAACGATACTCCCCAGTCCCCATCGCCTCCGATACCAACTGCGCGATCTCCAGCGTCTTCATCACCGGCCTCACGTAGAAATCCGAGTCCGAATGAACGCCCTCATTCGCACCATCCGACGGCACAACCCAGCGATCCTCGCGCTTCGAACCTTGCTCCGCTTCGCGCCGACCACGCACGAAATACCCCATGTGCAACGCCTTCACGCTCTCCGCAATCAGCAGGTAAAGATCCCCGTCGTCCGTCAACCGGTCCCAATGACTGAACAAATTCAACTGATGCGGCGTTATCGGAAACGCAACCTTCACTCCATACCCCGCCTCGAACTCCGCATCATACTCCGCCATCGTGCACATCTGCAGATTCAAATCGTGCCGCAACCAATCGAAACCCCAATTCCGCCCGCGCGATTTTGCTTCCCGATCCAGATACTCACGCGCACCACAAAGCGAAGCCGTCTTCGAACGCTGACGGTCCGACCTGAAGTTCAAATTGATGAACGCATCACCCGGCTCTATCTTTAGCACACCATCCCCATAGTCCAGCGCAATCGCCGGAACATCAGCATCTGTCAACCCGCTCTCGTACGATGACGAAACTATCGCTCTCACATCATCAAAGCTCGTCGCAACCTCGCCCTCCCCCTCAGTCAACAACAAATAGTCGCACCGAGCATTCTCCTCACGATAATCCCGGTCCATCGCCAAAGACCGCCCCATCACCCATGCTAACGACTTCGCCGCATCATACCTTTCCAGCAAACGCTCCAACTCTCCGAGATATCCCCCATCCACTCCATCAAGCTCCATCGAACCACGCGCCGGAGCATCGCGCCCATCCAGAATCGCCTGCATCCTCACCCGATCTGGTGAGATACCCAGACGTTCAAACACCAACTCGCAAAACGCCTCCAAATGATTCCACGCCGAGTGAACCCGACCATCCGAACCTCGGATACCCGAAAGCAAGAAGCTGAAATTGACATTCTTCCCTGTCGCAACCGCACCTTCAATCGCTTCCAGCATCATGCGGTTCTCGAAGAACGATCCATCCGTTATCGACTGCGTGATCTGCAACGGTATCTGCGGCGCCAAAGCCAGATTTCCAATCTGCTGATGCCCCGTCTCCGAATTCCCCTGAACCGGCGGATCAACATCCTCATACCCGACCCAGACACCCGAAGCCCGCGTCGGAACCGTAAGGTTCATGTTCACAATCTCCGACCAAGTCGGATCCTCCGCAAACCACGGA
The DNA here is from genome assembly GCA_034423055.1 of Dehalococcoidia bacterium. Taxonomy (GTDB): domain Bacteria; phylum Chloroflexota; class Dehalococcoidia; order Lucifugimonadales; family Lucifugimonadaceae; genus Bin127. The sequence continues at coordinate 5,265 of DAOUJE010000109.1, read as the reverse complement.
ATGTATCGGTTCTCCAACGCGATCCGCCTTCGGATCGATCCGATCTCAGCTAACTGCCGCCGCTCTCGCAATCCCTCCCTCACAAACTGGACTCTCCTCAGCGTTTCGTCGGCCTTCTCCCAAGTCAGACCAGGATTCACACCCTCCGCCGTAATCGGCAGCACCGCGAGACGCGTTATAGCCAACATCTCGTAGCTGCCCGGCGACGCTTCAAGCGCCAAATCCAAAAGCGATCGGCGAGTGCGAGGACTCAGCTCATCTATCACCCGACTCGAAAGCCGCATAACCGTATCAGGATCGAAACCCAACCCATCGGTCACCACCAGCAGGGCGCGCCCCTTCGATCCGCCTTCCGGAAGACCGTTAGATGAATACCCGTTCACCAACTAAACAAGACTCCTTCGAGATTCTCGAGATCCAAGCCAACGCTAGCCAACCAACCAGCAGGCAATTCAAGTGCATACAACGCCGCGGACCCAGAACCGTACCCGATAGCCCCAGCCGTGCAAGCGCTACGCCAAGCGTCGTACTCCGCACTTTCAGGACGCGGACAAGACTCCATCCGAACCGCTCTCACAACACTACGAGATTCGTCAAGATAAACGATATCCAACGGCGCATAGGTGTTCAACATCCAGAAACTCAACGCACGCGCTGATTCAAACACGAACAGCATCCCCGTCCCATCCGGAACCGTCTCGCGACACATCAACCCCTGCTGACGCTCCCGCGAAACATCAGCCACCTCCGCAACAACCTCAAAACTCGCATCCCCCTCCCTAATCGTGATAAATGTCGTCGGAAGCAACTCTCGGCTGATGCCCTCCCCACAATCTTCGTTATCCACGAACCGGATCGCATCCAACGGATTCGGTGTCGGTGAGGGGGATGGCGTATCGGCCGGTGGAGGCGTTTGAGTCGGCGTTGCAGAAGGCGTTGAAGTCACCGTCGGTGGGATCCGCGCAGTAGAAGACGCGGTGACTGTAGCCGTAAGAGTAGATGTCGCCTCTGGTGTACCTGTCGGCGCTAACGTCGCGCTCGGAATCGTCGTTGGAGTGGACGTTGAAGCCACTACCACCGTCGGCATCGATGTGGGAAACTCAGTCGCTGTTGGCTGCAATGTCGGTATCGGAGTTGCCGTGGCTGTAGCTGTCGCCGTCGGAGTTTGAGTTGGACTCGGGTACACGACGTTCCGGAACGGTGGATAATTTGGCTCCTTCGTCGGCATCGGAGTGCCGCGATCTCTGACGCAACCTGCGATCAGTGCCCCCGCGATTGCCATCACTGCCATCCCCGAAATCACGACTACCGCAACACGCAACAATTCCGACGTCACTCCAGCATCGAGCCGTCGTAGGTGTAACCAGCCTCTTCAGCCGTCGCCCGCAACTTCGAAGGCAACTTGAAATTGATCCCTTCCTCGCCCGAACCGATGTTCACCAACTCGTCATGCTCGATCGCTTCGATCACCGCGCGAACCATCTTCTCCGGCGTCGAAGCACCAGATGTAACCCCGATCCGTTTCTTGCCGACTAACCACTGCGAATCCAACTCCTCCGGACCATTGATCAAATGCGCCTCAACACCCCTCTTGGTAACCACCTCCCGCAAACGGTTGCAGTTCGAACTGTTCTCAGCCCCTATGACCAGAACCAAATCACACTGCTCCGCCAATTCAGTGGCCGACGCCTGCCGGTTAGTCGTCGCATAGCAGATGTCGTTGCGCACCAACGTGTTGTCGAACTTCGACTGAATCTTCTCCACCGCCTCAGCAGTGTCAGCCACCGACAGCGTCGTCTGAGTAAGCACCACTACTTCCTCGTTATTCTCCCACTCCGGCAAGTCATTGTCCTCCCTCTCGTCGTACAGCGCCATCTCCGCCTGCCCCGTCGTGCCGATAACCTCCTGATGCCCGCGATGCCCAACCAAAATCACACGCTTACCCTCGCCAGAGTACTTCTTCGCCTCGTGATGCACCTTAGTAACCAACGGACACGTCGCATCCAACACCGTGAGATTGCGTTCATTCGCCTTTGCATAGTCCGACGGTGGTGAGCCATGCGCTGAAAACACCACCACAGAACCCTCCGGGACCTCATCCACCTGCTCGACTGTGACCGCACCAATCGCCTCCACATCCGCCACAACCTGCGGATTATGAACGATCTGATGCTTCACATAAACCGGCGCACCGTACCGCTTAACCGCCAACTCCACGATCCCAATCGCCAAATCCACACCCGCACAAAACCCCCGCGGACTAGCCAAAACCACAGACCGACCAAACTCCGCAGATTGCTCTTTAACACCAATAGCCATACCTCAGATGGTACAGGAAAAGAACATCCCTACCAAGCACCGCCCGAAGGAAGGTACACTCTAAGTGCGGCAAAATGCCAGACAACCACTCAACCGTTACTCAAAGAGGTCCGACAATGACCGATACTCGTCCCAATCATCCCGAACGGTTGTCACACGTCGATCCAGAAGTTTTAAGAGAAGCCGTAGAAAGAGCAAATCGTTCCTCGGAAGATCTGCGACGTCAGACAAGAGCCGAGATTCGAGAATTTCGTCAAGCCTTGCAACTTGGCTATGAAAATGCTCGCCAGATGGTGGACCAGCTTGATACGGCGGCCAAACGATAGCCTTTGCTACAACGTCCAAAAATTCGATAGTCAGACGATCAAAAGCGGCTCCATCTCCAGATTCCATCCCCCAATTCTATCCGCCCTCTACGTCGTGTAGAGTGCGGGCGAAGATCCGAACACGCCCCTTTCGCACACCGAAAGCGGCGCGAGCGAAGCGAGCGGGGTAAGCCATCCCCTCTCCCCTTTGTGGAATAGGGCTAGAGTCTGCCCGGGACTTGATCCGGGCGTGAGGGGCCTGCATCAATCCCATTCAATCCCCCCTCACAACCAACCAAAACACCACTCCCGACACCAGAAAAGCCAAACCCGCCGATCCCAGCAAAACCCCGTATCCCAAGTAGTCGATACCCCACTCAAAACCCCGCTCGTTCAATCCACCGATGAAGAACCCGCTAGACCTCCCCGCTATCGCTCCAACCAACCCTGAGATGCTCGTCAAACCCAAATCCCCAGCCGCCCTCGACCGTCTTACAAGATCGTTCGCAACCGCCCAAGCCACCGAAAGATAGATCCCCACCGATATACCGATACCAATAACGCCAGGTATAACCTCTATCAGCGATTGGGCGTCCAGCAGCAAGAGTGAAATCACCCCGACAGCACCCATGATCCCCGACATCAACAGCAATACTCCACGTCCAACGTGGTCCGACAGCTTCCCAGCAGGGTAGACCACTAGCGCCGCCGAGCCCACCAGCGCCAAAAGAATGTAGTTCCCACCACGCGCCGGATTCTCCAAGCCGATAACGTCCTGTACGAAAAACACCGCGTTCGTCTGCGTCGCTGACATCGCCGCAATCAAGATCGCCATCCCCAACAGGAACAAGTAGTACCGCACACGATTCCACTCCTCGCCCTCAACCTCGGGATACCCCTTTTCAACCGCAACCTTTGCGACACCTCTGTAATCCCCGCGCTCCCCTCCGTCATTCCCGCGCAGGCGGGAATCCAGAAGGGCAGGGGAATGGGAAACGGGGTTAGTTCCACTCCGATCACGCGGCACCCGCAACGCCAGCAGCGTATAAAACGTCGTCGCAAGCAACACCGCAACCATCACAATCACCGAATACCACATCCACTGCGGAGCGGCGTCAACATCGTAGTTCGACATCAGAAACACCACCATCATCGCCACAAACCCCGATCCAATCAACCGCATCAGATTCAGATAACCGGAAGCCCGACCACGCTCCCGATCATCCACATGATCGATGATCAACGCATTCGCCGGCCCCTGTGCCGTGTTACCCATCACCTGCATCGCAACCGTCACCAGCAGCAACGCAAAAAAACTGTTCACAAACCCGAACATCAGCGTCGAAACCGCCAGCCCAAACATCCCCAAGATGATGAACGGATACCGCCGCAACGACACCATCCCAACCTTCCGGTCGCTAAGCACCCCCACCAGCGGCTGAACAACCGCCGCTATCCCCAACCCAATCAACGAAATGAACGCCGCCAAAGCCGTCTTATCCAGCGTCCACCCAACCATACTCACCCCATCTCCAGCCGCTATCTCCGTCGCCTTGAACTGCAACAAAATGCTCCCATACCCAGTCCAAACACCCGACATCCCAAACGTGTAAACACTGATATTGAACAGACTCCCAGACCCACGCCGAAACCGCGCCACAGGATTAGCGTTGCGACCAAAAGTCACAACACGTTCAAGCGCAACCCTGGAAGAGGTCATGGGATCAATGTCGGGTCAACAGAAGATATCCGCCTAGAATATCCCAACCCACCAGCACCGGGGTTCCCCCGTTCACGGAGGAAATGTCCGCAGGACAAAGGGCGCGCGTTCTTCAGCGGGGGAAGTGCCCGGGCCCTGCCCCGTACCCCGATACGCAGGACAAAGGGGGCGCGTCTCCGAGTGGTAGAAATGTCCCAGCCCTCCTGCCCAAACCGCAAGCCAATCCCGCAAACAACCAACAACGAAATCTCAGCCCATCCCTCAATCCCATAAATCTGCGGTTCAGACAACTACCATTAAATCCCACAAATCCCTAAATCCCCGTAATCCCCAGCTCAGATACCAACATGACCACGCAACCACACTTCTACACATGGCGCAGCTGCTCAACTTGCCGCAACGCCCAAAAATCTCTCCACGAACTTGGCATCCAAGTCCAAGAACGCGACTTCTTTGCAAACCCCTTGACCCGCGACGAACTGAGCGACCTAATCGATGCCATCGGCATCGAAAACCTCTTCTCATGGCGCAGCCCCAGCGCTAAACCATACCGCGACCGCCGCAACACAATTACCGATGACGAACTCATCGAAGCAATGCTCCAAGAACCACGCCTGATCCGCCGTCCCATAGTCATATCCCCCGGCTCCGATCCCATCGTCGGCTTCAACAAAAACGCCTACGCACAACTCTGATCCCCTCCCCTTCGCCAAGCACGGGAGACTACCTGCCCTTTCGTGAAACGAAAGGGGCGCGCACAAGCGAAGCGAGTGAGCGGGGTATGCCCGGGGCAGGGCACCGACCACACCAAAACCCCAAATCCCCCGTCCAGCCCATCACATGGTGCTAGAATCGAAGTTCGTCATCTGATTAACTTGCAGAACGCCGCTGCGATCCCCTCATCGATGTACCCCATTAACG
>DAOUJE010000108.1:0-30120 GCA_034423055.1 Dehalococcoidia bacterium | reverse complement strand
GGACAAAGGGGGCTCGACGATCAAAGCGCACATTAAACCCACAAACGTAAGGACATCCAATTAATGCAACGCGAGTATGTGAACTTCGGCAAGGGCGGCGTGATGGTCACGCGTATGGCACTGGGTCTCGGATTCCGTGGCCAACACGATGCCTATGAAGCCAAAAAGACCATCTCCACCGCTCTCGATGGAGGTTTGAATCTCATCGATTGTGCCAATATCTACGGCTTGGGCGATGATCGCAGACGAGCTGGAACGTCTGAGAAAATCCTTGGCGAACTCATGCAGGAACGTGGAGATCGCGACGACATCGTGATCACCTCTAAAGTCTCCAGCCCTGTCGCACGGGGTGTCAACGATCACAACACCTCCCGCTGGCACATCATGCGTGAAGTTGAGCGTTCGCTGAAACGCTTACAGACCGACCACATCGATGTCTACCTCATCCATCACTTCGACGAGACCGTCGGATATGAAGAGCGCACCCGAGCCCTTGAAGACCTCGTCCGCGACGGCAAGATTCGTTACACCGGCGTCTGCAACTATCAGGCATGGCAAGTCGTCCAAACCCTGCGCGTTCAAGACCGCATCAACGCCGGAAACCTCATCACCGTCCAAAACCCCTACAGCATGCTAAACCGCGAACTCGAAGACGAGATGTTCCCCATGGTTCGCACCACCGGCCTAGGCATCATGGCCTACAGCCCCCTCGCGGTCGGACTACTCTCAGGCGATTACGTCCCCGATCGAATGCCCAGCAACATGTCGCTATGGGGCAACCGCAGATCACACGCCTTCAACCGCGTCGTCCGCGGTGCAGCCGCCAATGTGATCCGTACCAACGCTGACGTGGCAAATCGCATCGGCGCAACGCCAGCGCAAGTCGCGCAGGCATGGGTCCTGTCCCATCCCGAGATCACCATCTCGATCTCCGGCGCCGACACCCCCGAGCAGATGCAGGATAATCTCGGCACTCTGAATATCAAACTTTCGCCAGAAGATTTGGCAACACTTAACCAAGCATCTGATCGCCTCCGCATCGTCCTCGACGGCGAAGGATTCGAAGACGATCGATAAAGAGGGAACTGCCCTCCCCTTTGCGGAGCGTAAGGGGACGCGGAGCGCAACAATCGCAGGGAGATGCCCCGCCCAAGGTCGTTCCCAGCTCCACTCTCCCTACACGGGCGACGATGACGCGGTGTAGGAGCAGGTTTCAGACCTGCCCGCCACGCCGCAGAGGACACCGTTCAAGGTCCGGGCGAACGGTCCATCTATCCGGCAAACGTCTTTCCGGAACGCCGGACGGAAGAGGCTACAGCGCTAGCGCGGGGTGCGAACCAAGCGATGACGGGAGCTGATCTTTCGAGATGCTCCCCGGAGGGCCGACGGTCTGGCGACGTCGGCGGTGCTGGACTATAAGCCAATTACAACCAACCCTTCGCACGCGACCCCAAGACGCGGCGATCCTTCGACAACCACCCGTCGAACAAAAATCCCCCGAAAGGGAGAATTAAACGCGTCTACGTACGTCCCCTTTCGAGAACCCACCTTCCCCTCCCCCTTCAGGGGGAGATTAAGAGGGGGTCAGCGAAGCGAGATCGCAGGGGTATGCCCGGGGCGGACGGGCGGAGGGCATCATAGTCCATCATTACAAATCACCGCAATCACAGTTCAAAAACGCCGAACACCCCCATCCTTCACCATCCCGCCCATCCTAGTTCAAAAACCAAACCCCCGTCATTCCCGCGTAGGCGAGACCTTTGCAAAACGGTTGTTTTTCGGCGATCCTGGCGCGTCTGGGGCGTTCGTGGCGGGTTTCGACGCGGGTTTCGACGCTCGGGGGCGTGTCTTGTTCCGCCTTCCGGAGTGCGGGAAGGCGCGCGCGTCCGAAGCGGGCGCTACGCCCGCGCGCCGTCGCGCAGCATCCGGTCGAGACGCAGCAGGTTGTACGCCGTGAGCTTCAGCAGCATCTCCGCCTCCACCTTCGCATGCCCGACGCAGCGTGCGCGTCGCATCCCGAGGCTGCGCTTGCAGACGCCGAAGACGGACTCCACCGGCGCGCGCGGCGGCTTGATCAGATCGTTCCGCCGCCTCTCCCACCGCGCCAGCGGGCCGCGGCCCCTCTTCGCCCGGCGCATCGTCCGATCCTTGATCCCCAGCTACCGCAGCCTCTCGGACAGCTTCGCGCCGCTGTATCCGCGGTCCGTGCAGAACGCCTCCTCGTCGCCCACGATCATCTCCGAAGGAGCCGTGAAGTCGTTCTCGCTCGCCTGAACCACACGCGCCTTGCGCACCGCCTGGCTGTCCTTGTCCATCGAGATGTGGACCTTGCAGCCCTGAAGGTGGCTGCCGGGGTTCGCGGGCATGGCGTCCGGGTCTCCCGGGACGCCGCCCGGCGACGGGCGGCGCGGCGCGGCGTCCACGATCGTCGAATCGGCGATCGTCCCCTTCTTCAGAACCATCCCCGCATCCTCCAGCTGACGGTTGATCTCCCCGAACACCGCCCCCGCGAGACCGCGCTCCGACAGCAGCGTCCGGAAACGGCTGATCGTCGAACGGTCCGGACCCGGACGCTCGATCCCCAGACCCGCGAAGCGGCGATACGAGAGGTCCGTCCGAAGACGACGCTCCACAACCTCGTCGCTCGCACCGACCCGCTGCTCCAGGAGAAGCACCTTCACCATCGTGCGCACCGGAAAACCCGGACGGCCGTCGCGGGAGCCGCGGAGACCCGACAGCAGCCCCCCCCCACCGCGTCCCAGTCCACAGCCGCGTCGATCCGCTCCAGACGCTCGTCGCGGACCAGCCGATCCGGCATCACGCCCTCGGCGAGCGAACTCTGACCCATAGACACCTCCATGACCGCCGCTCCCTGAAACTATGACTGGACCGCCTGAAAGCATCCTAGAGGATCGACACCGGTTTTGCAAAGGTCTCGCCTGCGCGGGAATCCAGAGGGGAGGGGTGCAGGGGCATGGACCCCGGCGGCGAAGCCGCCCCGCGTAAACCAACCCCATCCTTCATAATCATTCACATCGTAGCTCAGAACCTAAACAATGACTCCACAGCCTCCTAAATCCGAAAACTTCAACAACGGCTTCCAATTCCTAGTCGACACTGTCCGCACACTTCGTGACCCTGGCGGCTGCCCGTGGGATGCCGAGCAGACTCATCAGTCCTTGCGCCCCAATCTGCTCGAAGAGGCGTACGAAATGCTCGAAGCGATCGAGAATACCGATACGAACGCCTTGGAAGAAGAACTCGGCGATGTCATGATCCAGATCGTCTTCCATGCCGACATCGCACGCCGCAACGGCGATTTCGATGCCGACTCCGTCTGCCGAAAAGTAGCCGAAAAACTCATCCGACGCCATCCACACGTATTTGGCGACGCCGAAAAACTCGACTCCGGCGAGGACGTAGTAGACAGATGGGAACGGATCAAACGCGAAGAAGCTGGCGGTGTCCGCTCCATCGTCGCATCCGTCCCCAAAGCACTCCCTGCGCTCGCGCAATCAGCCATACTCCAACGCCGAGCCATCCGCGCCGGATTGCCAATCACAACCGAATCCGATAGATCTTCCGAATTTCGAGAACGAAAACCCGACGAATCCGACGATCAATTCGAACACTGCGCCGGCCAATTCCTAGCAGCTGCCGTCCGATCCGTGCAAGCTCAAGGCATAGACCCGGAGACCGCACTGCTCAAAATCAACTCCAGCCTCCGCGAACGCGTGCTGCGAGCCGAAGAACTTGCCGGGGGAACCGCATTGGCAGAATTGGACGAACCTGACCGTAAACGAATCTGGCAACTCGCGGGCTAACCCGTAATTTCCACCGCGCTACCCGTAGACTCCATTACTTCACCAACAACCGTCCCAACTACACCACGCCCATTGAGATCCGCCAACAACCCTTCAACCGCATCATCACTCACCGAGATCAGCAATCCGCCAGAAGTCTGAGGATCGCACATCAGCAACCTATCGATCTCGCCTACATCTTCTGCCCACGACACGCTCTCAGCGCAACTCTCCAAGTTCCGATGCGTTCCTCCAGGAGCAATACCATCCTCCAAAAGTTCCACAACACCGGGCAGGATCGGCAACGCCGATCGCCTTAACCGCCCCGTCGTGCCGCTAGCTCGCATCATGGTCATAAGGTGACCGACAATCCCGAACCCCGTCACATCAGTCGCGGCATGTGCTCTAGCCGACATCATCGCCTCCGCCGCATCGCGGTTCAGCCCCAACATCGATTCGACCGCGGCATCTAAAACCTCGCCTAACGCTTTACCGTTCTTGAGCGCCGTGGTAACAACGCCAGTACCCAAGGGCTTGGTCAACACCAACACATCCCCAGCTTCAGCCGTCGAATTCTGGACCTGCCGTCCCGGCTCGACGACACCTACTACAGACAAACCATACTTCGGCTCGTCATCATCGACCGTATGGCCACCCACGATCATCGCCCCCGCCTCTGCAACCTTCGCGGCACCACCACGCAGTATCTCAGACGGCACCTCAAACGGCAAAGACCTCGGAAATGCCGCCACATTCAAAGCCGTGATCGGTCGCCCACCTACAGCGTAAACATCCGACATCGAGTTCGCCGCCGCAATCGCACCATACGTGAAAGGGTCGTCGACGATCGGCGCGAAGAAATCGACTGTCAGCACCAACGCGACGCGCTCATCCAAACGGTAGACGGCAGCATCGTCACCGTGTTCAAAGCCGACCAGCAAGTCGGGGTGTGGAACGGCTCCATTCATCAGCCCACCCAAAACCTGGGCGAGTTCGCCTTGGCTAAGCTTCCCCGCTCAACCAGCGCAGCTGGCGAGTTCCGTCAGCCGCGGGACCTTTTCATTCATTGCGCGTTGCTCTCAACAATCAAACGAAACGTCACACACAGCCTACGTCTCGCTTAATACCCAATGGTACCCCCGTAATACTCCGCGTCCATCAAGCCCAATCGACTTAAAATTGAGACACACCAGCATCACACTCACGAAGCCGCTCGGATATCTCCGTTATGACACAACTCCCACTTGCTGAAGTACTGCCGATCTCCGCATCCATTAACGACGCGGGTCGCCTCGCGATCAACGGCGTGGACGTCCGCGACATCGTCGAAGAGTTCGGCAGCCCGATCTACCTCTACGACGAGACCACTATCCGCGAAATGTGTCGAGAATTCGTCGGCAATTTCAGGCGTCACTACCCCAAAACTGACATCGAGTACTCGACTAAAGCGATGTCGAACCCCGCAATCCTGAAGATCATCGAACAGGAAGGTCTTCACATCGACGTCGTGACCGGCGGCGAGTTGGCATTCGCATTGACCGCCAACTTCCCGCCAGAGAAAATCAACTTCCACGGGAACAATAAGATCCGAAGCGAACTGCGAGAAGCAGTTGAAGCCGGCATCGGACGCATCACCATCGATTCATTCCACGAGATCGAGCTTCTAAACGAAGTCGCTGGAGAACTCGGCATCACTCAAGACGTCAACTTGAGAGTCTCTCCCAGCATCGATCCGCACACCCATCGCCTAACCAGTACTGGTGTCTTGGACTCGAAATTCGGGTTTTCTATAGAGACTGGCGACGCAGAAAAGGCAGTTGCCGCCGCGTTGGAACAACCCAATCTTGATGTTCAAGGTTTGCACTTCCACCTCGGTTCCCCACTATTCGAGTTGGAACCGTACGAAGAGGCCATCGAATACGTCTGTGCCTTCGCCGCCAGAATGAAGTGGGTTCACCACCTCGAACTCAACGAGTTCAGCCCGGGTGGCGGCATGGCCATCGGGTACCTATCGTCCAAACTCCCTCCCACAATCGCCGAATACGCCCAGACAATTGCCGAATCGCTCATTTCCGCCTGCACCAAATACGGTCTCGACCAACCGAGGATGATCATCGAACCAGGTAGGTCGATAGTCGGCAGGGCAGGCGTTGCCGTCTATACCATCGGAGGCATCAAACGAATCCCCGGCGTTCGCACCTATGTCAGCGTTGACGGCGGAATGGGCGACAACATCCGGCCCGCTCTATACGAAGCCGAATACGAAGTCATGTCGGTCGACAATCCGCTTGGCGAGCCAACCCAAAAAGTAACCATTGCCGGTAAGTTCTGCGAGTCCGGAGACCTCCTCGCAAAAGATGTCGAATTACCTGATGTTAAGACCGACGACCTACTCGCGTTACCAGCCTCCGGAGCCTACTGCATTCCAATGGCCAGCAACTACAACTTGCAGACGCGCCCAGCGATCGTACTCGTGACCGAGCAGTCCGAAGCTAGACTCATCCGCAGGCGCGAGACTTACGCCGATCTCCTCGCCACCGCGATATTCGAATAATGCTCACCGCATCTACAGATGTGAGATCGAGCGGACAATGGCGGACGATCGGCAACCAGGCGGCGATAAGCCTGCTCAGCGGTGCTATCAGGCAGCAACGAGTATCCCACGCATACCTCTTTACCGGCCCCAATCGCGTCGGAAAGCTCACCCTCGCCGTTGACTTCGCCAGCGCCCTCAACTGCAACATCCAAGACATAACCGCCCCCGGCTGGGGTGATCTGCAACCCGACGCACCATGCGATCAATGTTCCGCCTGCGACCGCATTGCACGCTCTAACTTCGCAGACGTCCAGATCATCACATCCGCAACTCAGACATCGAAAGACACCGACCCGCAAGCAGCCCAACGCCGGACTATGATCGGCATCGACTTGATCAAAGACCTTCAATCCGACGCCATACTTGAACCCTACGAAGGACGCGTCAAAGTCTTCATCATCGACGAAGCAAACCGAATGTCGCAAGATGCCGCCAACGCGCTCCTGAAGACGCTCGAAGAACCGCCCAGCAGCGTCCACATCATCCTCACCGCTCCTTCGGCAGAATCGGTGCCCGAGACTATAGCATCGCGTTGCCATCTGGTCAGACTGCGATCAGTGCCGCCAGAAACCATCGCCAAGGCTCTCATCGATCACCACGGCGTACCGCGTACCGAAGCCCAGGTGCTCGCCAAAATGTCGATGGGTGCACCCGGATGGGCCATCGCCGCACTCAACGACCCATCGCTCCTAGATGCCCGCAAACAGTCCGCATCTCGCATCATCGACATCATCAGGGCTGACCTGCCCGATCGCTTCGATTACGCCTTCGAGATGACCCGCGAATTCCGACGGGATCGCGCGTCAGCGCTCGAGGAAATCGCGCGCTGGCTGGAGATACTCCGTGACATCGCAATGCTCCAGAACGACTTGAATCAACACATCGTCTTCGGCGACCGCATCGAAGACCTAGAAAACCTGGCCGAAAAACTCACGACTGAAGACCTCGCCCGCGCCACATCAGCCGCTCAAAAAACGCGCGAAGCCCTCATGTCCAACGCGTATCCTCAACTCGCCTTCGACGCGATGATGCTGCAGATGCCCTCAACCGCATGATCGAATTGACCGACCGCCGAAACGGTACCGAAAACTAACCTGCCGCGGTCGGCGACGGCTGCTTCGCCAGCCAAGGCATGAAAGGCAACCACGCCGGGTCAACTCGGTCGGCGCTGAAACCCGCATACGGATTCGGACGCGGCTCGCGCGGCTGAACCCTCAACGACATACCCGCTTCGCGCGGTGTCGCACCCGCCTTCCGATGATTGCATCGTTGGCACGCCGTAACAACGTTCTCCCAAGTGTGCTGACCGCCTTTGCAGCGCGGGATCACATGGTCCAGCGTCAACTGCGTGCTTCGCTTCCCGCAGTACTGGCAGATATACCCGTCGCGCTGGAAAACCTCCCGCCGGGAAAGCTTCCGACGATGCAGCGGCTTCCGAACCATATACACGAGGCGAATCACCTCGGGACGTTCGAACATGCGCGAGACGGTGTGAATGTATTCGACACCGTGTTGAACCGTTTCGGCTTTGCCTTTGCCAAGCAGCGAAACGGCGCGGCGCACATCGCAGATGTTAAGTGGCTGATAGTTCTGGTTCAGCACCAACACCCGAGAACGTATCAGCATTAACGCTTGATCACTCACAGTACTCATATTCTATAGCCGCAAAAGTCTAATTGAGCGAACAAACCATCAGCCGCAACAGCCTATCCGACCATTTGCTCAGTCCACACGCGAGAAAAGAACATCCACCGCAAGCCCAATCTCGTTCGGCGCAAACGGCACAATGATCCCCCGCAGTCCTGAAATAATCTCAACCACCAGCGAACCCGTCAACTGCTCGTCCAGCCACGACCTCGGCGCGTCGTCAAGGTAGATCTGCGAATACGAAACGGTATACGAAACACCACCAATCTCCAACGCACCTTCCGGCACAACGTACGTGAACGCCGCCGCCGCCACGATCAGCGCGGTGACCAAGATGCAACCTACCAATGCACCAAGCAACGCGCCGCCGATATCGTTAATCCATCGCAACGGAGTGACGTTGATCACCGCTCGAACGCTCGAAGACACCGACCGCGCAAGGATGCCGACAAGCGCCGAGACGACGACGTAGCCGATAGTCGTCGTGATCGATGTGAAGTTCGCTGGAAATCCAAACAGCGGAACCACTCGGCCCACGAGTTGAGCGCCGAACACGATCGCTACATACGCTGCAACCAACCAGATCGCAGTTCCTAAAACTCCAACTTGAAAACCCCAAAACGCCAACAGCAGGATCGTCAGGATGAATATTCCGTCAAGACCGTTCATCAGTTGGTTAGCGTGTCACGCAGCAACGCAAATTCGTCCATACTCTTTTGACCTGTAACAATTCACGCCCGAATCCGCACTCCCTCGGCGCGTAGAAACCGATTGCAAAGCAAGCGTTCACAATCGATGTCTATAATCGAATACTAGTTTCGCGGAGGATCGAAAACCTTTTCAATTGACGCGTGTTGAAGCGCAATATCTGATCCCCATGGCGCCAGCAACAGGTGCCTCCCAAGCCGATCATCAACCGATCATGAACTCCAACCAGAACGCCGCGCCCATGCAGATCGCATTGGATGGCCTGCTGGCTTCCGGCAAATCGACCGTGGGCGCAATGCTAGCCGAGAAGTTAGGATACGATTTCCTTGACACTGGCGTGATGTACCGCGCCGTTACGTACCTCACCATCAAAAACCGAATCTCCACTAAAGATCTTGACGCAGTCCATAACATCGCTGCCAGCACCAGTTTCTCCGTTACCCAAGACCAAAACGGCACCTGGCGACTGTTCGCTGATGGAGAAGACGTCACCGACCGTCTCTACTCCGACGAAGTCAACTTCAACGTCTCACCCGTAGCCGCAATTCCGGCCGTGCGACGCGCGCTCGTGCGCCAGCAGCGCGCCATCGCAAGTGCCGCACCAATCGTTATCGCCGGCCAAGACATCGGAACTGTCGTACTACCCGATGCCCGCGTAAAGATATTTCTCACCGCTTCGGCTGAAACACGCGCCCGCCGACGAACCAATGATGCCAAAGGCAATGCCGATCAGCGGCCCTACCAAGAAGTTTTGCAATCCATACAACGACGCCAAAATATCGACTCCAGCCGCACCGACTCACCCCTGCGTCCAGCCAATGACGCGATCATCGTTGCAACCGACGATTTGACCGCGGAAGAAGTGGTTGAAGAAATACTTTCGCACTTCTATAACGAGACGAATCTAATCGACTCCCCGCAGATGATGGGAGGGCACGCCGGATGAAACCCAACCGACAATGGCTCTTCCCCTTCTGCAACACCGCGTTCCGCGGCACTTCGGCCATCTTCGCCGATATAGAGGTGCAGCACCGAGAACGCATGAGAGTCGACGGCCCAGTCATCTACGTCTGTAATCACTTGGCAAACCTGGACCCCCCGATCGTCGCTTCCATCCTTCCACGCCGAGCATTGTTCCTAGCCAAGCGCGAACTCTTCAACAATCCGCTCTTCACGTTCCTGCTCAAAGGATGGGGAGCCTATCCGGTCAGCCGATACTCTGCCGACCTTCACGCCCTGCGTTGGGCAAGAGCCATGCTCGCTCATCAACGCGCCGTCGTGATGTTCCCTGAAGGCACGCGAAGCCGCAACCTCGAAGGATTGAAAAAGGCACACATCGGAACCGCACTTCTAGCCGCTCAATCCGGAGCAACGCTGGTGCCAATGGGAATGTGCGGAACCGACGACCTGCAAAATATCCTGAAAGTATTGATGCCGATAGCCAAAATCAGAGTCTCGGTCGGAGAACCATTCACAATCCGCGATAACCTGTCTGATCGCGCCGCACTCGAACACGCCACCAACGAGATCATGACCAGAGTCGCAGTCAACCTGCCGCCTGAACGCCGTGGCATCTACGCCGATAAAGTGTCCGAAAGCTTCGAATTGACAACCTCGGTCGAAAACTGTCAGCCGACAGAACCCGACACCGAACTAAGCAACGCCACCATCTCATCGCCAACAAGCAGAAGATCAGCCTAAAAACATGTGTGGAATCGTGGGGTACGCCGGATACGGCGACGCAAAGTCATTCCTGCTGCGAGCTCTCAAAGATCTCGAATACCGAGGCTACGACAGCGCGGGCATCGCCGCTATAAACGGCGACGGCATAACTACGATCAAACGCGCAGGTCGAGTTTCCACTCTGGAAGAGACGATCAATGGTCAGTTCGGGCAGGCGATTTCGGGGATCGGTCATACTCGTTGGGCGACTCATGGCGCGCCTACGGATGCGAACGCCCATCCTCATCTCAGTTACGACGGCAACGTATCGATCGCGCACAACGGCATCATCGAAAATCACGTCAAATTGCGGCGCAGACTCGAGGCTGAAGGAATCGCATTCGAATCCGAGACAGACTCTGAAGTGATCGCGCATCTGATCGCTCGTCATATGGAATCCGGCGATTCCTTGCTCACCGCGACCAAGAAAACGAGCAGGCGTCTAAAGGGACTGTCGGTGATACTTGCTATTTCCGCGGATGAACCAGACGCGGTGGTGGGTGTCAGGATTGGGTACGCCGGGAGTCTGATGATGGGCGAGTCTCGCGACGCTTGGATCCTTGCCAGTAACGCCGCGGCGATGCCTTCCGACGTGAATGCCGTGACGCATATCGATCACTGCGAAGCGGTTCGCATCAGCCCTGATGGGGCCATCATTGTGGATGTGGCTGGCAAACTGGTCGAAAAAGAACCTGTGAAGCTGCTCGCAGGAAATCGCATCTCTGAGATCAACGGACACCCTCACTTCATGCATAAAGAGATCTCCGAGCAGGCCGCGGCTGTGCAGGGCGCACTGCGCGGAAGAGTCGACTTCAGCAACAAGCGGATTAACATTCCTGAACTTGGTTCATTGCCGCGTGAATTGGATCGAATCGTATTAGCCGGTATGGGCACATCGCATTTCGCGGCGATGACTGGCGCGCGGCGCATCGAGCGATTGGCTCGTATACCCACCTCCGTCGAATACTCAGGTGAATTGGCTGATCGCGATCCGGTGATGAGTGAACGCGATCTGTTGGTAGCAGTTACTCAGTCAGGCGAAACTTACGACACGTTGGTCGCCATTGAGAAGGCGAAGAGTGTAGGAAGCAGCGTTGCGGTCGTCACTGCCAACGTCCACAGCGAGGCGGCACGGATGGCGAACGTTGCTATCGATATCGGCTCAGGTTTGGAAGTTGCCGTCCCCGCTACAAAGACGTTTATTAACACGATGCTGGTTCTATACATGACGGCGCTGCAACTAGGGCGCGATGCTGGACGATTGAGCGAACCCGAATTTGATCGACATGTCCAATCGATAGCCTCTCTGCCAGGCGCGATAAACCGAACTTTGGGCCAAGAATCCATCGTCGAAAACCTCGCTCAAAACCGATTCTCCGCGGTCACCAACATGCTTATCCTAGGACGCGGCGACCTTTTCCCGATCGCCATGGAAGGTGCTCTCAAGATGAAGGAGACCGCATACATCCATGCCGAGGGATGCTCCGCTTCCGAAATGAAACATGGCATCAACGCTCTCATCGAACCCGACACCCCCGTAATCGTTCTCGTACCCGAAAATGACGACCTCAGGACCAAGATGCTCACCAGCATCTACGAGGTCCAGAGCCGCGGCGGCGAAGTCATCGCACTCGCTCAGCACGGCGACATCGAGATTGAAGCTCTCGCCGACGCATGGATTCCGATACCCACCAACGACGACGAACACACACCGTTCCTCATGACAATACCCCTTCAGCAACTCGCATACCACACCACCGTCGCACATGGACACAACCCTGACCGACCGCGCAACCTCGCAAAGACGGTGACAGTCGCATGATCGACATCGCGGCAGATCATCAACCACACCCGATTCACTCGCGCGTCAGGCATCGCATCGAACAGCGCGAGACCGCCTTGTCACCATTCGCGTCGCGCTCCGCCGACGCGACAAGACAGCGCGAAGAAAAGCCGTCGCCCGTACGCGCCGCATTCCAACGCGACCGCGATCGCATCATCCACTCCAACTCGTTCCGGCGGCTGAAGCACAAGAGCCAAGTCTTGGTCAACCCCCAAGGCGATCACTTCACGACGCGGATGACGCACGTTCTCCAAGTCTCACAAGTCGGACGCACTATCGCCCGCGCACTAAACCTCAACGAAGACCTCGTCGAAGCCGCCGCTCTAGCCCACGACGTCGGCCACACTCCATTCGGACACATCGGCGAACACGTCCTCGACGAACGCCTCCCAGACGGCTTCACACACGCCGCCCAAGGCGTCCGAACCCTCACCATCCTCGAAAAACACGGCGAAGGACTAAACCTGACGCACGACGTGATCGAAGCCGTCAAACGCCACTCCAAACCCGAAGGTAAATTTATCGCCGCTGATGCCGTACGCGGAATGTCCCTCGAAGCACAGATCGTACGCATCTCCGATGCCATCGCTTACCTCGCTCACGATCTCGCCGACGCCGAACGCGACAGCATCCTACACACCACCGACGTACCCATCGAAATCCGAGACGCCCTCGGCGACGCACACTCCACACGCCTAAACGCAATGGTCGTCGACGTCATCGACGCATCATGGGACTGCACCGGCGAGAAACCCGAAACCACTACCAAGCCGTGGATCCGCATGTCCGAGCCCATGCGCGACGTAACCACCCAACTCCGAAACTTCATGTTCGAACGCGTATACCATCCCACATCCCAATCCCCCGAAGGACTCCGCGCCCGCGACGCCGTCCACATCATGCACGAACACTACAGCAAACACCTCGACGAAGTCCCCGAATGGATGCGAGTCATCTCCATCGAACCCGAATACGCCGCCGCCGACTTCGTATCCGGAATGACCGACTCCTTCGCCGTAATCGCCCTAGAACGAATCTCCCCCGGCAGCACCCAAGGCCTATACCAGGGCCGAGTCCACATCCCCCACACCTAACCAAACCTCCCCGCCCCCTGTCATTCCAAGCGCACACCCACGTCATTCCGGCGAAAACCGGAATCCAGAGGGGACGGGCATACGGTGCCATCTTCCCCTTTCGCTCCGCGAAGGGGGACGCGGAGCGAAGCGAACGCAGGGGACACATACCACCAAAACCCCAAAGAAACCAACACCCATCCTTAAAATCATTCCCAATCCTGCCCATCCTAGTTCAAAATCACCAAACTACCTTTTCGACCTCTAAACACACCCTTGTTTTCCCGCAATTCTCGTTTATACTTCGTACGTCCATAGCGTGGCAACACGCTCCGCGAACGTCAAGACACTACGTTTCGATCACCGCAATAGGGCGATGATCGGTGTATGCAACCAGTTCGCCACTGGCGGGGAGAGCAGATGACCTTAGTCGACGAAGTCAAGGCAAGGCTGACAATCGTTGATGTCGTCTCGGATTACGTCGCTCTCGAGAACCTATCTTCCCGCACGCCCAAAGCCCTCTGTCCGTTCCACGAAGAACGAACCCCATCCTTCAGCCTTTCTCTCGAACACGACTCATGGCGTTGCTGGGGAGCGTGTGGCGTAGGCGGCGACATGTTCAGCTTCGTCATGCGAGCCGATGGCATCGAGTTCAAAGAAGCACTCGAAAAACTCGCACTCAAAGCCGGCATCGAACCGCAACGTCATTCCCGCGAAGGCGGGAATCCAGATGGGAGAGGACGATCCAGATCCGCCGCACTCTACG
The DNA here is from genome assembly GCA_034423055.1 of Dehalococcoidia bacterium. Taxonomy (GTDB): domain Bacteria; phylum Chloroflexota; class Dehalococcoidia; order Lucifugimonadales; family Lucifugimonadaceae; genus Bin127. The sequence continues at coordinate 15,962 of DAOUJE010000108.1, read as the reverse complement.
AAGTCAACCTGATCGCCGAGGAATTCTTTACCCGACAACTCGAAGGCGCACAAGGACAAGAAGCCCTCGCCTACCTCGAATCACGCTGCATCGATGCCCAATCCGCACGTCGCCGAGGCATCGGATACGCACCCGGTGGTGTCAACTCTCTCATCGCATATCTAAAATCCATTGCCGCCGACAGCCAAGCCGTCGTCCAATCCGGCCTCATCACCAGAGGCAACGACGATGCTTGGCGCGACATGTTCACCAACCGCATCACCATCGCTATCCGCGATCCCCGAGGCAACGTCATCGGATTCGGCGCTCGAGCCATGGGCGATGCCCAACCCAAGTATCTCAACACTCACGAAACCACAATCTTCAACAAATCCAAAATCCTCTACGGAATGCACTGGGCATCCGACGCCATCCGAGCGTCCGGCCGAGCAATCGTGGTCGAAGGCTACATGGACGTCATCGCCGCACAAGAGCGCGGATTCAAAAACGTCGTCGCCTGCATGGGCACCGCCGTCACATCTCAACAGCTGCAAACCATATCCACTGTCCTCCCCGATGATCCCGACAACCCGCCGTCGGTCGTTCTCTGCCTCGATGCCGACGAAGCCGGCCAACAAGCCACCCTCCGCGGCTTACAAGTGGCACTGTCCGAATTCGGACGCCGGACCGCGACGCAGACCAACACTCGGCGCGCACCTATAGACATCCGCATCGCAAGCCCCGTCGTCTCCGAACACGGCGAACCCAAAGACCCAGACGAAGCCATTCGATACAACGGCGCCGAATGGATCGCCACAATCGACCAAGCAGATGAGATCATCGATTTCGTCATACGCACCAGTCTGAGCAGCCATAACACCGCGACCGAGAACGGACTTGACGCTGCTCTCAACGAAATCGAGCCTTATTTCGAAAGCATCCCTCCGCACACAATCCGCGAGCAAAGAAAACTCAACAGCCTCGGCGAGCGACTCGGAATCGCCGTAGACGACATGATCTACGTGCTCACCAGGAAGCGATCCGCACGTGAAACGGTACAAACCGCCTCGAATCCCGACAGCAACTCGCGCCGTAACCCAACTCGCCGAACGGGTGCCGCTCGACCTGCCATCTCAGTTGCCGCAGCCGCCATCCAAGCCCGCTGGGAATCCGATCTCCTCGCTTGCATGTTGCAATACGACTACGCGATCGACCATGCCGCAAACGTGGAACCATACCACTTCACCGACCCGGTCAGGCAACGAGTATTCGAAGAACTTCGAATCGCTGGAAACCTAGAGGAATGCGTCGGACGGATCGAGAGAGACATCGAAGCCCTATCGCTCGTCAATCGGCTGAAAGAAATCCCGCTTTCACCAACCGATGAAACAATCGAGGATCAAGCGGCGATAATACAAATCGCCGAAACATGTGCGAAACGAACGCGCAGAGAATATCTGACACGAAACAAAAAGAGAGAGGTGCAACTGGCCAAAGAAAACGGAAACATGTTCCGTGAAGAGGACATGATCACCGCGGTTCAAACCAACCGAGAGATCAGGGAACTGGCGAATCCGCAACACGCGGCGCCAAGCCATTAGGAGACGCTCAAATTGTTTAACGAGAGCGACGAGGCAGAACACGTAACAGGGACAAACGCGACCGACACCAGCGTGGATGATGAGGTCGATAACGATCCCAGTATTTCCGGAGCCGCAACAAGCACCACGCGAATCTCAACTCTTAACGGCGCATCGTCCGACGATGACGATGCTGATGAGGACGAAACCGTCGCATCGGTAGAGGAAGACGACGACTTAGAAGACGAGGATGACGATGACGACGGCGAGACGCTGACGTTCGGGATGTTGGGTGGCGACGACGAAATCGAAGCTGACCCCATCGAAGGCGAGAACCAACGCGCCAACATGCTTATCTCGACGACCGGCCCCGCTGGCACCATGTCGGATCTCGACAGTTGGGATGGCTCGGCAACCGGCGCGAAACAACGCGCTGAGGTTGTAAACCTCGAGAATATCGCCGCCGACACCGATCTGACCGACGATCCAGTCCGGATGTACCTACGCGAAATCGGTCGCGTCGAGTTGCTCACAGCCCAAGAAGAGCGTGAGTTAGCCCGAAACCTCGAACTCCGTCGCATCGTCGCCGAGATCGAGTCAGACTTCCTCGAAAAGCACCAGACCAAACCTTCGGCGACCGAGATAACCATTGAGGCGATGCTCCGTCTCTCAAAAATGCAGTCCGCCGCCAAAGCAATGGTCATACACTCCGGCTTCTGCAACGAGCGAACAGGCGAAATCTTCGCAATCATCAGCAAAGCTCTCGAAAATCCATACCGCATCAGGGATGTCAAATACGTTTCCGACATCTTCAACTGCTCGCAAGAGGAAGCGGTCGAGAACATCAGAGATTTGACGCGACTCCCCGAAGAGATTTTCTCGAAGGTGGCAGAACCCAAGGCGAGAGAAGCACTGGCGAAGCTGCCCGAAAACGACATCGCCGCGGCGATCACAGACGCTCTCATCTGCGACAATGCTACAGCCGCGATCCTTGCACAGATACACGAGCGAATAGATGGGGCATCGATCTCAGATGTTCTGACTCAACCGCGCCTGCTCGAAATCGTCGCCAGCCCATACCGGATAACCTCAGCAACACCGATTCGCAGAGAGTTGGGCGGCTCGCGCAACGAGGCTCTGGAAATCGTCAATGAGCTAGCTCCGAACTTCGGTCATACCGAACTGCAACTCGACAATGACAATATCTTCGAGGTTTGGCAGGAGACGTCGCACGAAGCGCGCGTGAGCGCGATGCGAAACGGATTGCTGTGTTCCGAGAAACTCGCGGAGAAACTGCTCGCCATACCCGACGACGTGGCGACGACTCACATCTCCGACATGCTGATGAATCCGCAAATCCGCGATTGTCTCGACCAGCCATACTCCGAAGAGAAAATCGAGTACCTAGCGAATCATCTCGGATGTGATACCGAAGAATCGAAAACAAACATCCGAAACCTCTCGTTGCTCACCCTGTTGATCGCCAACGAGACGCCCGACGCCATTGAATGCAACCCCCAGTTGTTCGAGCTCCCACAATCCCTCGACAACGAAGCGATTCAAAGGCTCTTCTACTACGGACCGCTACTCGACGCGCATCTGACCACGATACGCAACCGCGGAACCGCTTCAGACATACACATCACCAAGGCGAACCTCCGGCTTGTCGTATCGGTAGCCAAGAAATACATGGGGCGCGGCATGAACCTCTTGGACCTCGTCCAAGAAGGCAACATCGGACTGATAAGAGCTGTCGAGAAGTTCGACTACCGGCGCGGTTACAAATTCTCGACCTACGCCACGTGGTGGATCCGTCAAGCGATTACCCGCTCTATCGCCGACCAGGCGCGCACCATCCGCATCCCGGTCCACATGGTTGAAACCATCAACAAGCTGCTGCGAATCAGCAGACGGCTCGTGCAGGAATACGGCCGAGAACCAACCCCCGAAGAGATCGCCGTCCATATGGAGACGACTCCACAAAAAGTCCGAGACACCTTGAAAATCTCCCTCCAACCAGTCTCCCTCGAAACTCCGATCGGAGACGAGGAAGACTCGACCCTCAGCGACTTTATCCCTGAAACCAACACCGATGGCCCGATAGAAACAGCCTCAACCAACTTGATGAAAGAAAGCGTCATGGAGGTACTTGAAACTCTCGAAGTACGCGAGAAGCAGGTCATCGAGCACCGCTTCGGCATGAAGGACGGCCGCTCTAAGACGCTCGAGGAAGTTGGCCGCTACTTCGGCGTCACCCGTGAACGCGTCCGTCAAATCGAAGCCAAAGCACTCCGAAAACTCCGCCATCCAACCCGCAGCCGCCAACTCCGCGGTTTCGTGGATTGACCGGGCCGTCGCCGAGAATCAATTGAGGTCGTCTCGCGAGAGTTGAGACGACCTCGAAATTCAGGACTCTGAAAACGTCTCTATCGTTCGGTTACCGAGCCGCCATTGATGTTGATCGCCTGACCCGTTATGTACGCCGCGCGCGAGCTGCAAAGAAAGCCGATCAACTCGCCAACCTCAATGTCCTCAGCAGGTCGCCCCAAAGGAACCTGAGCCGCTCGCATCCACCAGTCGTCACCTCGTCCAATGGGGTCGAGCCGAGCCGTCTCCGTCATGCCGGGGCATACACAGTTGGCGGTTATCTTGTGCTCAGCCAACTCTTTAGCCAACGCTTGAGTGAAACCGTCGACCGCGAAGTTCGCCGCGTTGTAAGCAGCCATCCGTGCGTTGCCGCGCTTGCCCGCCGTCGATGAGATGTTCACGATCCGACCGCCACCACCTTGCTTGATCATCTGAATCGCCCCGGCCTTCGAACACAGATACGTCCCCACGACCTTGACATCCAGCACCGCCTTAAACACATGCTCTTCAACTTCGACCACTGGAACGCGGTCCTCTCCATAGGGCGCAGCGGCGTTGTTGATCAAGATGTCAACACTTCCCAACTCGTCGACGGTTCGGTCAATTAGAGCTTGCACATCGTCGGCTTTCGTCACATCCATCACGACAGGCAGCGCCTTGACGCCGAATGATCTAACCTCGTCAGCCGTTGAATCGATGTCTCGCCATCCAGCTTCTTTTTCATCGGGTGGAAACGTCGCAGGATCGCGTCCGGTGCCCGTCACCACGACATCCGCACCCATCCTCGCCAAGACGTTAGCTGTGGCTCTACCAATGCCTCGCAAACGCCCCGCGCCAGTAACAATAGCAACTTTGCCGCTCAATTCACGCTCTGGTCCAGTCATCGTCAACACTCCCGATGTTGGTTAGGGTTTTCGCTCAACAGGGTTTATGTACAACCTCTGGGCGGCAATTGTACGGAGACTAGGCCCCTGGCGAACCGAGCGTTACCGGAATTTCCATAATGACAGCGCTGTCACCCGCGCCGCGTATGGTCCTGACTACGACATCGGTGCCGTCCGGATGAGTACGAAGAAACTCAGTGAAATCCGTCTTGCCTCGGATCGGCGTGTCGTCGATTTTGACGATGATGTCATCGATCATGAAACCCGCCGCCGCAGGAGATTCGGGATCGACGTACCGCACACCGAATCCTTCGCTCACAGGCAATGCCCGCTGAAATGCCACGTACGGCGTGACATCGACACCTCCCAAGCCCAAGTATCCGGGTTGCTCACGCTCGCCCAACGCCACCAACCGGTTGGCACCTTCAATGACTGTATTGATATCGATCGCGAAATTGGCGCCTTGCCCGACATCGATCGTCCCAATGTTGATCCCGACAACTTCACCCGAAGAGTTGACGAGTGCGCCTCCGCTGCTCCCGACATTGATCGCCGCGTCGGTCTGGATCAAGCCTTCGAAGATCGCACCTGACCCGTCAGCAACTGTGCGATCCAAAGCGCTGACGACGCCGCGACTTACACTTGGGCCGCCGCTCAACCCGAAAGCGTGACCGATCGATACAACATCCTCGCCTACTCGCAAGGCGCCAGAGTCGCCGAATTTCGCGGGTATCAAGTCTTGAGCATCAACGGCGAGAACCGCGATATCCAGCGCGCTGTCTTCCCGCATCAACGCGGCAGGAAGAGTTTCACCCGAATGTAGGACCACACTGATCTCGTTCGCGCCCGCAACGATGTGCCAATTGGTCACGATGGAGCCGTTAACGTCAAAAATGATGCCGGTGCCGCTCCCCACGCCATCGGCGCGTCGCACCGAAACTTGCACGATCGAAGGAGTAGTCGCCTCAACTACATCCGGAATCCAGGGATTAGTTCCGACAACATCGGCGGGTTGAATATCGGTTACCGTTGCAGCGGTCTGATCGACGGTAGACGGTCCAGAATTGCAGGCGGCGCCTAAAAGTGCGATGAGAACCAGACTGCCGATAGCCAACGCCAGGCTCGATCGAATCCGATGTGCAAGTCTCACTTCATTCCTCCTGATCTGTCGGGCCGGCGGAAGGAAGATCCTTGAATCGAATTATACCGTTTGGCGTCTAACCATAGGTATTGACCAAGTTGGTGGCCTCATCGCTAAAGGAGAGAAAATTCCGGGTGAATTCACATCTTATCTGGGCTTGCCAGCGTGAAAAGGTGGCTGATTCCGCGCCTTAGTACCAAACGTTAAGAAAACCATCCGACACCTCTTTACGTATAAGTTGCAGCTAGGGCCTGCGAATGTAGGCGGAACGTTCGCGGGTTAGAATGATGTGTTGCACCTCATTCGACTTCAGAGCCGAATTCGCAATAATCCGCGCAGCGATAGGATGTTGATGGTCGAACTATGCCTCCAGTGATCACCTCAAGGCCGCAAGGAAACTCGAGCTGAATATAGCCAGATTTACACTCCGCCGGGTCTCAGGTGAGGCGACGCTACTCATCGGCGCCTTCATTGGATCGTTGATTACGGCCACCGTCATCGCGGGAGCTCCAGTTTACCTGCGCACGCTCGAGCGAGCCGGTGTCGAAGATACGATCGACGCCACAACCAGCACTTATCGACACCTGCAAATATCGACCCGCTGGCTCCCGTTGGAACGCCAGAAATCGATCGATGCCAACGAAGCTATCGACGCGGCGGTAGACGAACATCTCTCAGGCGCAGTAACTGGAGAAACGGCGCTGATCAAGACGCGACGTGCCAACTGGGGCAAAGAGAGTGAAGGGTTGCGTCGTCACCCTGAAGCTTCACGCGCTATGTTCCTCTCGATGACTGACGTCGATGATCACATCGTCTACATCGTCGGGCAAGCGCCTTCAAACCGCATTGTCATCTCGGACGATGTTGCGATCGTCGAAGCCGCCCTGATCTGGGATCGCGCCTCGCAATTTGATATTCGTGTCGGCGATGTGATCGACACCGTGCCTGAAGTGAGGGGGATCGGTCTGGTCAAGGCTCAAATAACCGGCATCTTCACGATCCCAGACCCATCGGACGATTTCTGGGTGGGACTGTCGGATCCGATAATGCGCCCCCAAGCGATCGTCGACGGCCGCGAGAACCCGATCGTCATGCTCGTCCATCCAAGTGTCATGCTGGAAACGATCGCCGAGGCCAACGCCGGTCTCCCAGCCGATTTCAGCTGGCACCTGTTCGTCAACAGCGACTACTTCAAGGAACTCTCCCTGAACGAATCGATCACCAAATTGGCCGACTTCGAGGATCGTATCAGTATAGACATCACGCGTGCCGACGTTCTGACGGTTCTAGAGTCCCGACTGCAATCGTTGCAACGCAGGATGCTGTTCGCCCGCATTCCGATGTTATTACTAGCTGCTCTCGCTATCACGGCCATCGGATACTACCTGTTCATGGTTGCCGGCATCATCGCCCGACGACGCGCTGGCGAGACATCGATGCTGCGAAGTCGCGGCATCACGGTGGTACAAGTCATACGTTCATACGCCATCGAGAGCGTCATCATCGCTGGAATACCCGCTGTGATTGCACCGCTTGTCGGCATGGGACTTGTCGCCGCGCTAGGGCTTCTTCCTGCCTATCGCAGCGTCACCGATTCACTTCTCTTGGATGTCGAGTTCGTCTGGCAGTCGTGGATCTGGTCTGTCGCCGCCGGATTGGCGGTCTTCGCTATTCTGCTGTTACCCGCTATCTTGGGAACACGCCGAGGGATTATCGATCAGTACCAGTCCGAAGCGCGTCCCGAGCAAGCGCCGTTTTTCCAGCGCTACTACCTCGACATCATCTTCCTCGCAATTGGTTCGCTCATCTGGTGGGAACTGACTACCCGAGGTACCGTCGTGGCATCAACCCGGGAAGGCGAGGACTCCGCAGATATCACCCTGCTGTTCTCTCCCGCCATATTCCTGCTCGTCGTCGCGCTTCTTTTCATGCGCTTGTTCCCGATAATGGCGCAAATCATCGCAGCAATCGGCTCCCGGATCACTTCTGCAGAAGTGACACTCGGGCTCTGGAGGCTACGGCGAAGCCCGTACTGGTACGTGTGGCCAGTATTGCTCCTCGTACTCGTGTCAGGCTTAGGCGTTGTGTCCGGCACATTGGCATCGACCCTGGCAAGAAGCACCGAGGAACAGATCTTCTACGAATCTGGTGCCGACTTCCGATTCTCTCCCAATACCCCGCCTTCAACCGAGACCGTCGAATCGGCCAGAAATATCGAAGGTGTCATCAACGTCACGCCCGCGTTCAGGGCTTCGGGGCGGCTTGGGACCACATCTTTGGGCATCCCGTTCAATCTCTTGGCCGTGGACTCGCATGACTTTGCGGAAACTGCGTGGTTCCGCGAAGATTTCTCTGAAACCGAGTTCCAAGAACTCACGTCGAAGATCGCGGTCGAAGTGAAACCTGAGCCGATCTACCTGCCATCCGACACAGTGAAACTCGGCGCATGGGCAAGGACCGAGCCGCGTGTCGAGAACCTCTTCTTATGGTTCGTCATCAAGGATGCTAAAGGAAGATCCCGCACTATCACGCTCGGGCAGATCGAGAGCGAGTGGGGACACCAAACGGCCGACGTATCGAGTCCGTTCCAAGAACCTGCCCAACTGGTGTCAGTCCAAACATTCATGCAGGCAGGACCTGACGGTGCCGTGCCCACGGTCGCGTATATAGACGATGTCTACGCAGAAAACAGTCGCGGCGAACGAACGATACTCGTCGATTTCGACGAGCTCAGCGAATGGACCGGAATGCCGACATCAAACGGCCTAGACGTCGTGTTCACCATCGCCGATGAACCGCATGATCTCACTGTTGGCATACCAGGAGACCAAGGTGCCTCCGTTGCACGCATCGAGATGGATCGCGGCAACGACCAGGGCGTTCGAGGAATCTATCGCACCGCGACTGGTGAGCCGTTGCCGGTTATCGCCAGCGACGCTTTCATGTTCCAAACCAATACGACAGTCGGTTCGCAATTCATCGTCCAAATCAATGGTGGTTACGTGCCTGTCGAAATAGCAGACCAAGTTACGTACTTCCCGACATTAGACCCGGATCGCGCCCCATTCTTGGTATCAAACGTCGATTCGACGATCGATTTCCTAGAGTTGCGAGGTTTGACCGCCCAACGCCCGAACGAATTATTCGTGGACGTCGACGAAGACATGCACAATTCCGTCTTATTGGAATTGCGGAAAATCCTCGGGTTCGGCTCCTACACCGACCGCGCCGGCTTGCTCGAAGATTCCTCCGTTGATCCGCTGGTCGTCGCTGGGTGGCGAGGCATCAGTATCGTCTCTATCGTGATGGCCGGTGTCGCCGCCGCGTTTGGTTACATGACATACCTTGCCGCACACGCATTCAGAACTCGCAGGGAATCGGCTCTGTTGTCGAGCATGGGGATGAAGGCCTCGGCATTCGGACGGTTGGTCCTGATCGAACACGCGATGGTGGCGGTCCTCGGCATCGGCATCGGCATCGCGAGCGGAATTTACGTTAGCCGACTCGCTGTCAGTAGCCTCACTTTTACGCAGACCGGCGGTGAACTCTTGCCGCCATTCGTCATGCAAACCAACTGGGTGCCCGTCGGAATATTGGCAGCGGTGATTTTCGGTGCCACCTTGATCGCCGTGGTCAGTATCATGCGACAGTTCAAAACATTGCCAATTCACGAGTTGACCAGAGACGCAAACTAGAAACCGAGATGCGAAGCACGATACAGCTCATGCTCAAGCGGACCATCGCCAACTGGCGATTGTTGTCCGCTGTCATCATCGGTTCCATACTCGCCGGCACCATCATGTCCGCGACCGTCGTTTACTTCGAATCGCTGCGGGACATCGCATTGCAGAAGGAACTGGCCGATCAGAACCCTGCCGATCTCGACATCCTTATCGAAGCCGATCAAACTCCGATCAACAACGAGACGCACGCCGAACTCACTTCATCGATGGAGTCGCTACTGCTAGCTCGCGTCGGCAAATTTACCACCGACTACGAACGTGCCATGCGTAGCTGGACGTTCTTCGTGGACGAACCACCGGAATTGGTGCCGCTGGGAGAGTGTCCATGCCGGCCAACCGTCGCCGAACCAGACTCGTTCGACCAGAATGACCAACCGCTGATTGAGTGCGATTGTCGCCGCATCCAGTGCATGACAGTCCCAGACAAACCGCACATTATCGATATCGTTGCTGGTCGAGAGCCAGAGGTCAATGCTGAACCGTCCGCTGGATCCGATCTGACCGTGGAAGCCCTCCTCGATGAGGGTGCCGCCGAAGAGTTCGAATTGAAAATCGGCGACGTGATCCCGGCTCGTCCGCACTGGGACGAGGAACGAATCAACGTCAACATCAGGCTCACCGGCCTCTACCGACGAACGGATCCCGATGCCCCAGAGTGGCGAATCTTAGACCAGGCATTCGGCTCCCGAAGCAGCACATTGCAGATCGCTCAGTTCGTACTGCCACAGCAAACCATGTTGGAAGTGATGGGTGTTTACTTCCCCAATATGGGCGCTGAGTACGCATGGTTCCTAGACGTTGAACCGACATCTATCCACGCCACCGACACGCAATTAATACGGCAGACGCTCGAGATCACTGAGAACGAACTCCGATCCCAAGTCGACGGCTTCGTGTTGGACACCGAACTAGATAAAACGCTACTGCGCTACGAGATTGAACTGTTCTTCAATAGACTGCCGATGTTTATCGTCCTCATACTCATCGTGTTGGTTGTTGTCTACTACACCGCCACACTCGCCGGCCTGCTGATCGAAGCGCAATCAGCCGATGTCGCGTTGTTACGCGGCCGAGGTACAACCTCTAGACAGCTACTATTGATGTTCGCCGTCGAGACCATCATCATCGCTGCGTTCGCAATCGTTTGCGGTCCCTTCCTCGCGACGTGGGGAGTGTCGTTCCTAGGCACGTTGCCATTCTTCGGAGAATTGAACGCCGGCGAAGCTTTGCCGGTCAACCTCACTCGAAACGTCTACGTGATGGCCGCGATCGGATCAGTAATGATCATGATCGCACTCATGATCCCGGCGATGCGCGTTACGCGCCAAGGTGTTATCGCCGAGCGCGCAGGCCGTACACGACCACAAAGACTCGCATTCATCCAACGCTACTACTTGGACATCGGTTTCTTGGGCGTAGTGCTGTTCCTGTTCTGGCAGTTGACCCGGCAGGGATCCTTCGTAGCTGCCGACATCTTTGGAGAAACCACCGTCAATCAAGTCATCCTCGCCGTCCCAGCATTGTTCCTCGTCGCCGCAGGCGTTGTGCTGCTACGCGTCTTCCCGCTGGCGATGGACCTGCTAGGGAGATTGCTAACCACTGACTTGGTGTCAAGGATCGTTTCTCCTGCCGTAGTCTTGGGAATCTGGCAGATGGCGCGCAATCCCGCGCACTACTCCAGAGTGTCTTTGTTGCTGATACTGACCGCCGGTCTAGGAGTGTTCGCAGCAAGCTTCGCAGCCACGTTGGAGCGAAGCGCCAGAGATCAAGTGCTCTACGACACCGGCGGCGACATTCGAGTGCCGGGAATATCCAATCGACCAGGCGGCCGTTCGTTCAATGTCGAAGAAGACCTGCAAGATGTAAGAGGGGTAGAAGAAGTCGCCACAATCTATCGGCTGCGCGGTTCGATAACTGCAGGCTTCAATTTCGATCAATTCTCTGTATTGGCAATCGATCCCGATGAAATCGGCGAAGTCGCTTGGCATCGACGCGACTTCACCCGAGACGGGTACGAATCAGAATTCCAAGCCATCGCATTCGAGTCCGACGAAGGCATCCCGCTACCCGAGGACGCTAGATTCCTAACCGCGCGTATTAAACCACTATTCCCGATGCCCAACGTGAGGTTCGTAGCCCGTTTGAGCGATTCCAACAACCGCTTCTACAGCGTAGATTTGGGTGTGCTGCTCCCTGAATCTCGCTCAAGACAACGCTTTCCATGCGCGCTTGAATATGCCGATCCGGAAAATGACGAGTTCCCGCTGCCGTCATGGTGTCGCATCGGAACGTCCCTACAGCCCGCACCCTTCGGCAGAGAGCGTGTGTTGCTACCGATCGGTCCCTTAAAGCTACATTCGATCGGCGTCTCCACCTTCGACGGATCGCTGAACAGTGGCGCGGTCGACATTGACGACATCTCAACCGTCAGCAACGATGGCACCAAGATGTATCGTCTCGAATTCTTTGACGGCGAGTCCAATTTCAACTGGAACCTGATGCGGCCGACTGCTGAAGCATACGCGGACACATTCGATCCTTCACCGCTACCTGCCGACGAGGCCGAAAACCCCGGCATTATGCGATTGCGATGGGGTGCCGGACAGCTCAACGAATTCCGCGGCATTTCATCCGGAAGCACGATCGAACATATTCCAGTCCTGGCGAGCGAATCGCTGCTTGACAAGATCGGGGCGAAAGTCGGAGAGGCGCTCGAAGTGTCTATCGACAACGAGCGCACATCCATTGATCTGGTCGGGACAATCGACTACTTCCCGACGCTTAATCCCGAGGAAAGCAGCTTCGTCATCATGGATATTGACGCTGCCCATAATCTGGTCAATGCCCGTCGGCACACCGGTGAGCGCATCCCGAACGAGGCATGGATCAAGACTGAGGCTGGCACACCCTCCATCGAGCAGCTGGAGATCATGAAGGACGAAGCCGAAGGTGCTCGGTTGCGATACTCCGCCACATCGTCAGTGGAGCGGAACTTGGAACTGCTGCGACTCAGATCCGGGCCAGTGAGCGACCGATTATCCTTGCTCGCTGGCGTCAGCGTCGATCCTCTCGTATCAGAAGGGTGGAGGGCGTTGCTCGGAGTCGCATTCGTTACAGTGCTGATCGTCAGCGCCATCGGTTTCGTAGTACACACAAGGGTCGCGTTTAGGCGCCGTCTCGCCGAGTTCGGTCTCTTACGGACAATCGGACTTTCGATGCGCCAACTCTTGATGCTGATCTTGCTGGAGCAACTCATCGTCATCGCTGTCGCGGTAGCCATTGGCATCTTCATGGGCACCCGCTTGGGCGACACAATAATCCCGTACCTCGCACGATCCGGACAAGATGCCAACGTCGTGCCCCCGATGACCCTTGAAATATACTGGACTGGGTTCGCGACAACCTTCGGCCTACTCGCCATCGTATTCGCAGTGGTCATCGCAATCAGCCTCATTTCCGTATACCGCATGGCCATACATCGCGTGATGCGTATGGGAGATGCGTAGCCATCATTGGCACGACAGCACCGCACAAACACTCACCGTGGAGATATAGAACTTGGAATCGAGCGTTCAGGAATACATAGTCTGCAGCGGCCTGTACAAAATTTATAAAGCCGCTGGATTGGAGGTAGTCGCCCTCCGAGGCCTCGAACTCACCGTCTACGAAGGCGAAATCATCGCAATTGTAGGGGCATCTGGCTCCGGAAAATCGACGCTACTGAACATCTTGGCTGGATACGACTCGCCATCCGCTGGCACAGCTCGCGTAGGCGATTTCGATCTGTTGCACATGACTAGCAAGGAAGTCGTAGACTACCGCCGCCACGAAGTCGGATTCATATGGCAAGAGACGTCGCGCAACCTCTTCCCGTATCTCTCGTCTGCCGAAAATGTCGAGTTGCCGATGGTGTTGACAGGCGTCCCTCAAACAGAGCGAACCGAAAGGGCAAAGGAACTTCTCGAAATCGTCGGGCTAGGACACCGCATCGGACACAAACCTGAGCAACTGTCAGGTGGTGAGCAGCAACGCGTAGCGATCGCCGTGAGCCTTGCCAACAAACCGCCGCTCCTGCTAGCCGACGAACCCACAGGCGAACTCGATGACTTGACAGGTCAGGAAATCCTTGACCTCTTTAACGAAGTTAATCAACAACTCGGCACGACCATCGTCATTGTCACGCACGACCCAGCCGTGGCGACCAGCGTTGGGCGCGCCATCACCATACGCGACGGCAAAACCAGCACCGAGACCACCCGCAAAATCTCGTTCCAACGCCGTGTAGGGGGATCCGGTACTGATACCGAAGAGTTCTTGATCGTCGACTCCACTGGCGCAGTGCAGATACCAAGAGACATGCTCGATCAACTCGACATCAACCGTAGAGTCCGAGTCGCCGTCAACGAAGGGAGGGTGACGCTTGAATCAGGAGAGTGAACGTCCCAAAAGTACATCAAATGGTGCATCAAATGGCGCACCAACCATCGAGGCCATCGACGTTACCCGAACATTCCAGCTCGCCGGTGAAGATGTCACTGCAGTCAAGCAACTCAGCTTCAACGTCCCTAGCGGACAGTTCATCGCGCTCGTCGGGCGTTCCGGTTCGGGCAAAACGACGTTGCTCAACCTCTTGGCCGGACTCGATCACCCAACGACCGGGAAAGTGTTGTTCGAGGGTCGAGACATGGCCCAATTCAGCGAGGGTGACTTCATAAATCTCCGTCGCAACCGAATCGGTGTCGTATTCCAATCTTTCGCACTGTTGCCGTTGCTGTCGGCATACGAAAACGTCGAGCTACCGATGCGCATTGCAGGTCTATCCGCACGTGAACGATCCGAACGCACCAACGATGCCCTAGAGATGGTCGCCTTGATCCGACGTGCCAGACACCGACCGTACGAGCTATCAGGCGGTGAGCAACAACGAGTCTCTATCGCCCGCGCCATTGCCATGCGCCCTGACATCGTCCTTGCCGATGAACCGACAGGTGAACTCGACTCCAACAATGCCCAGTCCATATTCGGCCTCTTCCGCGAGATGGTCACTGACCAGGGCATGTCCGTCGTCGCCACCACCCACGACCACACTCTCCTAGACCTGGCCGACCGCATCTACACCATGCAAGACGGCGAGATGGAACTTACTGAGGATCGGTTGAACTGAAAAACCTTCAACCAAGTGTTTGGAGTATAGTTGCACTAAGAGCCTAGTCAAGGATTTCGGACCATGTCTGATATTCGCCCCAATTCGCACGAACGTCTGCGACAAGTTGATCCAAAACTCTTAGAAGTTGCCGTAGCACGGTCAAGTCGTGCTCTGGCACGTTTGCAAAACCTTGCAGAACGCCTAGTTCAAGAAGCTCTTCAATCCTCTGAACCTGATCGGAAAAATTCTCGCCAGACGGGGGATTCCCCTGTTCCGGAGGCCAAACCACAGCAAGAGCCGTCATCATAAGAAGCCTGCCGATGAACTGGTTGTAATCTGATCCTGGTTCTAGTTCTAGAGTCATTCACGACATTATATGGGCGGTGGGACGTTCGACTCTCCCATCCGCTCCGCGTCCCCTTCGCTGCGCGAAAGGGAGGGCATACCCCGCTCGCTTCACTCGCGCTCCTTTCGTTGAACGAAAGGGGCAAGAACAAACAGCCCTTTTCGCAACGTGAAAGGGGCGCACACAAGCGAAGCGAGTGCGCGGGGTATGCTCGTCCCTTTAGCCCGCTTTATTCGTCGTCTTCAAACTCAAGGGGGATTTCATTTTGGAAGATACGCGGACATCTGTCGATAAGGGATTGTGGATATGCGTCCCAATCTGATTCATCGCGGATGATGTAGATGGGTTCGGGACAGATTATTTCTACCTCTTCGGTCGCTTCGCGTCCGCAGACAAACATCGTGCCGAACGTCAGTCCAGCTACCATCAATACTGCTAGCAACAGGTATCGGTGTTTCAATCGTCCGAGCGCCGATGTGAATTTGATTGTCATGGCGTGAACTCCGCAAAGTCAGTTTCGTTGTCGTCTCTCCTATGTGGAGTAGACGTTGCGACTCGGCGAAATGTTCCCATGACATGAACGAAAGGTTACGGGAGCATGGAGTTTGTCGACACGGCTTCATTGAAGTCGAAGGGTGAACACAGAGAGATCACCCTTTCTTGGCCCGCAACAACGCCGTCAACATCTCTCTTAGCGACCTCGGCGACGCCACGGCGACCTTCGCCGCTGAACTGCCCGAACCTATCTTCACCGTATGCACGTCCGGCCCGACGTG
>DAOUJE010000107.1:0-2200 GCA_034423055.1 Dehalococcoidia bacterium | reverse complement strand
AAGACGGACCGGATCGATCTGCTCTACTGCCATTCGTGGGATTCGGAGACGCCGATCGAGGAGACTTTGCGCGCTGTCGACGACTTAATCCATCAAGGAAAGGTTGTCTATGCCGGGGCGTCGAATTTTCCGACGTGGGTGTTGACTTCGGCGCTTTGGACTTCCGATGTGCGCAATCTTTATAGATTCGAGGCGATACAGAGCGTATTCAACATCCTGCAGCCAGGGTTGGCAATCGAGATGATACCTTTGGCTCGGAAGCACGGCATCGCGGTTGTGCCCTACAGTCCATTGGCGAGCGGTTTTCTGACTGGCAAGCATCTCGGTTCGTACTTGTCGGATTCGAAGTTCGGTGTACGCGACGACTCGCGCGGCGGTGTTTTGAAGCGACGGTACGGCGATGATTTGCGGCATGAGACGGTTGCGAAGCTCGTATCGATTGGTGAGCGGTACGGCGAGCCGGTAATCCGGTTGGCGATGCAGTGGGTTGCTGAGCACGATGGCGTGACGGCGCCGATATTCGGGGCGCGTAATTTGGACCAGCTGAATGGCACATTAGAGTCTTGGAGTCAATTGGCCAGCGAGGAGGCTATGGCCGAAGTTAGGGCCGTTGCCGATGAGTTCCAGGCGGTTGAGCCGATGAATTACCCGCCGCAATCCGGTCAGGCAGGCGTGACGCTTACGAGGACAACGTGAACGAACTATCCAACGCGCTCCTGCTGGCATTGCTGCGGATCGGACTCCTCTTGCAGATGGGTTTCTACAGGACGGCTTCAGTCGCCATAAGGTTCATCAGCGCACACAAATCTTTGGTATTCGTGACTTGGTTCGTCATCCGTTTAGGTCCAGCGATCGTGCTCGGGGTTCTGGTTGGGCTGATCGTTCGTGAGTTGGCGGAATGGTGGTTTGGGCTGTGACGCGGCGAGAAAAGGACATCGAGTGCTTCTACGAGTTGCTGAAGCGACTTGAGGAGCGGGTTGGAGGACCGTATCTCCTCAAGGATTTCATGTCAGTGGTTCCGCCAACCACAAAAGGTGTTTACTTCATCTTTGAGTCGGGAGAGGTCAGGAGTCACCAACCGGATCGGCCGAGAGTGGTTCGCGTCGGTACCCACGGATTAACCGCGCGTTCCCGCAGCACGATTTGGACACGATTGTTTGAACACTTGATGGCGAATGGAAGGTCGGTTTTCAGGAACGACATCAATCATGCGTTACGAAAGCGCGGTGGGCACGATGACAGTCTCAACCATTCGGCGCGTATCACGCGCTATATCGGGCGAATGCCCTTCTTATGGGTAGAGGTCGACGGAGAAGATGGTCACGAGAAACGCAAATATATTGAGAGGAACGCAATTGCACTGTTGAGCGGGCGTCGCGAAACAACACCCGACAAACATTCCGAATCTTGGCTTGGGTTATGTTCGGAGAAACCTGCCATACGGAAGTCCGGGCTATGGAATGTGAATCACACCAACTCCGAATATTGCCACGCGTTCCTGACAGATCTTGAACGTTGCATCGAACAGACCTATTCATTCGACAATCAAGGAACCGCTTTGGATGTTCCCGCTTGTCCAAAGCGGTGACGTCGCGATCCGAAAGTAACCATGAACTACGTACGATTAGGAAGAACAGGCCTTAAGGTCTCTGAATACTGCATGGGTGGTGATAACTTCGGTGGGCAGATGGATGAGGCGGAATCGCTCAATGTGATGAGTGCCGCGTTCGATGGTGGCGTGAACTTCATCGACACCGCCAACGTTTATGAAGAGGGGCGTTCCGAGACCTACATCGGCAAATTCTTGCAGGGTCGCCGATACGATGTCATATTGGCGTCGAAAGGCAACGGTCGTCTCAACTGGGGACCGAACGGTCGCCAAGTCAGCCGCAAGTATGCGATGGATGCGATCGATGATTCGCTGCGGCGATTGAACACCGACTACATCGATCTCTACCAGATCCACGACTTTCCGCTTGATGTACCGATCGATGAATTCGTCCTCGCATACAGCGACATCGTCCAATCCGGCAAGGCGCGCTACATCGGCGTCTGTAACTTCGCGGCATTTCAAGTTGTCGAGGCACTGTGGCAGGCGGACAAGTTGGGAGCGCGCCTTTTCAACTGCTATCAAGGCCGATACAACCTACTATCAAGAGATCCCGAGCGGGAGATTTTTCCAGTGTGCAAAGAGTACGGA
>DAOUJE010000106.1:0-14300 GCA_034423055.1 Dehalococcoidia bacterium | reverse complement strand
CCAGCAGGGAGCGGATGGAAGAGCAGGAGGAAGAACGACGGAATCAAGAGGCGCGGGAGCTGGGACGACTACCGCAGTCTTTCACAGGTGACACTGACCCGCAGGATTCGGATACGACCAATCAGGCTCCTGCGGTGTCGGCATCCATAGGCGACACAACAATCGTCAACGCGAGCGGGACGAAGCAAGTATCCCTGTCCGGGGTGTTCAGCGACCCCGACAACGACGCGCTGACCGTCACCGCCGCGTCCTCGGACGACGCAGTTGCCACAGCCTCGGTTGCATCCGACGGATCCAGCCTGACGGTGACGGCCCAATCCCGGGGTACGGCCACCATCACTGTTACTGCCGACGACGGCAACGGCGGCACGGTTGACGACAGCTTCACCGTGACGGTCAAGACCGCGCCGGTGGTGGCATCGGCCATCGCCGACGTGTCCGGACTGGCGGCCGGGGCGACTCAGGAGGTGTCCCTCTCCGGCGTCTTCAGAGATGCCGACGGAGACAGCCTGACCATCACCGCCGCATCTGACGACGAGGCAGTTGCCACGGTGTCGGCGGCTTCCGACGGGTCCAGCCTGACTTTGACGGGAGCGGCCGAGGGAACGGCGACGATCACGGCAACGGCTGAGGACTCCGACGGCAACCGGATCAGCGACGACTTCGAGGTCGAGGTGGTGACGGGCGGCGAGCACGCGGCGCTCATCGCCAAGATGAAGGAGTGGCGCAACGACCCGCAGTGGTCGAGCTTCAAGGATCACACCGACCGCTGGGACCGCGCCTTGCTCGCCTTCGGCGAGACGGTGTCCGACACGACGCTGACGGCCATGACGGCATCAGAGGCTCAGGGCTACGCCGACCGCGGCAGCGAATGGAGCCGCTGGGTGGATGTGGCGGCCGCGCTGCGAGAGATCGAATCTGATGGGCAGCAACAACAGCAGGAACCGCCCAACCAGGCGCCCACGGTGTCCGCCGCCATAGCGGACGCAACAATCGTCAGCGAGAGCGGCACGAAGCGAGTGTCCCTGTCCGGGGTGTTCAGCGACGCCGACAACGACGCGCTGACCGTCACCGCCGCATCGTCGGACGACGCAGTAGCCGCAGTGTCGGTCGCATCCGACGGGTCAAGCCTGACGGTTACCGCCAAGAGCCGAGGCGCGGTGACCATCACGGTTACGGCCGAAGACGGCAACGGCGGCACGGCGGAGGACAGCTTCGCCGTGACGGTCAAGGCCGCGCCGGCGGTGGCGTCGGCCATCGCCGACATGTCTGGCCTGGAGGCTGGATCGACGCGACAGGTGTCCCTGTCCGGCGTCTTCAGCGACGCAGACGCAGACAGCCTGACCATCATCGCATCATCCGACGACGAAAACGTCGCAACGGTGTCCGTAGCGTCCGACGGATCCGCGCTCACCGTGGCGGGAGCGTCCGCGGGCGATGCGACGATCACGGTCACGGCCCGGGACACCGACGGAAACCGTGTCCGCGATGCGTTCGACGTTTCGGTGACCAGGGCCGCCGATCCTGACCCCACGCCGACGCCCGAACCGACGCCGACGCCCGAACCAACACCGACTCCCGCGCCCGAACCGGAGACGGAAACGGAAACGGAAACTTCAGACATCGTAGCCCGGTACGACGCGGACGGCGACGGCCGCATCGCCCAGTCGGAAATGCGAAAAGCCCTCGACGACTTCTACGCCGGCAAACTCACCCAGCTCGAGCTGCTCGAGGTCCACAAGGCCTACGCCGCGTCCTACGGCACGTCCTGAATCACAGGCTTAACGCGACATGCGACCACACGTAGGGGCGGTTCGCGAACCGCCCCTACTGAAGCACCCACTTTCGCCGGAATGACGAGGAGCACCGTATGAATCTCCGGCAGGAGGATCGCGGTGTGTAAAAGGCATAACTGACTCGCAAATCCACACGATTCTGTGAATGGTGCTAAACTTAAAATTTCCGCTCCCGACGAGATTGCAAGATTTCTACACCCGCGGCGCGCGGAATGACCCGAAACCGATACGAAACTTCGCAGAAACACGCGTCGTAATACCTAGAAGAGGGTACCTGCAAACCTAGAAAATGGGCAAAGTGCGGTTAACGCCGCGATTTGCTGAGCCGACGCTTTGAGGGGGAGCTCAACAGTTACTCCCGTAGCAAGCCGAAAAACTAAGGCGTGCTACGCCGAGCCCTGACGGATTGTCTCGCAATAATACACGTGGTCAGACGAAAATCGGCTCGGAAAATCGAAAATCAATCAGATATCGACCAAAAAGTAGCTAGAAAAAGGAATCCACCAATTGGTGACCATTACCAATACTCGAATTGACGATACTTCAGAGAATGAAGCAGAGTTGGCGACCGGCGAGACTGGTTCCGCTGTCATGTCGCCGAGCGATAACAGCGAGTTGCGATTCGCGGACCTGTCTTCTGACGACGAAGGCGCACCTGCGATGAGGGTGACATCAGCTTCCTCTGAACTTGAAGTATGGGAAGCCGCGCGTGAGGAAGGACCAGAGATCAATCCAGCGGCTGCGGTGACTGACGATTCCGCTACCGACGACAACGTGCGGATGTACCTTCGCGAAATCGGCGATGTCCAGTTGCTGAGCAAGGCCGACGAAGCGATGCTTTCGCAACGCGTCGAATCTGCAAACCGACTCGAGCGCATCGAGTGGGACATCCGAGGCACTCTTACAACTCAGCACGGCTTCAAAGAGTACCCGCGCAACCGCGACCAGCTGCCGGACAACCCTCCCAAGGTTCCCGCTTCCGACGTTGTAGCGATCGTTTTGCGTCGACTCAGCCGCCTTGCACCCATCGCCGACCAGATTGCCGCTTATATGGCAAAGCCAAAGCCAGTAACGCTTGAGCAGTTACTCACCGATTTCGAGTACCGATCAATGATCAACTCAGCACGCGACACTCAGGTCAAAGACATGAGCAAGCTTCCGCCTTACGAGTTGCTCCTCCGATACCTCACCGACACTCTGGAGATCTACGAGAACACCAATCTCATGCAGCGCTTTGGAGTGTTCGACGAGACTGCACAGAAGGGCCGAGGCAAGAAAGCACAGAAGCTGAACACCAAGGACGCCCGCGCAAAACGCCGCCTCGACAAGACCAGCCTCCTTGTAAAGGAGTTGGCCGTTCTTTCAAGCCTGTTGCCTCCTGATCTCAGCCTCGTTCTCCCACCTGAGATGAAACTCGAAGATCTGGCGGTTGAAGAAGGAATCGAGCCATGGCACGAGTCTTACTTGCTGGAAGCAAACTCGATCCTAGAGTCGCATCTGTCGTCCATCGATCACGACGGCAACAAATCGCGCGACCACTTAGGCAAGGCGAACTTGCGCCTTGTCGTCAGCGTCGCGAAGAAGTACACCAACCGTGGACTGACCTTCGAAGACCTGATCCAAGAAGGCAACATCGGTTTGATGCGGGCGATCGACAAGTTCGACTACCGCAAGGGCTTCAAGT
Organism: Dehalococcoidia bacterium; assembly: GCA_034423055.1. Classification (GTDB taxonomy): domain Bacteria; phylum Chloroflexota; class Dehalococcoidia; order Lucifugimonadales; family Lucifugimonadaceae; genus Bin127. The sequence continues at coordinate 10,820 of DAOUJE010000106.1, read as the reverse complement.
TCAGCACCTACGCGACGTGGTGGATCCGCCAAGGCGTAACACGCGCAATCGCCGACCAGTCACGAACTGTCCGCATCCCGGTCCACATGTACGAGGCGTTGAACAAGGTACGACGCGCCTCTCGGGAGCTTGCCCAGGAGTACGACCGCAAGCCGACGATCAAGGAGATCGCGGAGCGCGTCGAGATGACCGTCGAGAAGGTCACCGACGTACTCAAGAACGGTCAGGAGCCGATGTCGCTCGAAACGCCAGTCGGTGAAGACGGCGACAACGAACTCGGCGACCTGCTACCCGACCGCGAAGCACTGGCGCCACCGGAAGAGACCGCTCAGCGACTCTTGAGCAACGATATCTCGAATATCCTCAACCAGCTCGAAGAGCGAGACCGCGAGGTCCTGATCCTTCGCTTCGGTTTGAAGGACGGCAAAGAGTACACGCTCGAAGAGATCGGCTCCCGTATGGACCTGACCCGCGAGCGCATCCGCCAGATCGAACGAACCGCTCTCAAGACGCTCCAGCGCAGCCGCGCAGTCTGGGAGATGAAAGAGCACCTCAACTAAGGGACTGCTCTGCAAAAAGCCGTCATTCCCGTGTACGCCTGCGTCATTCCGGCGAAAGCCGGAATCCAGAGGGGAAGGGCAAACGGCAATGGATACCAAACCCGCCCCGTGTTTCAGATGCGGCGCTGGTTTTGGTTTATTAGGAACCCGAACCAACTCCCGCGCGCATTGATCGTCATCGGGTAAGTGAATCGCAACGTTATAAGATGTTGATTCGCTTTGAATCAACATGAATCTCGACCTGAGAGTCGATTGAGGACGATATGGCCGACGCAGACAGGGTGCAAGTTAACGTCGATAGCGATTGGGATGACATCCTCACAGATGAGGTCAAAAGGCTGACCGCTACGCTCCAAGACGAATTCGGCGAGCGAATCACGGGCCTCCGAGAAGCACGACTCGACATGATCGATGCGGCAGTTCACCGCGGTGTGCAACCTGGGCATCTCGCGCCAAGCACAGCGACGACGAGCGATTGGTCCGTGCCGGACATGCCTGATGAGCTATGGAACCCGGGCATCGAGATTTCCGGCCCGGCGCACATGACCTCAATGTTCATCAACGCCCTCAACCCAGGACCTGAAGGCGAAAGAGCCGCCGGCGACCTCGATGACGACGAAGATTCCGCAAGCCACCTGCTCGCAGACACCCTCCTAGCCGCTCGCAACCGTAAGGGCGCAGTAGATCGTTCGTTGACCTTCTATAACGAAGCCCGTGACCGCCACTACTCAATTCAAGACGGCGAGATACCGTTCTTCATGCATCGCGAGCGCGGCCTGCACCTCGACGATCCAGACATGCTGGTAGACGGATCGCCCGTCTCGGCCACAGTCCTCGGCACTCTCCTAACCCTCTACCACGCTGGACAAGCACAGACCGAGCGCAGGCAAGGCGTCTACTTCTACATCCCCAAGACCGAGTCACCCGAAGAGGCGGCGCTTTACCGGGACCTCTTCGCCTCAATACAAAACCGTGTCCTGGGCCTCAAAGACGCGACTATCCGCGGCATCCTCCTAGTGGAATCCCTACCGTTGGTATGGACGATGGAAGAGAGCCTGCACGCACTCGGTCCGTACGCAGCTGGTCTGAACGCCGCTCGCTGGGACCTAAAAGCATCGCTACTCGAATACGTGATGGCCGATCGCGCGAGTCTGTGGCCCGACCGCTTCGGCGTCGCCGTACCAACAACCCCGTTCATCGCCAACATCTTCCGTCGACTCGTCGCGGTGTGCATGAAACACGACGCCGTTCCCATCGGCGGAATGGCAACCGCACTGCCCCATCGCGACCAAGCAGTCAACGAAGAGGCCGCCGCAACCGTCCGCGGCGACAAGACATGGGAGGCCGAACAAGGCTTCCTACGCGGCTGGGTGGCGCACATCTACCACATGAAATCCGCCGGCGATCCCTTCAAAGAACTACGCAACAGTGGTTGGGAACCATCCGCCGACATGGCAAACCCCGACAACTACCCGGTCAACATCGAAACTCCTGAAGGACCAGTGACCCAAGAAGGCACTCGTCAAAACGCTCGAACCCTAATCGAATACGTCGAAGGCTGGCTCGGAGGGCGCGGCGCAAAAGGCATCGACCGACTAGCCGGAAGACCCGGACGCCGTCCCGCGCTGATGGAAGACCTCGCTACCGCCCGCATCTCAGTCGCGCAGATGGCTCAGCGAGTAATCCACGAAGCCCAAGCAGAAGACACCGGAGCAACCCACGACCTATCGCTCCTAAAGTCAATCATCACCGACGAAGGCGAAGACATCATTCGATTGATGGGTCCGAACGCGCCCGCAGCAGCAGTTCAGCGCTACCAAGACGCCGTCAAAATCTCCATGCAGTGGCTCAAGAACTACACCGAATTCAACTTCCGCTCGTTGGGCTCATACAGCCGTGCAGACTTGGCTGGAATTGCGACCGCGGAAGATGCGATTTAGGTTCCAATCAGGTGAAGTCCGGGCAAAAACCTCCGGCAAAAGTGTTAGGGTAGAAACATCTACAAGCAGTCTACCCTCAATCGAAATCATGGCCCTCAACATCAAAAACCAAGAAACCTGCGATCTCGCCAGGGAACTTGCCGAATTGACCGACGACACCATGACCGGTGCCATTACGAACGTATTGCGAGAGCGAGTCGCGCAAATCAAGCGCGAACGCGATCGAGACCAACTTCTTCGGGATGTTCGTGCAATCCGTGATCGCGTCGCGAAAAAGTTGAAACCCGGACCGTCCACGGAGGAAATCATCGAAGGGATGTACGGCGAATTTGGTGAGCCGATTTGATCATCGACACTTCGGCTTTAGTTGCGGTTTTTTTGAGTGAGGGCGATGCCGAACACTTCGAAAATAAAATCGCAAATGCTTGGCCGCGCCGTATGTCCGTGGCAAGCTTGCTAGAAGCGACGATGGTCGTCGAGAGCAGAACGAGGCCGCCCGCCAGTTTCGATCTCGACGCACTTCTGGATAGATTCGCAATCCAGTTAGTACCCGTAACCCTCGAACAAGCCGAAGCCGCCCGCGTCGCATGGCGACGTTTCGGCAAAGGCAACCACCCCGCACGCCTCAACTTCGGCGACTGCTTCTCCTACGCCCTCGCCAAAACCACCGGCGAACCCCTGCTCTTCAAAGGCAACGACTTCTCACAAACCGACATCCAACCCGCCTAGTCCCCCAGCGCCCCATTCACACGCGGCATCAACTCCTTCGCAAACAACTCCAAGCTGTTCACCCACGCGTCCTTGTCATCCCAGTCGTAACCCATCATCACCAGCGTCCCGAATTTGCCAGTCTCCTCGGTCATTTCGAGAATCCGTTCTAGAGCGTAGTCGGGATCTCCTGCTATGATCTGCTCGCGCATCCAGTAGTCGACATCTACCTCGGCATCCGGCGTGTCTTGATCCCGCTTGAACATGCCTCTGCCGCGGTTTGAACGATCCATCAGATCGCAGATGTACTGGAAACCGTCAGCCACAGAGTTGGTTCTAGCTAGCTTCTGAGCTTCTTTAGTGGAATCGGCAAGAAACACTGCACGCGCAATCTTGAACTCTGATCGATCAGGCTCATTGCCCGCTTCAACTGCCGCCGTCTCATAGGTCTCCCAGATGTTGGCTACAACGTTGTTGGCTATCAAACTATGAGCAAACGGCTGAAAACCCATCCGTCCTGCGGCCTTCGCCGTACCCGAATTCATTGATGTGATAGGCATCGCAATCGGCGGGTGCGGCTTCTGGTACGGCTTATGAACGATGCCGAGACCAACAACGTCGTCGATATGCTCCTTCATCGTGATGTTCCAGTATTTGCCTTCAATCTCAACCGGCCCATCCGACTCCCAAAGTGCCAGTACCGCTTCAACCGCCTCACCGACCATCATCGGCGCATCTTCTCGCGGAATACCCAGAATCTCCAAGTCAGTGGCCACGCCTCCCAACCCGAAACAGAGATTCAACCGCCCCTTGCATAGATGGTCCAACATCGCCAGACGGCCTGCCACATGGACAGGATGGTGCAGTTGAATGCACACCGGAGCCGGACCCATCCGAATTTGGGATGTCTCCCGCATCGCCGCGGAGATGAACAACTCAGGCATCGGCATGTTCTCATACGCCATCGTGTGATGTTCGCCGATCCAAAACTCATCGAAACCCAACTCATCGGCACGGATTATGAGCTCCATGTCCTCGTCATAAGTCTGAGCGAGCGGCTTCTCTGGTGGGTGGAACGGCATGATGAAGATGCCGGATTTGATGTGTGACATAGCGCGCAAACTCGACTTTCCCTAGTTTCAGTTAGGTTGCGTCAAGTATACGAGCGACGTCACGGCTTATTTCGAAGATTCCTGTCCCTGCCACGCCAGGGGAAAAAGTGCTGCCATATCATCGACCACTCCCGTGACACGGCGATGCCGCCTCGGATGAAATACGACACTGACCACACTATTCCTCCGATGAAACCAATTAGCAAAATCCACCCAATATTGGGCAACACAGCATCCCAAAAACCCATAGGGGGATCTTCGCGATTAGACCCTTCGAGGACCGCGAAACTGTAGTAGACGACCATCAGCACTGCAATACAGATCATCGTCGCCAACGGAAACAGCATCAGTCCCTTACGCACTGTCCGCTGAAACGCGGCTCGATTGATCCTCGACTCAACATCTTCTGGTCGTTGCGATTTCGGCTGGATGCCCGATTGAACTCGCCGAGCCCCTTTTTCATACCGATACCGATCACTGTCGAAAGGACGCTTTGACATGCCCTAACCTTCTCCTGATTCCGCCAGCAACTTCCGTAAATCCGAGATCTGATCGCGTAGCTGCGCCGCGGTCTCGAACTCCAACTCGCGCGCCGCACGCTTCATCTGACGCTCCAAGTCCTTGACAATCCGCGTCAACTCGTCCTTCGGCAAACCCATCTCAGCGCCAAACGGCTCACCTTCATCCGCCAATACCGTCGGCTCTGACTGCCGCACCCGGTCATTGATATCGCGAATATCTTTGACGATGCTGTACGGCGTGATTTCGTTCTCTAAGTTGTGCTCCGTCTGCAACTTGCGACGACGCTCCGTCTCCGATATCGCAAACGTCATTGAGTCGGTGTACCTGTCCGCGTACATCACCACCTTGCCTTCGATGTGTCGCGCTGCCCTGCCGATCGTCTGTATCAATGATGTCCCAGATCTCAGATAGCCTTCCTTGTCTGCATCCAAGATAGCCACCAACGACACCTCCGGCAGGTCGAGACCTTCTCGGAGCAGGTTGATCCCCACCACAACGTCATAAACCCCTAGTCGCAAGTCGCGCAGTATCTCCGTGCGCTCCAACGTGTCGATCTCCGAGTGCAGATAGTGAACCCGTATCCCTAGCTCACGCAGATAGTCCGCCAAATCCTCCGCCATCCGCTTCGTCAGCGTCGTTACCAACACCCGCTGTTGCTTTGCCGTCGTTGCCCGGATACGCTCGATCAAGTCGTCGACCTGATTCTCCGTCGGCAACACCTCAATCTCAGGATCGATCAATCCGGTAGGCCTGATGATCTGCTCAACCCGCTGCTCCTCGTGCGCCTCTTCGTACGGACCCGGCGTAGCCGACACATACACGACCTGATTGACCCGATCCTCAAACTCCTCGAACGTCAACGGTCGGTTGTCGATCGCCGACGGCAAGCGAAAACCGTACTCGACCAGATTCGTCTTCCGCGCGTAGTCACCGTGATACATCCCACGAATCTGCGACAACGTCATGTGCGACTCGTCAATGAACAACAGGAAGTCTTCTGGGAAATAGTCCAACAGCGTCCACGGTGCCGAGCCAGCCGGACGTCGCCCAAGTGGACGCGAATAGTTCTCGATTCCCGGACACGTTCCCGTCTCATGCATCATCTCGAGATCGAACAATGTCCGTTGCTCTAACCGCTCCGCCTCCAACAGCTTGCCTTCGCTGCGGAATAGCTCCAGCTGCTCCTCAAGCTCAGTCCGAATGTCCTTCAACGCATCGGCAAACTCTTCCTCTGGAGTGATGAAATGTTTGCCCGGGTAGATGTCGTACTCCTCCGCCTCGTTCAGAATCTCGCCGGTCAACGGATCTATCACCGTGATGCGTTCGATCTCGTCGCCGAAAAACTCGATCCGCACCGCCAATTCCTCATCCGCCGGCATGATCTCAAGCGAATCACCCCGCACCCTGAACGTCCCACGCCGCAGATCCATCATGTTGCGGTCGTAATACATCCCCACAAGCCGACGCGTCACTCTAGTCAACCCCGGTTCATCACCGACACGAAGCCGCAACGTTATCTGGTTGTATTCCTGAGGTGATCCTAGGCCGTAGATGCAGGAAACACTTGCGACTATCAGCGTGTCTCGCCGCGTCATCAGCGACCGCGTAGCCGCGTGCCTTAAACGGTCGATCTCCTCGTTGATGTCCGTCTCTTTCTCAATGTACGTATCCGACCGCGGGATATACGCCTCTGGTTGGTAGTAGTCGTAGTACGACACGAAATACTGCACTGAGTTATTCGGAAAATACGTCTGGAACTCGGTCGCCAACTGCGCGGCGAGCGTCTTATTGTGAGCGATCACCAGCGTCGGACGTTGCACCTTCTCAACGATGCTCGCCATCGTGAACGTCTTACCTGATCCCGTCACACCCAGCAACGTCTGATGCTTGAGATTCTTATCGCTGATCCCCTCGACGACCTTATCGATTGCGTGCGGTTGATCGCCCTGCGGCGTGAACTCGTGCTCGATCTTGAACTCGCCAGTAGTCGGTGCAGTAATCGGAATGACTGCTGGCTCTGCGATGGTGGTCATATTGCGATTTTACCCATGTTCTAGATACGCTTCAGAAATTAAACTCGTTTTTAAGACGCGCGACTAGCAATGAACACAAGGTTACAAGGGCCGGACAACGACTCCGATGATGACCACAATTCGCGCCGCAATGACGACGACGAGATCGATCTCCGATATCGCTACTACGAACTCGATGAGGACGAGAACCGCACCGACGATTACGAACCTCCTCAGCGTCGCGCTGTTGATGGTTGGAGCACCGAATCCGAGTCGACTAGCCCATGGTGGGTAAAGGGCGGCATCGCCGTCATCTCAATCCTTATCGTCCTCGGACTCGTCGCCGGTCTAGCCGGACCATTCCTAGGATCGTTCGGCTCAAACGAACCCGAACGCATCGAATACGTCCCTGCCCAGGTAGTCGAAGTCGTCGATGTCCGAACCATCATCGTCGACATTGACGGCGAACTCGCCACCGTCCGCTACATCGGTGTCGAACCACTACCACTAGAAAGCGCCTGGTACGACATCGGCATACTTGCACATCAACAACTCGTCGGCAACAGCGAGGTGCTGTTGGAAGCAGACGAGATCGACACCGACGACTTTGGACGACTCCTACGCTACGTCTACGTCGACCGTGCGCTGGTAAACGGACTGTTGCTCCGCAACGGAATCGCTTTGCTAGCCGATGAACAAGACGGGCTGAACCGTCATCACGCCAACCTCCAAATCTGGTCAGAATCAGCAAGATTCGAACAACTCGGACACTGGAGCGATACCCTACCGTCATTCCCGCGAGGGCGGGAATCCAGCAGAGACGGGGGCGTGAACTGAAAATCCCGGCCCTAATGCACAGAGAGTTCCTCGTACAACCCTTATCCCTCCCCTTTTTGCGCAGCAAAAGGGGGACGCGTCGAGCGCAGCGAGACGCAGGGGGTTCCCACCGTCATCGTTCTAAACCCCCTTTAATTCCCCCTTGCACATCAAGGGGGAGGGTTTTGCAAAGAACTCGTAATGCCTAGCAGTCCTGCTACCAAACGCGCAGCATCCAGACGACGCCCCAGACGTCATCGGGCCGGATTCGGCAACCCCTTGACGCGCTTCAAGGTCGTCCTCGACCGTGACTATGCCCGACTCTGGGGCATCGGCATCTCCAACAACACCATGCGATGGCTCGAGACCGTCGCACTCGGTGTCTACGTCTACGACCTCACCCAGGACGCGTTCCTAGTCGGATTCGTCGGATTCCTGCGGATGGCGCCGATGCTGTTCCTCGGCGCATTCATCGGTGCCCTCGCCGACCGCGTCAACCGACGAGCCATACTAGCCACCGCAAACATCACTCTCTCAGCCGTATACCTCGTTCTAGGATTCCTGATCCTATCCGACCGCATCGAGCTTTGGCACGTCTCTCTGGGAGCATTCGTCGCCGGTGTCGTATGGGCCACAGACTTCCCAGTCCGACGAGCCATGATCGCCGACACAGTGCCCGCCGACCGCGTCTCATCAGCGTTCGGTGTCGACATGGCGTCGTCCAACTTCTCACGCGTCATCGGGCCCCTCGTCGGCGGCGCATTCCTCCAGCAAATCGGTATGCAAGCCGTCTACTTCCTCGGATGCGGCCTCTTCTTATTCGCATCAATGGTGGCAGTATCGATGCTCCTCATCCGCAAACCACCTACTTCCGACGTTCGCACTTCCGCAAACAGCAGCAACTTCGACCTCCGCACCGGCATCAAACACATCGCTGGCGACTCAGTCCTGCTTGTCACCATCATCATCACCATAACGATGAACCTCTTCGCATTTCCCTACCAGCAGATGATCCCGGTCCTCGGCGCAGAAAAGCTAATGGTCGACCCCGTCCTCGTCGGCCTCCTGCTCAGCATTGAAGGACTAGGAGCCACCCTCGGCGCCCTCACCATCGCCGCCGTCGCACAACCACGACACTACACCCGCGTCTACACTTACGCCTCCCTCGGCTTCCTCTGCGTCATCGCCGCCTTTGCCCTCGCCCCCTGGTACTGGCTAGCCATCCCGCTGCTCTTCGTCGGCGGTTTCGGCATGTCTGGATTCGGCGCCATGCAATCCATCATCGTCGTCTCATCCACCCGACCCGAAATGCGCGGCCGCGTCCTCGGCGTCCTGGCAGTAGCCATCGGCTCCGGACCCATCGGCGCCCTGCACGTAGGCTGGCTAGCCACCCAAATCGGCACCGACACCGCCGTCCTAGCCATCGCCATCATAGGCCTCATCCTCACCGCCGCACCAGTCCTGATCTTCCGCAAATACCTTCGGTCTATTCCGCGGTATCGGCGATGAATCCGACTATGCCCCTTTCGTGGAGCGAAGCGGAACGAAGGGGGCGCGAGCGCAGCGAGCGGGGGATGCCCGCCGAGGTGTGAATCCCAAGACAACAACCACGCAAATCGAAAACCACCACTCTCCAAAAACGACACCGTCGAGCGAAACCCACCACAGAAGATACCCATGACAATCCCCATCTCCCCCTTCACCACCGCCCGAAACCCCGACGGCACCTACTCCCTGACCCTCGCCCAACTGACGAGCGTCTTCCTAAACGAGATCGAAACCCTCCTCGGACCCCGCGACCCCGGCTACACCTACGTCGGCATTGAATTCGACACAACTCAAAACGCCAAGCCACACATCTGGTTCCCCCACGTAGGCCACCCAGACCGCGACAGAGACAAGACATCCAACCACATCATCATCCGCCTAACCGAAACCGCCCAACCCGACGCCAACCTAGCCATCTGGCAACTCGCCCGCCAATGCGTCCACCTCATCGACCCATGGAACATCCAAGCCGAAGGCCGACAATCCAACTACCTAGAAGAAGGCCTAGCAACCTGGTACCAAAACACCATCATCCAAGGCATCCCCTTGGACCCACCGTACGATGAGGCTAAATCTTTGGTTGAGCCGTACATGCCGGAATTAGCTGGTGTGGTGAAGCACATGAGGACGGAGCATCGGGTTCGCATCGGCGAGATTAACGATGCGGAATTATTGTCTAGGCATTGTCCGAAAATGGAGCCAGCGGTGGCGGATGCCCTATGTCAGCGGTTCAGATCTGAAAAGGAATCCTGACCAGCGTAGGCACACATTTTGGCTAGTCACCCAGATCGGCACCGACACAGCACTCCTAGCGATCGCAGGTCACCGCCATCCCGGTCCTAGTCCTCCGCAAATACATCCGCAACATCCCACGCTATCGACCACGATGTCACTACGGTGTCTCAATATCATGCCGAGTCGTAACGATCTCTTCAAGCCAAACCCTGCCACCTTTAAGCATCTCGATCGATATCTTCATGCCATAACACAACCCCATCCCGACAATCAATGGGGTCACGGTTTCACCCGCCTCAACATCAATCTCATGCCCTCGCCATCTGACCTTCAGATGGTATGTAGCCACAACATTGCCACGCTCAGTAGCGGAGTTCAGCAAGGTATCGCCGCTTGAAACCATCCCTAATTCGTCCATCAACGATCTGGGAACAAGCAGTTCTTGATTACAACCCGTATCAAGAATTGCCGTCTTGCGATGATACGTGCCATCATGGGCCTGAATCTCGATCTCGACGACCGGCATGCCGTATCGTTCATCGATCTGTCCAAAGATCATCACAGACCGGGAACGTTGAAATCAGACGGCGCCCCAACCGCTGAAATTATCGCCAGCCGCGCCCATACCCACTCTTATGCTGAACGTGATCGCATCAGGCCGTCTTCGCTTCAACCGCTGAAACACGTAACTGTCCAAACCCTCAGCGATCTCATGATCCCCACTACGACCATCAATCACGATGTAGGCGCCTTTGTGCGTGTCGCGATACCGAGGCAAAAGCTCATCCTCGTAAATCCTCTTCGCACGTTCCACGTATCGCGCTTTCTCAGTCTGCGTTGCCACCGCTGTGTTGCCAAACCTTCATC
>DAOUJE010000105.1:0-6500 GCA_034423055.1 Dehalococcoidia bacterium | reverse complement strand
CTTGAGGAAGGAAACGTCGTTATGGATCTTGGATTAGCTGGAAAAGTTGCACTCGTAACGGGTGCCAGTGATGGAATAGGAAAAGCTGCCGCTATGCGATTCGCAATGGAGGGCGCCAGCGTGGCAATCCTTGCACGCACGATGTCCGACTTGGAAGTTGTCGCCGCAGAGATCAGCGGTGCGACTGGTAGCAAGGTGATCCCGGTATCAGCCGACGTATCCGTCGAAGACGAGGTGAAAACCGCAGTCGAATCGACAGCGGAACAGTTGGGCGGCATCGACATCCTGGTCAACAACGCCGGACAGGGGAACGCCAATCGCTTTGAAGATATGACCAACGAACTCGTCGACAACGATTTTGGTGTCAAGGTAAAAGGTGCCATATTCATGACGCGTTACGCGCTTCCCCATCTTAAACGGTCCGACAGCGGCGCGATCTGCAACATAACTACCGCGGCTGGCAAAGCCGCACCGGGCGGTGCCCAGCCGACTTCCCTTTCCCGCGCAGCAGGCATCTCGCTCACCAAGGCATGGTCGAAAGAGTTCGGGGAATACGGTATACGCGTCAACACGGTTTGCATAGGATCCATAAAGAGTCGACAGAATCGCCGACACTGGGAAGTGGCTCACGCCAAAGACCCGTCTTACACCTTGGAAGACCACTGGGCGTCTTACGGGCCGGGCATACCGCTTGGTCGCGTCGGCGAGTCCGAAGAAGCTGGCGACGTGATCGCGTTCCTGTGCTCACCTGCCGCAAGTTACGTCTCAGGTACGGCGTTGAATATCGATGGTGGAGCGGCACCTGTCTATTGAACTTCTAGTTGCGACCACTGCAAAACCCTCCCCCTTGATGATCACGCATAATGCAAAAATCACGCATGATGCAAAAATCATGCGATATGCAGGCTGTCATTCCGAGCGCATCCCTGTCATTCCGAGCGTAGCGAGGAATCTCATAAAGTCGTCCTGCGGATGCCGTATGAGATTCTTCACTCCGCTACGCTCCGTTCAGAATGACATGACCGAGGATGGCCTGTCAGAGGACCCGCTCCAATGTTGACACGTTGACACAACCTGATTTTTGCATCATACGTATGATTCAAGGGGGAATAAAAGGGGGTTTAGACAGCCTATCGCCATGAAACAGTTTTGCAAAGATCTCACTTGACGCCGATACTTGCAGTTTAGACAACACAGTTCATCTAGGGCACGGATCGATGCGGTCCGGCGACAAGAAAGGAAACCGACGAAATGGATCTTGGATTAGCAGGGAAAGTTGCGATCGTAACTGGTGCAAGCGACGGAATTGGGAAAGCAGCTGCGTATCGAATGGCGGCAGAAGGCGCGAGCGTGGCATTGGTGTCGCGCACTCGATCCGATCTTGAGGCGGTAGCAGCAGAGATCGGCGGCGAGACCGGCAGCACTGTCATTGCAGCACCTGCCGATGTCTCCAACGAGGATGCAGTCAAGAGCGCGGTGGAGTCCGCGGCAGAACAACTAGGCGGCATCGACATTCTGGTCAACAACGCCGGAACATCATCGGCCTCGAGCTTCGAAGAGATGACGAACGAACAGCTGGATATCGACTTCTCGCTCAAGGTCAAAGGCGCAATCTACATGACTCGGTACGCCCTGCCATATCTGAAGGAATCGGACTCCGGTGCGATCTGCAACACAACGACTCCAGGCGGCAAAGCGGCGGCGGGAGGAAGCCAACCGACATCGCTATCCCGTGCCGCTGGTATTTCGCTTACCAAAGCATGGTCGAAGGAGTTCGGCGAGTACGGCATCCGCGTCAATACCGTGTGTGTCGGAGTCCTCAAGAGCCGCCAGCACCGAATCCGTTGGGAAACTGCGAACGCGAAAGACCCGTCCTACTCCCTTGAAGACCACTGGGCAACCTTCGGCCCAGGCGTACCACTCGGCCGCATCGGCGAGGCCCAAGAAGCAGGCGACGTGATCGCCTTCATCTGCTCACCTGCAGCAAGCTACGTCTCAGGCGCAGCGGTCAACGTCGACGGCGGAGCGGCGCCGGTTTACTGATCTAGCGCACCTCCGTCATTCCGGCGAAAGCCAGCGCTTCAGCGGACGAAACGTCCATCCAGAGGGGACCAGGCAGAGGCACTGAAAATAGGCCCAAATGTCATACCAACATTTGGGCGAGTGTCCCTTTACGGCATCCCATCAATATTCAACCCCGCACGCACAAATATCTCCGTCCCAACCGGCAGACACGCCTCATCGAAATCGAACTTGGCGTTGTGGTGCCCCTCTGTCCCCTCTTTCGATGCGCCGAGGATGAAGTAGGTGCCCGGTATTCGATTCATGAACTCCGCCATGTCGTCGCCGACGGATATGGGTTCGATTTCACCCACCGCGTCTTCGCCTATTGACTGCATTGCCAGACTGGACACCCAATTTGCTACATCAGAATTGTTGATCACCGGCGGAGTCCCAGCGTGACGTGTGTATGTAGCCGTCGCTCTGAGTGATTCCGCCACATTAGACGCGATACGTTGAACAGCATCAGCAATCGTCTTGTGAGTCGCAGCGTTATAAGCACGGATCGTACCGTTGAGAACCACTTCGTCGGCAATCACGTTGCCAGCCGAACCACCATGAACGCTCCCAAAGGTAACCACGCCCATATCTTGCGGTGATATTTCACGTGCCACTACCGTCTGACAAGCGTTGATGATGTTCGCAGAAACGACGACGGGATCAACAGTTAGATGCGGCATTGCGCCATGCCCGCCGTGTCCTCTGACTGAGATCTCGAAGAGGTCCGCACCAGCAAAAACAGTCGATTGATTGACCCCGACGTAACCGAAGGGCGTCTGATTCCACAGATGCGTACCGATCACGACATCCGCGTTGATCAACTCCATCGCGCCATCTTCGATCATCGCTATCGCGCCTTTGCAGAGCTCCTCCGCAGGTTGGAATATGAAGACGATTTCGCCGACGATCTGGTCTGACATCCCGGCGAGGATTTCAGCCGCGGTCAATGCCATGGTGATGTGCCCGTCATGTCCGCAAGCGTGCATCCGACCATTAGTCGACGCGAACTCAAGTCCAGTCAACTCATCAATGGGCAAAGCATCAATATCTGCTCGTATCGCGAGCGTTCTGCCCGGCTTGCCGCCCTTCAACCTCGCGATGATCCCAGTCTCGGCTATCCCCTCTCGCACATCCAATCCCGCGCGTCGGAGACGGTTTGCGATATAGGCCGCAGTTTCGCGCTCTTCGAAGCCCGTTTCCGGATGTGCATGTAAATGTCGGCGCGTAGCAATGATGTCATTGCCGCGTGCTGCTACGAGTTGCGAGATATCGTATGCCATGATTAGACGTACTCACCTTCGCGTGCGGCGGCAGTTGCGATCGAGCGTTCGATGAACGATTTTTGCGCGGCTGGCACGTTGTCGGGATTGCCGCCCCATGTGCTTAGAGGCGTTGCTTGCAAACCGCGTCCGTACGAGAATGTCAACTCCCAAGGAGCATTTTCGGCTTTTGCCAACTTGTTGATGGCGTCTAGGTTGACAGTCGCCTCTTCGTCGCCCTGCCCTCCTGACAAGAATGCGATGCCCGGAACCGCCGCGGGAATGGTCCGCTTGAAACAACCTACCGTCGCGTTCGCCACCTCTTCCGCATCGGCCCGATTCTCAGCATCTGTCCCGCTCAACACCATGTTCGGTTTTAAGACCATCCCTTCAAGGTCCACTCGTTGCGTCCTCAATTCCTCGAACGTCGCGTTTAGGGTTTTCTCGGTCGCCCACTCGCAGGTCTCGATCGAGTGATCGCCATCCATCAACACTTCTGGCTCGACGATCGGCACCAATCCTGCCTCCTGCGACAATGCAGCGAACCGACCTAGAGCGTGTGCGTTGACGTTGATGCAGTAGTCAGATGGAATGTGGTCGCCGATGGTGATGACGGCGCGCCATTTCGTGAAGCGCGCACCAAGTTCGTAGTACTCATTCAAACGATCGCGGAGGCCGTCGAGACCGTCAGTCGTCAACTCTCCCGGCGCACCTGCGAGCGGATTCGTCGATTTGTCCACTTTGATGCCGGGAATGACGCCTTCGTTTTGCAACAGTTCCACGAACGGGATTTCGTCATCCGAAGACTGCCGCAGCGTCTCGTCGTAGAGAATCACGCCGCTGATGTACTTCCCGTAGCCTTCCGTCGTGAACAGAAGCTGCCGCCACGCCCTGCGATTAGGTTCTTCGTTGGCGACATTAATGGATGCCAAACGACGCCCGATAGTGCCAGTAGATTCGTCTGCTGCGAGAATCCCTTTGCTCCTTGCAACCATTGCTTTGGCGATGGAGTGAAGCTCGTTGCCCATGTTCGAAAATCCTCCGATTCACAACTCTGTAACTTTGTTGGCAATGATACGGCATCACGTTCAATCAGTTGAATCTCACACCGCTACCTACTCCACTCTTGCCACATATAATGCAGGCACGAAACATCGCCAAACATCGCCCAATCCCCACGAAATCTGGGTTTGCTAGCCATGCCAGTCACGCCACCGAATCTCTTCCAATTCGCTTCAGGCAACTCGAACGAGGAGTTCGCCAATCCGTCCGATCTGGCGATGCTTTTGAACGCCATCGGCTCAGCGGGTAAATTCATCTCTTCCGAGATCAACCGGGCGGCGTTGCGAGACTTCTTCGGATCCGCAGGCGCGGCTAACGTCACTGGCGACGAGCAGCAGAAGCTCGATGTGATCGGCGACAACGTTGTGGCTGAGGCGTTGCTCTCTACTGGCTTGGTCTGTGCCATGAGTTCCGAAGAGAACGCTGGCATGATCGATTGCGGCGATGCCGCGATCACTGGCGAGTACGCCGTCGTCTTCGATCCTGTAGACGGCTCCAGCAACATCGACGTCGCCGCCCCCATCGGCACCATCTTCGGCATCTACCGCCGACTCAGCGAAGGGGTACCAGCCGGTGAAGCCGACATCCTGAGACCAGGCAACGAGATGCTCGCAGCCGGATACGTCCTCTACGGCTCCTCCACCATCTTCTGCTACACCTCGGGCGATGGTGTCCACTTCTTCACCTTAGACCCGACACTTGGCGACTACCACCTGACGAACGAGAACGTCCGATCCCACGGATCATCCCACGTCTACTCCGCAAACGAAGGCAACTCCGGGAAATGGAACACCCCCGACCTCAACTGGGTCGAACACGTAAAGTCCGAGAGCTATTCCGGACGCTACATCGGTGCCCTAGTCGCCGACTTCCATCGCAACCTCATGAAAGGCGGCATCTACGCCTACCCCAGCGACAAGAGCAGTCCGAGCGGAAAACTCCGCCTACTCTTCGAATGTGCACCACTGGCGTTTGTAGCCGAGCAGGCTGGCGGCGCAGCAAGCGACGGCACTACGCCCATCAGAGAACTAGAACCTGAGCAACTCCATCACCGGACGCCGATGTACATCGGCAATGCTGACGAGGTCGCGCTACTCAAGGGTTTTCACGCCAGTGATTGAGGTGCGACAGTCCGATTTGGTTCCCCAGTGGATTGCATTACATCAACCCGCGTTTCTTGAACAGACCTGCCAGCTTCTCGATGCCGTCGTAGCACTTTTCGGGCGTTTCAAAGGCGAAGCATAGCCGGGCGCAGTTCTGACCATCCCCATTAGGCGCAAACCCAACTCCACCGTTGTATCCAACGCCTTCTGCAAAGATCTCGTCACGCGGAGACGTAATATCGGTACCTTCTGGCATCGTCAACCACGTATAGCAACCACCCTCAGGCTTCGACCATGAAGCCCCAATCTCGGAGAAATGATCGTTGAGCGACTGATCCATCGCGTCCCGCTTCTGCTTCAGCAGCGGGTTGAAGCGCGCGCGGTGGTCATCAAGGCTGTTTCGCAGGAAACCTTCGATTGCGTAGCTTGCGAACTGGTTGGGACCGGAACCGATTTTGCAGCTCATCGCTCGGCGCAGAACTTCTGGAGCCGCGGTGATGTAGCCCATGCGGAGTCCGGGAGCCAACAGCTTGGAGAATGAAGCGACGTGAATGACGATGCCGGAATCGTCGAGGGATCGGAACGCGGGCTGCATCTCGCCTTCGAATCGGAGATCCACGTAGCACTCGTCTTCGAGAATCGGGACGCCGTGGCGATGCGCGATCTCCAACAGAGCTTCCCGCCGCTCGACCGGCAACGTCGGCCCCATCGGGTTCTGGTGTTCGGCGATGGTGTAGATCATCTTGGGCTTCTTGCCTTTGGCGTCAAGCTTGGTGATCAGTTCGTCGACTGCTTCAGGAACCAAGCCCTCGTCATCGGTCTCGGCTCCGTAAACGGTGTTTCCGAAACGTTGGAGCTGGCCGAGGGTGCCGCTGTAAACGAAGTGTTCAGTGATCGCGGTGTCACCGGGGTTGGTCAACGCCTGAATCGCCAAACCGATCGATTCACCCGACCCGGCTGTAAGCAGGATGTCGTCGATGTCGACCTTGAAGCCGCGGTCATATTCGAGCTTCCA